>JAEUUX010000215.1 GCA_016787295.1 Chitinophagales bacterium
TTTTGAACCGCTTAATTTGTTAAACGAATCAAATGGCATTGACTTAGGGATTGAATGTTTCCATACTCCTTGTGTTATAATACCTTGCAACCTCACTGCCACAGCAACAGGTACTCCGGTCAGTTGCAATGGCGGCAGCGACGGCACAGCAAGCGCAACAGCAAGCGGCAATCTTAGTTCCGTAACTTATTTATGGAATAATGGCGAAACAACAGCGAGTATCAGCGGTTTAACAGCGGGTACTTACACCGTCACTGTTACGGAAAGTGCGACATGTACAGCCGTAGCTACTTACGATGTAACACAACCTCCATTGATGGACATCACATGCACCCAAACCGATGTAACGACCAATGGTGGCAGCGACGGTACGGCAAGCGTGAATGCGACAGGTGGCACCAGCCCCTACACATATTTGTGGAATAGCGGCGAAACGACATCGAGCATTAGTGGCAAGACTGCTGGTACTTATACTGTAACAGTTACAGACGATAATGGTTGTACGGCAATGTGCAATAGCACTATCCAAGAGCCGGGCTGTAATTTATCAGCCACAGCAACAGGTACTCCGGTCAGTTGCAATGGCGGCAGCGATGGCACAGCAAGCGCAACGCCAAGTGGCAATACAGGTTCAGTAACTTATTTATGGAGCAACAATGCAACAACAGCAAGCATCAGTGGTTTAACAGCGGGGACTTACACTGTCACCGTTACGGAAAGTGCAACATGTACAGCCGTAGCTATT
The DNA here is from genome assembly GCA_016787295.1 of Chitinophagales bacterium. Classification (GTDB taxonomy): domain Bacteria; phylum Bacteroidota; class Bacteroidia; order Chitinophagales; family UBA2359; genus JAEUUX01. Next base: position 746 of record JAEUUX010000215.1, read on the forward strand.
TATGATGTAACACAACCTCCATTGATGGACATCACATGCACCCAAACCGATGTAACGACCAATGGTGGCAGCGACGGTACGGCAAGCGTGAATGCGATGGGCGGTACAAGTCCCTACACATATTTGTGGAATAGCGGCGAAACGACATCGAGCATTAGTGGCAAGCCTGCTGGTACTTATACTGTAACAGTTACGGACGATAATGGTTGTACGGCAATGTGCAATAGCACCATCAACGAGCCGGGCTGTAATTTATCAGCCACAGCAACAGGTACTCCGGTCAGTTGCAATGGCGGCAGCGATGGCACAGCAAGCGCAACGCCAAGCGGCAATGCAGGTGCAGTAACTTATCTATGGAGCAACAATGCAACAACATCAAGCATCAGTGGTTTAACAGCGGGGACTTACACCGTCACTGTTACCGAAAGTGCGACCTGTACAGCCGTAGCTATTTACGATGTAACACAACCTCCATTGATGGACATCACATGCACCAAAACCGATGTAACGACCAATGGTGGCAGCGATGGTACAGCAAGCGTGAATGCGACGGGCGGTACAAGCCCTTATACTTATTTGTGGAGTAGCGGCGAAACGACATCAAGCATTAGTGGCAAGACTTCGGGAGGCTATACAGTCACTGTTACCGACGATAATGGTTGTACAGCGATATGCAATAGCACCATCAACGAGCCGGGCTGTAATTTATCAGCCACAGCAACAGGTACTCCGGTCAGTTGCAATGGCGGCAGCGACGGCACAGCAAGCGCAACGCCAAGCGGCAATACAGGTGCAGTAACTTATTTATGGAGCAACAATGCAACAACAGCAAGCATTAACGGTTTAACAGCAGGTACCTACACCGTCACCGTTACCGAAAGTGCGACATGTACAGCCGTAGCTATTTATGACGTAACACAACCTCCATTTATGGACATCACATGCACCAAAACCGATGTAACAACCAATGGTGGCAGCGATGGTACAGCAAGCGTGAATGCGACAGGCGGTACAAGCCCTTATACTTATTTGTGGAGTAGCGGCGAAACGACATCGAGCATTAGTGGCAAGACTTCGGGAAGCTATACCGTAACAGTTACAGACGATAATGGTTGTACAGCAATGTGCAATAGCACCATCAACGAGCCGGGAGCTTTATGCAACCTCACTGCCGCAGGCTTAGGAAATGTAATGTGCAACAACAATGGCACGACTGCTGATGCGAGCGACGATTACATTAGCTTTACCCTCAACCCAACGGGAACAACTTTGGGTAGCAATTATGTTGTAACGGTAAGTAGCGGAAGCGTAACCCCTACGAGTGCCAGCTATGGTCAAGCAACAACCTTCCAATTGCAAAATGGCAGTGCGGGAAGTGGTAATACAGTTACCATAACCATTACTGACCTCACCGATACCAACTGCAAAGTACAAGTTGACATACCAGACACAGGTAGTTGTAGCACACCAAGTTGTCCGCCTATCAGGTGTTTGCCTATAACAGTAACCAAACAATAGGCATTCTAAAATTTTACAATACTATCAAACGCTCCTTGACTATTCCCTAAATTTGGGAATAACCATCAAGTGTTTCATAAAAGAACAAGTTGTGATACAAAACTCTGAAAATCTAATTGAGTAGCAGTCCAACTTGAAAAATTTTAAAAATGGAATAAGCATGTTAAAATATAACTATTTTTTTAAAAAGGCACTTTTGCTATTGTCCCTATTGTCATGTTATTCAACATATACCCATGCCCAAGTATCAGGTACAGTATTTCACGACTATAATAGCAATGGCATACAGGATATAACAGGTACTATTTCTGTAGAGGACGGAAATACGATGCCTACTGCAATTGATGCAGGAATAAGTGGTGTTACGGTATCGGCTTATGCAGCCAACAACTTACTTATCACAAGCACTACGACATCAACAAACGGTACTTATACTTTGGCAGGAGTAAATGGTTCGGTACGTATAGAGTTTACTAATTTTCCAACCAATTATTATAGTACCTTTTATAGCAGCAGTGGTAGTCCTACTTCGGTGCAGTTTGTTACTGCACCAACAAACAATATTAATTTAGGAATTAATCGTCCGTATGAATATTGCGAAAACAACCCCACTTTGGCGTTGGGCGGTTTTACGCCATTGAGCCACACGGGGGTTAATGCTAGCAATCCTTCTGTATTGACCATTCCCAATACTGCTGGCTCTACCACTTATTTAGCCAACACAAGTTGTGTGGGGTGGGGTACTCCTTGCCCAACAGCATTCGACTTGCCTGGACCTAATACCGCAGCCTTATTCAGCCAAATTGGAGGGGTATATGGTTTGGCTTGGCAAGCCAAAACCAAGACGTTGTTTGCGGGGGCGTATGTAAAAATGCTTTCGGACTTGGGACCACAAGGCACCGGAGCCATTTATCGTATTGATATGAGCAACCCTAGTAGCCCCGTTGTCCTAAACGGTACACCAAATACAGCAAACGGACCAATAGATTTGAACCTAATTTTTGGGGCAAATACTTTTGGAACAAATCCGTTTTCGCCTTATCCCGATTTTAATTTAGAATCAGCGCGCCAACAAGTAGGCGATGCCGTGTACAATACAGCTTTTGCCGATATAGATGTTTCGGAAGATGGAACCAAATTATATGCACTTAGCTTTGCAGATAGAAAACTGTATATTATTCCAATAGATGGTTCTCCGATTAATGCTTCTACTATCACCGCTGTAGCTATACCCGTTATGAGCGGCGAAACAGCCAGTTCGGTGCGAGCAACAGCCATTGGACAAAAAGACGGCTTGGTTTATATCATGACCCAAGGGCATTTTGTTTTAGACCCAGCGTTTAGTTTTGACCCCAATTATACTGTTAATGAATCTAATGCAAGATACCAGTATTTTGGAGCATTAAGACAGCAACCTTTTGCATTATACACATTTAATCCGCAAAACAATACATTTAGCAGCAGTCCTATCCTTAGTTTTGATAACTACACAGGACCAGAAACTGGAACAGGTGTTGATAATGAATGGCTTGAATATGATGGTTACATGGTAATGGATATTATTTTTGACGCAGATGGCTCTATCGTTTTTGGCGGACGAAAAATAATCCACGACGTAAAAGGTGGCACAATGGGAGTTCGTTTATTAAAAGCTTGTACAGATGGCAGCGGCACCTATCAATTGGAAGATAACTCGAGTTGTGGTGGCAATACAACCGCTGGAACCGATTTGTTTTACTTTGAAGTAGATGCAGCCGATAATGGGGTGCGTGATGCCATGGGTGGATTAGCCCAAATACCCGGCTCTCCTTATTTGATAGAAACTGCTTATGATGTTTATCGTGTTTACTCCGCAGGAGTACGTTGGTTAGACAATACCGATGGTACACATACAAAAGGAGTAGAAACCTTGCCCGATACTGCTCCTACTGCCTCTTTTACGGGCATTGATTTTGGTAATAAAACAGGTGTATTAGGAGATATTGAAGTATTAGCCTCTCCTGCCCCCCTCGAAATCGGCAACCGCGTATGGACAGACACCAACGGCGATGGCATACAAGAAGCAGGCGAAGCAGGTATTGACGGCATTACGGTACTATTGTTTGAAGGTTCAACCCAAGTAGGCACAACCACCACAGCTAATGGTGGGCAATGGTATTTCAATAATAGCAATGTTACTGCTGAACTAAAACCCAACACTGCCTACACCATTCGCGTACAAAGTGCCTCGTTCCCAAGCGGACAAACCCTTACCTTGGCAAATAACGATGGTAGTACCAACGGCGACCTGCGCGATAACGATGCCACACTTGTAGGAGGCAATGCCGAAATAGCCTACACTACCGGCAATTATGGACAAAACAACCACACCTTGGATATGGGTTTCAGGACAGTAGCTTGCCCCGACCCACGCACCGACGAAATTATTTGCAAGGGAATACCTCCTACGGGTGGTTTTACGTATGTTCTTACTACCACCTTAACTGGTGGAAATTGGACTGTTTCGCCCACATTTCCCTCCATTTATATTGACCAAGACCCCTTAGACCCGACATATTTGACCACTGCATCGGGTTTGCCTGGTGGTAATACCTATACGTTTACATACAACGACGGTACTTGTCAAGATGTTATTACACTGACCATCTCTGACCAATCCTATACATGTACTTCGGGTATAGTGGTAGATACGATTAGTGTTATCTCCAATACAACGGTATCTAATGGGACAGTATCTGTAAATGCTGCTACTTATGCTGCTACTGGTATTTTGGGCGGCGAGGTAGATGTGAAAGTAGAAGCACTAAATACTTCTGCTACTTATGAATCTTGGTTTGCTTTTTATGACCAATACAATACTGCCGAATGGATTAACGGAGTTGGCGATTATAGTATGGCTACTATTACTTGGGACGGCAACGACAATGATGCCAATAGCTTAGAT
>JAEUUX010000254.1 GCA_016787295.1 Chitinophagales bacterium
ATGTTCTTTGCCGAATTGGGGGCGCGTGTCATCAAAGTTGAGAACAAAAAAACAAAGGGAGATGTGACGCGCACATGGAAGTTGCCACAAGAAAACCCACAAGACCCATTATCTGCCTACTATTGTAGTGTCAATTGGAACAAAGAAATTTTTTGGGCAGACCTCGCCGACCAAGCAGACCTACAAGCCGTTTATGAACTGATTGCCAAAGCCGACATTGTTATTAGTAACTTCAAAGGCGGAGATAGTCAAAAACTGAAAGTAGATTATGACAGCCTTCGTGCTTTGAACGAACGTTTGATTTATGCCGAAATTACGGCTTTTGGGCGCGACAGTTCGCGTATTGGCTACGATATGGTGCTGCAAGCCGAATCGGGTTGGCTATATATGAATGGTTTGCCCGACGAACTACCTGCCAAACTACCTGTGGCAGTCATAGATATTTTGGCGGCACACCAATTGAAAGAAGCCATTTTATTGTCCCTCTTGGAACGACAACACACCCAAAAGGGCAGCTATGTGAGCGTTTCTTTGCTTGATACTGCCATTGCGTCCTTAGCGAATCAGGCAACCAACTGGCTTATTGCAGGACATATTCCGCAACGATTGGGTAGCAAACATCCCAATATAGCGCCGTATGGTGATTTGTTTATGACCAAAGACATGAAATGGGTGGTGCTGGCAGTTGGCACTCAAAGACAATTTGAGCAACTATGCAAAGTGCTGACAATAGAAGAAATACTCGAAGAAGGGCGTTTTGATACCAATGCAGATAGAGTCGCTCGCCGCAAAGACCTCTACTGGATATTGCAAGAAAATATTAGACAATGGGAGTGCGATGTCTTTTTGCGATTTTGTCACAATGCTGGGGTCCCAGTGGGTATGATGCGAAATATGAAAGAAGTGTTTGAACAAACTGAAGCTCAAGACATGTTACTACAATATCCCACTGACCCCGCAAGTGACGAACTTGTTCGTCGATGTGTGCGGACGGTAGTTTTCCGAAAAATAGAGTAGGAGAGAGGACAAGCATCTAAACAAACCATCGGCAGATTTCTTAATAAACAAGAATATCTGCCGATGGTTTTTATTTGTCCAATCAAAGCATTATTTAGAGACAATGGAGGCATACCACTGGGGGGTAACCACTTTTTTTTGCAACAAAAAAGAAGCCTTAATAAATTCGCCACCCAAAAAGAGAATTTGCAAGGAATAAAAAACCCATATCAACAAAACTACCAACGAACTCGATACACCGTAGGGAGAAAAAGCACTAAGTTGTGCAACATATTGCCCAATCAAATAACGCCCAATGCCAAACAAAAAAGTGGTGAGCAAGGCTCCGGGCAACACATCGCGCCACCGCAATATGACATCAGGAACATATTTATAAATAATGGCAAACACAAAAAAGTAGAGGATATAGGAAATGCCAAAATTGGCAATATATAGCAAATTGTATTTACCGATAGAAATATATTGAATTATGAAGTCATAAAATATATTCAAAAGACTACTTGCTACCAAACCTACTATTGCCAGCAAAACAATTAGTACAAAGAAAATAATTCCCAATATTCGGCTTTTTAGCAAATGCAGTAGCGTGTTGCTCCAATTGGGATTGGCTTTTACACCCCAAATTTTGTTGAGACTGTACTGTAGTTGTGCAGAAGCACCCGTAGCACTCACCAAAGCGCTTAGAACTGCCAGCAAACTAAACCAGATATTGGGATAGTGGTGGGTGCGAATGTTGTTGGCAATCCCCAAAATGGTTTCGCTGCTATTGGCATCAAACATGCGTCGCAAAGTATGGTGTATTTGTTCTTGCACAATTTGGTTTTGAATAACATTGTCTAAACCTAATGTCACTAACAACAAAGTGGCAGGTAGTGCCATTAACAAATAAAACGACATTGCGGCAGCCATTCGAGGCATATCGTCGGCATAATAGTACCAAACAGCATCGCGCAACCAATGCCAATAGTAGGTTAATCGTTGGAACATGTTTAAAAAGTAAGCATTTTGGAGGCTGGTGAAATTTAACCATACAAAACTACTTCTTTTTTGGGAGATTGCCAAATTTTTTTCAACAATAACATTTTTTTTGCTTGACTATTGAATAAAAAATACTACCTTTGCTACATTAATGAGTGTTTTTTTGTGCCAATTTTTTTATATTTTGTTTTTTATTATCTAAAACAAACTTTCAGATATATGGAAACTTTTCAAACAATCCGTAAGATGGTAAAAATTTTATTTACACTCTCTTTATTGTTCTGCTGCTTGGGTGGTCATATAGCTGAGGCGCAGATGACTTGGGGGAAATCGCAACTTTTTGCCAATTGCTATCGCTATACTAATGTTTTAAAAGAGGATTTGAATAATGATGGAATAAATGATGCAATATGCTACAACGCTAATGTGGTTGGGGTTTATTTGACCCAGCTAGATGGACAATTAATGAATCGACCACAAATTTTTGATTTAGGCACTTCCGATATCAAAATTCATATAGCCGACATTGAAAACAATGGAACAAAAGATATTGTAGTATTGGTTGATAAAAAACATATATTTTGTTTAAAAAACGAAGGCGGTGGAGTATTCCGCAGAAATCCGATTCACATCTATTTTACCGAACAATATATGCAAGACATAGACTTAGCAGATTATGACGATGATGGAATGATAGATATTGCTTTTTTGCATCTTAGTAATGTGACAATGGGAATCTCCAATGTTGTTTATTTGAAAAACAATGGCAATGGTGTTTTTGCTACAACTAACATCGTTACACCCTCTTATACTTCAGCAGATATTCCCATTTTAATAGATATGGACAATGATGGAGTAAACGAAATTATGTTACAATCAGCACATAAGTTGTATTATATGAAACAAATTAATGGGGAATGGCAGCTATCACAACCCATAGCATTATTTGGCGATAGTATCCAGATAGGAAAGGTGATTTTTAAAGATATAAATAATGATAACTTGTTAGATATTGTTTGGGGAAATTACCATATCAATTGGCAAATCCCAATACAAGTGCAGGCAGAAATTGAAATATGGTTTAATACAGGGGATTTAAATACTTGGATAGAAGCAGATCCGTTAATAAACCTCGACATACCACAATCTATTAAAAATATCATAGTGCAAGATATAAACAGCGATGGATGGAATGATATAGTAGTTCAATATGGGAATAGCAGTTTAGTACGATACGATAATTTAGGAAACAATAGCTTTGATGTTCCAGTAACTATATTAGCATCTAATTATGTGTTAAGTACTGATATTGAAATAATAGATAATAACGAAATTAAACTTTTAGCTATAATAAGTACTGATATACAACAATACCTTATTAATGATAATGGAGCAACTGTCTTGCAAATTATTAAAAATAGAACGGATAATTTTGTAAAAGCACTTAGAGCCGATATCAACAATGACTCTTATCCCGAATTAATAATAGCCAAATTAGATGCTGTTCTTTTTTATGAAGGAAATGCTGAAAATGAACCATATCAGTCGCGACAAATTTATGAAGAAATAAATAATAATATTGAAAACATAGAAGTGGTAGATGCAGATCAAGATGGAGATATAGACATTATTTTTAACACAAATTATGAAATTAAATGGGCTGCCAACAACGGAGATGGTACTTTTGCTAATGTAGAACTATTGTACACTGTACTTGATATGCCTACAAATACAATTGGTAATACTATCTATGCCGATGTGACGCATGATGGCGCGATAGATGTATTGTATGTTAACGGTCTGGGACAATGCGGGTATCTAAAAAATATTGCTTCAAACAGTGTTATTGAATACAACATCAATGAAAATACATATAATTGGTATTTAAGCGATGTGAATGGTGATGGAGTAGATGATTTAGTCATTTATAAGAATATAGATCGAGGAATAGTTTATTGCTATTATGGTACAAATAATGGTTTTTCATCTACTCAACAGCCGCTTTTAAATTTAGATATGAACAATTTTAATTATAACAACCTTATAGTAAAAGACATAAATGGAGATAACAAAGCAGATGTAGTAGTAGTATATTATGCTTATGAAGCAACGCCTAATAATGGATATGTTAAGTTTTATCTTAGCCAAAATGACAATACTTTTGAAGAACTTGTTTATAATAGTCCAGCTACAGAAACTCACCCCAATACAGTTGTTGATGATTTGGACAATGATGGTTTTTTAGATGTAGTAGTAGTGATAGAAAATCAATTAAGTTGGTACAGAAACCGCAATAACCTCACTTTTGATAAACACCAATCCATTTTGTATCCGTATGTATATGATGGAAACTTGCACATACTTCCATTAGGTAATGATGGAAAGAAAGATGTTCTATTAACTAATTATAATGGTTTGACTCGTTACCCTTTTAATGGAGTCACCACCTTCACCCCTCATGATGTAAGTCTATCGGCTCAAGAGGCAAGCAGTGTATTTGCTGCCGATTTGAACAACGATGGTTTTCAGGATATTTTGTCTGCCTCACAAGGCGACCATAAAATTGCATGGTACCGCAACAATGGCAACCGCACTTTTAGCTCCGAAATGGTGCTTACTACCAACGCGCAAGAAGCACAAACTGTCAAAGCTACCGATATGGACAACGATGGTTGGATAGATGTGGTATCTGCTTCTCAAGGTGACAACACCATAGCTTGGTACAGAAACACCACTAACAATACTTTTGCTCCCAAAACTATTATTTGTGACACTATTTGGCAGGCGCGCGATTTTGCTATTGTTGATTTGGACAAAGACGGCTGGCAAGATATTGTTACTATCGGAACGGGGCAAAGTGCTATAGTGTGGCATAAAAATTTGGGCAATGGTACATTTGAAAACGCCAATATCATTCCTATAGGTATGGCAGCTACGAGTATTGCTATTGAGGCGAATGACATAAATGCAGACGGTTGGGCAGATATTACTATAGCAGATAAAAATAATAATATTATAAAAACATATAGTAGAATTGGCAACCAAACAGATTGGTTAGAAGTAAACAATTGGGATTCTACCAACCCCAAAGACATTTATATTGCCCAAGCCTATCCAAATCAAAACAATGCGGAAGTATTTGTAGCGAGCTGGACAACTGATAAAATACAATACCACACAACAATCACAAATTTGATAGGGCAAGTAAACACTATTTTCAACCCAACTGCTATTGAAGGAGCTGATTTTGACCAAGATGGTGACGAAGACATAGTGGTGGCTTCTCATTTGGAAGATGCTATTGTATGGTATGATAACTACCAAATGCCAGTAGATAGTACTTGGCGCAAGTATTACATCACCACCAACGCCCTCGGAGCCACCTCTGTCTACGCTGCCGATTTGGACAACGATGGCGACCAAGACATTTTGTCTGCCTCCTTGTTGGACGACAAAATTGCTTGGTACGAAAACAAGCGCAGCGATTTTCCTGTGGGTATCAAACCATCTACCTTGCCGAATGCTGCCGCAAACACCCTACACCTCTATCCCAATCCCACTCATGACCAAGTGGTGGTAGAATCTCCCCAAAACGAAGGCAAACCATACACCTTGTCGCTATACAGCATCGAAGGACGTTTGTTGTGGCAAAGTTCCAGCATAACTCACTCTCTTGCAACTGTTGATATGGGTACCTACCCAAGCGGTATGTATCTACTCCAATGGCAGGGCGAACAACAGACCATTGCAGCGCGTATTTTGAAACACTAAAAAACCTCATTTTTTCATCTCATTAAAATCCTTTTTTATGCAAGTAACCACATCGTTTATCAAAAATAGTAGCACCCTTCCTTATTGTCTTTTATTGTGGATTATCCTTATGAATAGCACTAATGTAGGAGCGCAGATTAGTTTTGGATTACCACATACATTGGGCGAAGTACACAATTACCAAAATATCAATATAGGTGATATGAATAATGATGGTTGGTTAGATGTAGTACTTGCTGATACCTATTTAGGTTTTTTTGTGCAATATAATCAGGAAGGTACTTTGAATCACACAGCAGAATGCATATCACAACAAGTACTATTGGGATATGAAAACATAAATATAATGGATATTAATAATGATAATAAACTTGATATAATATATAGTAAATATAATGATATATATGGGGTTCTACAAGGCGATAATGGACAGTTTGAACCAGAACAATTACTAGTTAGCCATATTACTTATAATGGCATGTTATTGGAATATAACTATTTTTTCTTATTTAGAGATATTAATGATGATGGATTAATAGATGCTATTTATGTAAATTCATATAACTATATAGGATATGCTATAAATATTGGTAATGGACAATTTGAAGAAATAACTATTTTTATAGAAGAACTTGATATGGATATTAGCAATATGAAAGATATACAACTGTTAGATATGAATAATGATGGACAAAAAGAAATAATTATAGTACAACAGAACGGTATTTTATTAGGAAATCCTAATAGCAATCTTGATAGTCTTGAGACTCTGGTAGAGGGTTATTTTGGAAATGTTCTATTTGAAGATATCAACAATGATTCGTTGCCTGATGTAGTGTTTACAACTTCTTCACAGAAAATTGCCTATATGCTAAACAATGGTGGTACTTTTTCTGCTGCTACTATAGTTTACAATGCTACCCTTCAAAACATCTATAAAATTAAAATAGCAAATATAAATAATGACAACTACAAAGATATTTTATTTTTATCTAATGATGGTAATACAATTAAATGGTGTAGAAATATAAATGGACAAAGTTTTGATAATACACAAACATTATTAAACGCAACAAACATTAATAATTATTATGTAGCAGATATGGATAATAATGACACTTTAGATATAATCGTATTGGGACACAGTACTTATGTTGCTTATGCCAAACATATCAATAATAGCTTCAGTTTTTATCAAGTAGTAGACGAAACCATCAAAAATATTCAAGAAGTATTTACTATCGATTTAAATGAAGACTCCTATCTCGATTTGTTGTTGATTGGTGACTACAAAATAAGTTGGTATGAAAATAATGAAAACCAGAGTTTTTCAGAACAACGTATAATCTATATAGGCGATATACTGCAAAATTCAGTATTCAATGTAGCAGACTACAACGATGATGGATACAACGATATTGTTTATACTAATAATTATAGCATTAATATATTTATGAACAATGGGAATACAACTTTTGCTCCTCCCAATGTGCTATATTATGGAAATATATCCTCCTCGATGATTTTCGAAGACCTTAATAATGATCAACGAATAGATATACTTGGAGTAAGTCAGTACACTAAAAAAGCATATTATTTATTAAATATGTCAGACGGTACTTTTGCTTTAGGCGTTAATGACTATGTAAATGCCAACCAAGTGGCAGCAGGAGATGTGGACGGTGATGGAGATAAAGACCTACTATTCTATGATAAGGACACTTACCGACTAAAATGTTTGCACAATAACGGAGGTACTTTTGTTGCTGATACAGTTTTACAAGAGATAATGCAGTTTTTTAGTGCGGAAAACCCCACCATTAGAACACTTAATGCCAATAACGATAACCGCGCCGATATTGCCTTTTTCTATCAAAGTACCATACGAGTATATCTTGGTCAAACAGATGGTAGTTATGAAACACTTTTGCTTGAACATAATGTAGAAAGTTCTATCATTGCTGATTATGACCAAGACGGGCTTGATGATATAGTTATCTCCAATGCACAAGACAAACTTCTTTTTTTATGCAATACGGGAAATGATTTTGAACTGTGTTTGACATTACCCAATAAAGACGTTACGGACTACTATTTTTGCAGAATAGACAACAACAATAATCTCGAACTTATAGAAGTAGAACCTAACCACATTATATGGATGCCTAATATGGGAGTTACTTCTTTTGACGAGCATATCATTAGCCTCACTGCACAAGGCGCACGATGTGTCTATACTGCCGATTTAAACAATGATGGTTTCCATGACATTTTGTCTGCCTCCGAAAACGACAATAAAATTGCATGGTATCGGAACAATAGAGACCGTACTTTTAGTCCTGAAATCATCATTAACACTGCCGCACAAAGCGCGCAAGCTGTTAAAGCCGCCGATATAGACAATGATGGTTGGATAGATGTTGTGTCTGTTTCAAGCGAAGACAATACAGTATCATGGTATCGCAACCATGCAGATGAAACCTTTGGAAGCGAACAAGTGATTAGCACACAAGTGAGTGGAGCAATAGATGTGGCAGTAGGAGATATCAACAAAGATGGCTGGCAAGATATTGTGGCAGTTGGAGCTACCTATAATTGGTTATCGTGGTTCAAAAACAATGGCAATGGAACATGGACATCTGTGTCGCTTTTTAATAATTTAGTAGGTGCCAAAGCGGTTGAACTACAAGATGTTAATAACGATGGCTGGTTAGATATTGCCCTTATTGACCGAGCAGCAGGAAAATTACTGTTGTACCAAAGTGCTGAAAATGCTACAGAATGGAATATCTGGCTAACAGATGACCAAATATCGCCCAATGATGTACACATAGCAGAAGTGAACGCCATCGAGCCAAATAAGGAAATTTTGAGTTGCAAATCCAATAATAATGTGGTCGAAGCACATTTTTGGCTGGCAAGTAACATCGAAATAATTGCACAAAACGTGATAACCCCTTCTGCTATTTATAGTGCAGATATTAATCAAGACAGTGACAATGATATTATAGTTTGTTCATATACAGCCGATGCGGTTTATTGGGTAGATAATTACTACAATCATGACCGTTCTCAATGGAACAAACACATCATCACCACCAACGCCCTCGGAGCCACCTCTGTCTACGCCGCCGATTTGGACAACGATGGCGACCAAGACATTTTGTCTGCCTCCTTGTTGGACGACAAAATTGCTTGGTACGAAAACAAGCGCAGCGATTTTCCTGTGGGTATCAAACCACCTACCTTGCCGAATGCTGCCGCAAACACCCTACACCTCTATCCCAATCCCACTCATGACGAAGTGGTGGTAGAATCTCCCCAAAACGAAGGCAAACCATACACCTTGTCGCTATACAGCATCGAAGGACGTTTGTTGTGGCAAAGTTCCAGCATGACTCACTCTCTTGCAACTGTTGATATGGGTACCTACCCAAGCGGTATGTATCTACTCCAATGGCAGGGCGAACAACAGACCATTGCAGCGCGTTGTATCAAATACTAAACAATGCGTGCTTCCTAAACACTTGCCCAAAAGTGATGTAATTACTTGATTATTAGGCATTTATAAAAAAATCATCGAAGTAGAGATATTTGTTTTGCCATATCGCTCAAGGTTATTTGAGGCAAACACAAAAAATGCTACTCTTTGGGAACTTTTTATGGTTAATAATTGTTAATAGATACACTAAAAAGTCTTAACAATACGTTAGGTATACTGAAAACACCGTAACTTTGCAGTAGTATTCAAAAACGGTGTTTTCAGTATGTATAAGGCAATAAAATTTATAAGCACTACTCTTTTTATTGTAGCCACACGAGCGTATGATGTATACGCCACCTACCAGCACACACCAGATTTAAAGAACGAAGCCAATCCTTTGGTGAGTGTATTGGGCATGTCTTGGCTACCGCTACTATTCGTTATTGGCGCATTGTTAGCCTATATCATCTATGCCAATTACCAAGCTACTTTTAGCAATTTTTCCTTGTTTCCACCTCAAAAAGGCTACAGCTTTGGAGAATTTGTGGCATATTTATACCTCGGCAAAAAAACTTCATGGACAGCCTGCTTCTATCAACTCCCCAAAAGTTTTAAGCGCTTTACCAACTATATGGGCAATGTAATGACACACAGTTTGATAATAGCAGGCACAGTATCAACTATCATGTGGTATTTGATTCGAAATACAGTATTCTACAAAACTTACCACAATCCTGTACTTATCTACAGCCTTATTATCATTGGTATGGGGCTTTGGCTCTATTATTGGTTACAAAACAACTACCAACAATATATTCAACAACATGAAATCCAATAATCCGTGTAACTTTTTTAAGCAATATCACGTATCAAATTAAAATAACTATGTAATAATTTGTACACTATTTTTTCATCTCAAATAAAAAAAACACAGCAATAAAACATGAATCGTTTCACATCGTTATTAGGAGCTGCTCTTTTGGGTAGTATCATTACAGTAGGTGCTGTTAAAATAACAGGTATTGGAAATAGCAACAATACCTCTTCTTCTAGCAATTTTGCCGTTCCTGCTCGCCTAACCAACTTTATGAACAGTAGTGGCACTGCCGCCGATTTTACAGCGACTGCCGAAACCACTATGCCTGCCGTTGTACACATCAAAGCTACTGAAGGTGTCAAAACTGCAAGTCGCAGCGGACGCAGCTATCGCGGCAATGGTGGCGGCGGCATGAGTCCTTTCGACTTCTTTTTTGGAGACCCTTTTGGTGGCGGCGGAGGTAGTCCTTTTGACCAAGACTATGGACAACAAGAACCCAACGTGGGGTCAGGGTCGGGCGTAATTATCAGCAATGATGGCTATATTGTGACCAACAACCACGTTATACGCGATGCCGACAAATTGGACGTTACCCTCTATGACAAACGTACCTATAGCGCCAAAGTCATTGGAGCAGACCCTTCTACTGACCTTGCCCTCATCAAAATCGAAGACAAAGACCTGCCTTTCCTTGCCTTAGCCAATTCCGACAACTCCAAAGTAGGACAATGGGTGTTGGCAGTGGGCAATCCGTTTAACCTCACTTCTACCGTTACGGCGGGTATTATCAGCGCCAAAGGTAGAAATATCCACATCATTGACGACAAAACAGCCTTAGAGTCGTTTATCCAAACCGATGCAGCCATTAATCCGGGCAATTCGGGTGGTGCTTTGGTCGACATGGCAGGCAATTTGTTGGGTATCAACACGGCTATTGCCACACCCACAGGCACCTATGCAGGTTATGGTTTTGCGGTTCCTGCCAATATCGTCAAAAAAGTAGTAGACGATTTGTTGGATTATGGCATGGTACAACGCGGATTTTTGGGTATCCTTATCCAAGATGTCGACGGCGAAGTTGCCCAAAAATATGACCTTAACGTCACGCAAGGAGTCTATGTAGATAGTTTGTTAGCCGATGGGTCTGCAGCTAACTCTGGTTTGAAAGTGGGCGATGTTATCACCAAAGTAGACGGTGTGACCGTTAAATCAAGCCCCGAACTGCAAGAACAAATTGGTCGTCATCGTCCTGGCGACAAAGTAACCATTTCTGTTGACCGCAAAGGTTCGCAAAAAGACATTAGTATTACCCTCAAAAACAAAAAAGGTAATACCGATGTATTGAAAAAAGAAGAAAGCAAAGTAACAGAAATTTTGGGTGCCGAATTTGAAGAAATAGATGCCAAAGAAGCCACCAAATTGCGAATCAAAGGCGGTGTCAAAATCAAATCTTTGAGTCAGGCAGGCAAATTAGCTCGTTCCACCGACATCCAAGAAGGTTTTATTATCACAGCCATCGACCGCAAGCCTGTCACTACTGTTGCCGAAGTAGAAAAAGCCCTCGCCACCGAAGGCGGAGTTTTGATAGAAGGAGTTTATCCAGGCTATCCCAACAAATACTACTACGGTTTTGGCATGTAATCGTCCTTAGTGAAACGCTATTATAACCCCAAAATCCCCCTAATTGTTAGGGGGATTTTTTAGGTTTACTAGCATTCCATTTGGGTTAAATAGTCCGATAATAACACATTGATTTTTTTGGGCGTTTCCCTGCGGGTCGGGCTGCTACGGGCTTCGCTTTGCTTGGTGCTGCGTTGCTCTCCGCACTGGCTAACGCCACCCTCCGCATCCCTAACGCGCTTCGCCATTCGAACAAATATACCGTTATTTTTTACCGCAAAAACAGCTTTTTTCCGACCAAAAAGAACACTATCCCGAAATTTTTTGTTTGAAAAAAAACAAAATTTTAGAATTTGGACAAAAGTGACAAATGCTGAATAAAGTATTTTAAAACTGTTAAAAACAAAAACGTCCAACAACTAAATCGCTTACTTTTTCCAAATCTCCAACAATTTTTCGGGAGTCTCTACACTAAAAGTATCTTGGTCGGGCAGGGCTTTGAGCTGTATTTTCTCGAACTTTTGGTCATAATACCAATAAAAATCGGTGGTGATAGCTCCCGGCTGGTCGGCATGAAAATAAGTCACAGCAGGATATACATAACGAATAAAATGCTTAAAACTTTCGGGATCATTGATAGGATAACCCATCAACAAACCTTTGGTTGGTATGGCAAAAACTGTCCCATATTTACCCACTTGGTCGGGAATAAAATAGGGTAGGTTGAGCGCAGCAACAGCAGCATAATTGGTTTCGGCAAATTGGAAATAAGGTTGAGGATTTGCCCATTGGGTATACACTATCTTGGGTGGGTGTTGCTGCATATTGCCCAATGCCATACGAAACAAAGTATCGCTATTTTGTTGCCAAAGAGCAATTTGTTGTTGGTCGATGGATACAAAACCGCCTGCCACATCGAGCATCAAAACGGAATAAACGTTAGGCAAATCGCTGCGAGTGATCATGCTATTTTGCCACTCTGCACCAAATTGTTTAGAATTATTGATGGGATAAAACCGAACACACAAATTGTTTTTGACCGAGTCAAATACCTCCATAGACAGTTCGCTGATGTTTTGTTCCAACAGAAAATAATTATCAAAATGACGCTCTACAATAGCACGCCACAAAGAACGATCTATCTGATTGGCACATTTTCGCACCACATTATCCAAACCCAAATCGTGCTGCTCTCCATTGGCACGAAAACGAATAATGCCGTTATTTAGGCTTTCGATAGTACCTTTGGTGTTCAAATAGGCAAGTGTATAATCTACTACTTTTTGATACTCTTTCGGAATCAGCACATCTACATAGCGCGATGGCAAACGGTAATCCACCGTCTGTGCCCATACCAACACGCTACATAAGCATGCCACAATGGTCAGTATTTTTTTCATAGCCCAATATATCTCGTTTTTAATAGGCAAACATACGTAGAATAACGCTATAATCGAGCTATTTGGTATGTTTAATGTGTAAAATAACCATTAAAAGACGTTTTTTTGCGAAAAAAATCATTTTTTTTGCAAAAAAACGTCTTTATACCTGTGACCCTTCTCTAAAACCAAGTCAATACATCAAACAATTCAGAATTTTTGTTGTAATAATTGGGTTTTGTTTTCTGATTGGTTATTCTTAAAGGGCTTTGGTGATGAGGGTCGCCAAAGCCCATCTTTTTTTGGAAATTTTGATACAAAAGATGCTTGCAACTACAATACATTGTCTATCAAACACCAAATAATTCACCCAAATACGATATTTGTGTAGTTTTCTACAAAAAAAATACTTGTTTTGTCCTGTATTCGGCAAATAATCCTTACCTTTGCTTATCCAAGTACCATTATTTTCTCTATCATTCAAAAAAATTTCGTATGAAAAATCTATTGCTTGTTTCGATAGTTATAGCAGTCGTTTTTGCATTACCCAAAAGTCTATGGGCTTTTTGTGGTTTTTATGTAGCCAAAGCCGATGCGAGCCTTTTTAACGAAGCCTCCGAAGTTATTTTGGTGCGCGACGGCAACCGCACAACCCTCACCATGTCGAACGATTTTAGTGGTAATGTCAACGATTTTGCGATGGTAGTGCCTGTGCCTGTCGTATTGCAAGAGGCAGATATTCGCGTGGTGGAGCGCAGTATTTTTGACAATATAGATGCTTATTCGGCACCACGTTTGGTAGAATACTACGATACCGATCCTTGTCAACCTGTTCATGCATATAAGGAACGCAGTAGTGCGCCGAAAGCAGCTACAGTAATGGAATCGAAATCGCGAGCAGAAACAACAGATGCAGATTATGGCGTGACCATCGAGGCAAAATATGCTGTTGGAGAATACGATATTTTGATACTTTCTGCCACCGAGTCGGTAGGTCTCAAACGTTGGTTGTTGGACAATGGCTACAAAATTCCAGCTACTGCCCACGAGGTATTAGACCCCTATATCAAAAGCAATTTGAAGTTTTTTGTGGTGAAAGTGAATGTCGATTTGCAACAAGAAAGCCAATTGCTTCGCCCCATACAAATCACTTACGAATCACCCAAATTTATGTTGCCTATTCGTTTGGGCATGGCAAACAGTCGCGGGAATCAAGATTTGTTGGTGTATGCTTTTTCGCGCAAAGGCAGAATAGAATGCACCAACTACAGAACTATCAACGCACCAACGGGTAAAAAGATTCCTGAATTTGTGAAGGATAATTTCGGCAAATTTTATGTCGATGTGTTCAGAAAATCATGGTTGTATCATGGCAAAAACGCTGTGTTTTTGGAATATGCGTGGGACGTTACACCCCAAAATACGGGTATGAAATGTGACCCTTGTGTGGCACCGCCGCCCTACTACAACGATATGCAGCAAGCGGGCGTGAGTTGGCAACAGCAAGCCAATCGCGGGGGGTATGATCCTTCGCAGCGCGTCTTTTTCACGCGCTTACACGTGCGCTATGGTCGGAGCTATTTTGCACAAGACCTACAGTTCCAAGAAACACCAAACACCGAAAGTTTTCAGGCTCGATACATCATCACGCACCCTGCTCGCAGTACTTTTAGCTGTCCCGAAGCTCAAACCTATTTGCAATCGTTGGTCAAACGCCGCCAAGAAGAATTAACGCAATTGCGACAATTGGCAGGCTGGGACGTTAGCAACCGCCAAGATTATGTAACCGCCTATAGTTCTTTGCTCAAAAAAAATAAATCCCAAAAACAAGACGCACCTTTTGGCTTTTTCTTCGATGATGATGATAGTGGCTCGCATCCGCCTTTTGCACCAATAGGCATTCTTGTTGGAGGTATTGCAGTCTTGTTAGCTATTATAATATTGTATACCCAAAAATCGCAACAAAAAACACTCAACCAATCAACTGTCACTTCTTAAATCTTTTTTGTGAATCATGGCAACATTTAATGTCAAAAAGAGCAGGTATGATATTGACCAAATTTTGTACCATTTTGGATTAAAACGCAGCACAAATTGTGAGGTATTGCAACATTGGCTCGCTGTCACGCCTGCTTCCGACTATGTTTTGCCCGCACAATTGGAACGAAAACGCTTGCGCCTTTTGGAGCAAGGAGGGCTTTGGAACGAAGAAGAACTAAAAATGCACTTTATTTCCATTGTTTTTGATTGTGCCGACATTGAAATTCCCGACCGAATGCAATTGTTCTATGAACGTTCTTTGGTAGGTGTGGTAGAAGGTACGCCGCTATCAGTTATTTGCGATGCGCTATTAGCGAGTCCGCTGGGAATAAATACTCCCAAATCTCCTTACTTTTTTCTGCAAGAGTTCAAAAAAGGCAAAAAAGCTCAAGACGATGCCGAAGGACAAATGTTGGTAGCCATGTTGCTCGCCCAAGCACTCAACCAAGATAATCACCCTATTTATGGATGTTATTTGTTGGGAAAAGATTGGTGTTTTACCACTTTGCACGAAAAAAACTACTGTTTTAGCAAAACGTATGATGCCACCGAAACCGATGAATTGATACACATCATACACATCTTGCAGAATATAGTCAATATTGTTCACCGCTAATTTTCTACACTAAATCCTTCCCTGAACCATTAAAATACAGTTTGTGCTAAAAAAAATTGACCAATACATTATAACAAAATTTCTGGGGGCTTTTTTTTATACTATTTTGTTGTTTGCGGCAATGGCAGTTGTCATTGATATTTCGGAACGAATCGATGATTTTATGGAAAAAGAAGCCCCTTTTTATCTTATCATTACCGAATACTATTTTAATTTTGTTCCATACATCATTTTTTTGTTGGCACCTTTGTTCATATTCATTGCGGTCATCTTTTTTACTTCCCAAATGGCTTCCCGCTCCGAAATCGTAGCTACTTTTGGTAGTGGAATAAGTTTTTATCGCCTATTGTTGGGTCCTTATCTGTTTTCTGCTACCTTTTTGGTATTGCTACAGTTGTTTGCCAATCATTATTGGGTGCCGCGCGCCAATGCCACAAAAATCGAATTTGAAAATCAGTATGTGCGTGGCAAATACATCAATACCGACCGCAATATTCATATTCAGATTGATCCCGAAAACTACATTTATGTAGAAACCTACAATAATCGTGACACATCGGCACGGAAATTCACTTTGGAACGCTTTGTAGACAAAAAAATGGTCTATAAACTTAGCTCCGACAGGTTGAAATACATGAACAACCTCAAAAAGTGGCGTGTCGAAAGTTATGTGGAGCGAAAAATAGATAGTTTGCAAGAAAAAGTAATACGTGGCAATGTATTGGACACTGCTATAGGTTTGTCGCCAGCAGATTTTGACCGCCGTACCAATTACAAAGAGGCAATGACAACCCCCGAATTGCAAGAGTTTATTGCCAAAGAGCGCATGAAAGGCGCTCCTTTTGTAGAGTTTTATGAGGTAGAGTTGTATCGCCGCACCGCCATTCCCTTTGCTACTTTCATTCTCACCCTCATAGGTTTTTCAATTGCCTCGCGCAAGGTGCGTGGTGGCATGGGGCTGCACATTGCAGTAGGAGTGGCGATTAGTGCTGCCTACATTCTTTTTCTCCAATTTTCGACCACTTATGCCACCAATGGTACACTTTCGCCGCTGTTGAGCGTTTGGATTCCCAACATCATTTTTGGCATCTTGAGCATCTATTTAATGCTGAAAGCACAAAAATAATTCATAAAATCTCCCAAATACCATGATTAACCACTCTATACAACGCCTTCAGTGGCTAACCAATACTATCCCACCTTTATTAAGCCAGATTTCCGAAGCCGATTTTGCTGCCAAACCGCTGCCCAATAAGTGGAGCAAAAAAGAAGTATTGGGGCATTTGATAGATAGCTCCACCAACAATCACCAAAGATTTGTGCGCGGACAATTTGAGGACATGCCTGCTATTCAATACGACCAAAACGGTTGGAATGAATATAGTTATTACCAAGAAATGGATAGCCGACAACTCATTACTTTTTGGACTATCTATAACCAACATTTAGCAGCCATCTTACAGCATATTCCTGCCGCACATCTCGACCGCCAAGTTAAGGTGTATGAACAACCTTATACTTTGATATTTTTAATCAACGACTATGTAGCGCATTTGGAACACCATTTGCGACAGATAGTGGTGTATTAAAAACTTAATTTTTGCAAATCATAACACCAAAATCATTCGCCTTTTGAGCCGCGAAGAGCTTAAAAAAACAAATTGGTGACATCAAAATATTTGCCGACGAATTGGGAATCTAAACTTGAACACCCCAAAAACTCCCTAAACAACAACCATATCTCCCAAAATGCAACAAATATCCACTATTATAGTATTGCTTTTGCTGCTGACAAGTTGTACACACGACAAATTGGAGGAAAAAGGTTTTCCTGTTGCCACCAATACTAACACCTCTACAACTACAAATGCAGAAAACACCACCGAAAATAACGGCTTACAAAGCGATTCATTGCGATTCGAGACCCAGCCAAGCAATGTACTTTTGACGGGTCTAACTAATGTGCGATTGATAAGCATATACAAGGTCAACACCAACCGAAATGACGGCACAAAATTTATTGGCTCCAATGATTTTCATTATAACGACAGCGAACTACCTAAAGGCAACAATTGGAACAACAACCTTTTGCCCGGACTAAAAGCCGTTTATGGATATAATTTGGTAAATATCGCACAGTTTGACATTGCAAAACAACAGCAAAAACAGTTCTTCTCCAAACCCGTTCTTATCAAAACCGTTTATTATCCTACCGATACCAAAGACACCCTCAACTATCAACCCATCAAAAGAGACTATTGTTTGGTATCGGTTTATGACGAAGACACCAACAAAGACGGATTCATTAACCTCAAAGACTTGCGGCACTTCTATTTGTTCGACAAAAATGGCGAAAAACAGGACACTTTGGTAGGTACAAACTATTCGGTATATAAATCGGAATACGACCCCGACAATGATTTGCTATATGCTTTTGCTCGCCTCGACCTTGACAACAATGGACAAATCGATGACACCGAACCCATACACATTTTTGGGATAAACCTAAAGAACCCCAGCAAACATTTTCAATTATATAAACCATAGTAAAGCATAAAACTGCCAATGAACTTTTATGTATTGCCCTATTTGGGAAACATCGACTTAACCAAAGCCGAAAGCCATTATAGCATTGAATCTATACAGCTTAATGGCGACTCTGCTAATATCGACCTAAACTTTGAGAATCTATGTGTGCCGAAAGAACAGATGGATAAAATAAAAGCATTCCTTGAAAACATAGATGGTATTAACCAACAAAACTATATCCATATCAATAAAGACTATGCAAATTCGCAAGGCGGAACAGTAGAAGATTATTTAACACATCATTTATCCGTTATGGAACGGAGCCAATTGGCGCAACTAATAGATTTTGAAAATGCGCTTATTCCACAAATAAAGCAATTGTTTAATAAAATACACTTAGTCAGGGTTGCTTTGTATGCAAGTGAAGAAGATTTGTATGGCGTATTTGATTACACCATAGGGAAAATATATACTAATTATTACCTCGTCATCAAAACAGACTCGATAGGCAATCTTTGCTATATAACAATGGAAAGTTGATATAACAAACCATCAGGCAGTTGGTAGATGACAATATCTTTGGGCAAAAAACAAAAATGCTTTAATGGCATTAAAATTTTTTCTCAATGCAGCATTTTTTTAAAAAAATCTTTATACCTTTCGCCGCTAATATACCATGTCATCTTTTTGACAGTACTTATTTTTTTGATTAAATAACGCAACCATGTCTGTCCATCAATCGGGAAGTGCCAAGCGCATTACCACCCACGTTTTGCAAGCTATGAAGGAGCGCGGCGAAAAGATTGCTATGCTCACTGCCTACGATTATTCTATGGCAAAAGTTGTCGATGATGCGGGAATCGATATTATATTAGTAGGTGATTCTGCCTCCAACGTTATGGCGGGTCACGAAACCACTTTGCCTATCACCTTAGACCAGATGATATACCATGCTTCGGCTGTGGTGCGAGCTGTACATCGGTCGTTGGTTGTTGTCGACTTGCCGTTTGGCTCATATCAAGGTAACTCCAAAGAGGCTCTTGCGTCCTCTATCCGAATTATGAAAGAATCGGGCGCTCATGCCATTAAAATGGAGGGAGGAGCCGAAATCAAAGAGTCTATTATCCGAATCTTAACTGCGGGCGTGCCTGTCATGGGACACTTAGGGCTTACACCACAATCTATCTACAAATTTGGCACTTATACTGTTCGTGCCAAGGAAGAAGCCGAAGCACAGCGCCTCATCGACGATGCTAAACTACTTGAAGATGTGGGTTGTTTTGCCATAGTATTAGAAAAAATTCCCGCCCAATTAGGAAAAATTGTCGCCGAAACGGTCAAAATTCCTATCATCGGCATCGGAGCAGGACAACATGTCGACGGACAAGTCTTGGTATTGCACGACCTTTTGGGTTTGACACAAGATTTTCACCCCCGCTTTTTGCGCCGCTATCTTAGCCTATACGAAGAAATAAAAGGCGCTGTTGGGCAATATGTGAGCGATGTGAAAGCACGCGATTTCCCGAACGAAAAAGAACAGTATTGATGTAAAGAATACCATTCTTTTCCGAAACAAAACGCTATTGTCTTTTGAGCAAAGAAGTATGGTAGAAAAATGCCCGAAAATAATAATATTGGCAACAAAAAGGACATTTCGAATAAATCCTCTTGTGGTTTATTCGAAATGTCCTTTTATAATTAATGTTGAAAACCTTTGGAATAATTGCCCAAAAGGAATAATAACGATTTTTGGAGCGTTTGACCTAAACTTTTACGTCCACCTACGTAAAATTTTAGGTTCTCGACCTAAACTTTTACGTCCACCCACGTAAAATTTTAGGTTCTCGACCTAAACTTTTACGTCCACCCACGTAAAATTTTAGGTTCTCGACCTAAACTTTTACGTCCACCCACGT
>JAEUUX010000052.1 GCA_016787295.1 Chitinophagales bacterium
GAACAGGAGATGGATATGAGTATGTTTAATCAGTAGTGTTTTGTTTTAGTTACAGTTGGCAATACACATCGGATGTTTTAAAACCTCCAACGTATATGTTGCATCCAAGCAAATAAATAGACAAAAAAACGGCTATAGAACAATAACGTTCTATAGCCGTTCATTTTTTTGCTGTTTGGGTAATAATTATGAGTGGGTTTTCTTGCCTAATTAGCATTTAAGCAAAATAATTTCCCCAAAATCCACACAATAAAAAATCCTGAAAGGGTGATAAGTTTGTAGCAACAAATAATAAACAGAGCATTATAAAACCCCGAAGGGGTGATATAGTATAGCTTATTGCCTTAATAATATCACCCTTTCAGGGTTTGAAAATACATTTTAATTTTGTTCTTGCTATAAACATTTCACCCCGTTGGGGTTGGTTTGGTGTCCTTATTATTACAAACCAATTGCTATATAATAGCAACCAACAAAAACCATTTTCCAAAAACCCACACCAAAAATAAGCCTGCACGGATGGCAAGTTTATAGCAACAAACAATAAACAGAACATTATAAAACACCGAAGGGGTGATATGTTGCACATTACTGCCGATGCAATATTGTTTTGCAAAGCTGCTCTTGCTATAAACATTTCAGCCCGTTGGACTTAGAAATAGAATGTTTTTTTATTATTCGTACCCAATTTTTTATCAATAAAAGTGCTGATACTACCTAATTGACCTAGCTTTTTGTTAGATATAGCTAATAATTTACCAAACCTTTCTCCGTAGCGTAGGGTTTAAACCCTACGCTACGGAGAAAGTGGCGTACTAACACCAAATCAACCCAATTTTTCATCGGTACAAGTACCAATGCTACCTAATTGACAAAAACAATTTCCCAAAAATCAACACAATAAAAAACCCTGAAAGGGTGATAAGTTTGTAGCAACAAATAATAAACAGAGCATTATAAAACCCCGAAGGGGTGATATAGTATAGCTTATTGCCTTAATAATATCACCCTTTCAGGGTTTGAAAATACATTTTAATGCTGTTCTTTCTATAAACATTTCACCCCGTTGGGGTTGGTTTGGTATCATTATTATTACAAACCAATTGCTATATAATAGCAACCAACAAAAACAATTTCCCAAAAACCCACCCCAAAAATAAGCCTGCACGGGTGGCAAGTTTATAGCAGCAAACAACAAACAAAACATTATAAAAGCCCGAAGGGGTGATATGTTGCACATTACCGCCGACGCAATATTATTTTGCAAAGCTGCTCTTGCTATAAACATTTCAGCCCTTTGGACTTAGAAATAGAACGCTTTTTTATTAATTGTACCCAATTTTTTATCAATAAAAGTGCTAATGCTACCTAATTGATCTAGCTTTTTGTTAGATATAGCTAATAATTTACCAAACCTTTCTCCGTAGCGTAGGGTTTAAACCCTACGCTACGGAGAAAGTGGCGTACTAACACCAAATCAACCCAATTTTTTATCGGTATAAGTACCAATGCTACCCATTAAAGCACTAAATACTTTTGGCATACCAAAATTTTATTTTGTTGCTACCCTATTATTATTATCTCGGCTTGTGATGGATACAACAAATAAGCAAAAAAAATACCATTTTTGCTATAATATCCCAAATTTCTGCTTTTATATACTGCCATTCCGCTAAAAATAACTAACTTTGCCCCTCAAAAATTTGTTTATCCACCCAATAATACCGCCACATACCATGCCACTTTTCCAAACAGCCGTCCTCAATAAACACCTCCAAAACCAATATGCACCCGATTGGCAAGAAAAATGGATAGCCTATAAAAAACATTTCCTCAACCCTGCTGTGCAACAAAACATTAGCAGCGCCAAAGAAGAGCAGTACCAAGAAGGTTTTTTGACCGACTTGTTTGTACAACTGCTGGGCTATACCAAATACCCCAACCCCAATTATAACATTACTACGGAACAAAAAAATCAAAAGGACTCCAAAAAAGCAGACGGTGCCATTATTATACAACAAGAGGTGCGGGCGGTTATTGAGCTGAAAGGCACCAACAGCACCGACCTCAACAAAATTGAAGCACAGGCATTTGGGTATAAACACAATCACCCCAACTGTAGCTATGTCATCATCTCCAATTTTGAAAAATTGCGGCTCTATATCGACAATGCCATAGAGTTTATAGAGTTCCATTTGTTTGGTTTATCGGAGCGGGAGTTCCAAACTTTGTATTTGTTGTTGAGTTATCAGAGCATTGCCGCCGATATTCCGCGCCAAATCAAGCGCGAATCGCTCCATGCCGAAGAACAAATAAGCCAGCAGTTGTACAAAGATTATGCGCAGTTTAAGCGCGATTTGTTTCACAACCTCTGCCAAAACAATCCCGAACAAAACCCGCTGCGCTTGTTCCAACTGTCGCAAAAAATCATCGATAAATTGCTGTTCTTGTTTTTTGCAGAAGACCGCCAACTGTTAGCACCCAATACCATCAGGAGCATTTTGCAGCAGTGGAAAAGCATGAAGGACTGGGGCTATTATGTACCGCTCTATGACCACTACAAAAAGTATTTCGGCTTTTTGCACCAAGGCATCAAAAACGAAAGTTTGGAGGTCTTTGCCTATAACGGAGGCTTGTTTATGCCCGACCCATCCCTCGACCAACTGCTAATAGATGACCAAATCTTGTGGCAACATACCCAAAAACTGTCTGTGTATGACTTCGGAAGCGAAGTAGATGTCAACATATTGGGACA
>JAEUUX010000119.1 GCA_016787295.1 Chitinophagales bacterium
TTGAAAGAAAAAGTTCGCATCACCCGCGTTTTGGAAAGTGAAAGTAACAAAGAAGCAGAAACGGATAAGTATAACCGTGTAGATATTTTTGTAGAAAACGAAAAAGGCGAACTCTTGATTATCGAAATCCAAAACACCCAAGAGTATGACTATTTTCACCGTATTTTGTATGGTGTCTCCAAAACCATCACAGAACATATCAGTCAAGGCGATTCGTATGCCAAAGTCAAAAAAGTAATCTCCATCACCATCGCTTATTTCCCGCTGGGCGATGGCAAAGATTATCTCTATCATGGGACAACCAACTTTATCGGTGTTCACAAAAAAGACCGCCTCGAACTTTCACCCAAACAAAGACAACTGTATGGCGTAAGCACACCCGCTGATTCGTTTCCCGAATACTGGCTTTTGAAAATAGGGAATTTCAAAGACAAGTTGAAAGAAACCTTTGACGAATGGATGTATTTTTTGAAAAATGCAGAAGTGTTGGAGAGTTTCACAGCTCAGGGTTTACCAGAAGCCAAAGAGAAATTGGACGAGATGCGACTGCCCGAAGCAGAACGTCAAGCCTATCAGTTTTACAAACGCTTTTTGCGCGACCGTGTGAGCGAGGAGTACAACAAACAAGCAGCGATGGAAGAACGCTTGGAGCAGTTGGACGCAGTGAAGGCGATGGTAGCGAAAGGCATAGCCAAAGGCATTGAAGAAGGTGCTGCTCAAGAACGCGCCAAAGCTGAGTCGGAAAAAGAGCAAATGATTTTGGACATGGCGGCAGAAGGTTTTAGCGCCCAGCAAATTGCCAAAATCACTCAAAAACCACTCGACGAAGTGCAAGCTATCTTGGCGAAAAATAAATGACATTATTTCTTTGTGAATACTACAGTTTTTGGTATTATGCAAGTTTCTTCACACCATTTCATTGAGCAATTAAACTAATTTCGCAGATAAGGGGCAGTACAATGTTTATTGTACTGCCTTGTTTTGTGTCGCCTTTTATCTATTTTTTCTGTTAATTTGCTGCCAATACGCCTCAAAGTTTCTTAAAGAACGTATCTTTGCACCATAAACCAATGATTCAAAAGAACAATGAACAAGATGGACATCAAAAAACTAAAATATGACATCGACCAAGTACTGTACCTTTTGGCTTGGAATGTGATTACAACTGCGATTTATTACAACATTGGCTTAATATGCCAATACCTAATCACTATATCAGCTATCTGCCTAAATGGAACAAAAACGTTTGCGACGGTTAGATTATCCAGCTATAACGCTACTGTTCTATTTTACCTATATTGTTCAGAACAAACTGCTATTTTCCGAACAACATCATCACTTGTTCGAAAGGCGAAGCGCGTTAGGGATTATAAGGGCAGCCGCAGGCTGGTGCTTGCACCGTAGAGTAGGGTTTAAACCCTACCTTATGGAGAAACGCTAATCGACAAGATTAAACTGAAAGACTACTTAAAAAAACAGCTTCTATTCTTTGCTTCAGCTTGCGTATTGATATAACAGATGTTTTAAAAAAATCTGTTGTATTGTTAGTTCTAAACCGACATAGCGCTGTATAAACAAGACTTTTAAAGACTTCTTGCACAACAAGTAGCAAATTTGAACACATTTTTTTAATTTTTTGTAACAATACCAATAAAAAAATGTACTTTTGCCCCCAAAAAATTATTGGTTAAATAACTGAACATGTTAACTACCACCAAATCCCCTTTTGTTGTTGCTGAATCGGGTAAGCAAAATTGGAATGATAATGTTGTGTATCCCAGCAATCCCAGCAGTCGAACGCAATTTTATTTAATTAGTTCTGGCATGGGGGGACATGAAAAAAGCGAAGCTGGTGCCAAATTAGTGGCACAATATATAGTAGAGTTTTTCGAGAAATCCAAGAGTCCCGAAAAGAAGCGCTTAGGGCAGGTATATGTGAATGACGCTTTGCGCTTTGCGGAGCGACGTTTGCAAAACTATATTGCCGAAAATCCGCGCATGTTCGATACCGAAGGCAGCTCTGCTTTTATGCAAATCAACGATGACGGCTCTATTTCCATTGGTTGGATAGGCAACTGTAGGGTGTATCACCTTCGCAATGGCGAAATTTTATTTCGGACAGAAGACCATGTAACGAGCTATTGGGACACTAAAAGGAATAATCTTTTTAAGCCGCGTGCCATCAATGCCAGCGACCCTGCTTGGGCAAGTGTTAGCACTTTGACCGATGTATTGGCAGGTGACTATTTGTTTTTATGCACACCGGGCGTTACCGAAGTATTTGATGATAGGCATATCCGTTATTTGTTTTCGCAATCTGATGGTGCCGATGCTACCAATCAAGCTATTATCCAAAAAATCAAGGAAGAATGTAGCAAGAGTTCGCAACAAGACTATTCTTTCTTTTTGATACCCATAGAAAAAACACCTTTTGTTGCCACCGAACGCAAACAAACACATATACCCACGCCAGCGGCGGTTAATCGGGCAATAACAGGACAAATCAAAACAAGCACCGTTACACCACCTCCCAAAAATCCGACAGGAGCGATAGAGATGCCGCGTCGCGAGTTTAAGGTGGAGTTGCCCGAAGTGAATTTTAATGGGCGAATGCTACGCAATATCTTTATCGGTTTGGGTATGTTGCTGGTGGTAGGCGGTTTGTTGTACTATGCCATGCAGCGTTCTAAACCAGAAAATTTGTTTGTTGATTATATCAAAAACGCCGAAACCCACAACCAAGCAGGTGCTTATGATAGTGCTATATCCGAATTGCAAAAAGCCTTATCGTTGGACATTAGTGATTCTTTGCGACAAGTTGCAACCCAAAAACTTCATGCCAACCAACAACATCTGGCAGAACGGGAAGCTAAAAGTTGGTTAGATAAAGGTAATTTGCTCAAAGCTAAGGCGAGTTATGAAGCCGCCTATCGCTTGGATAGTAGCAATACGGGTATCCAAAAACAAATAACAGAGTTGATAGGTACTATTGAAACAGAAAAGAAAAAACTAATGCTTTCGGCAGATAGTTTGCTCAAAAAAGGACAGTTCGATGGTGCAAAAAGTCTTCTTCTTGATGCCTTATACTTAGAGCAAAGTAATCAACGCATTTTTAAAGCCATTAACTATTGTAACCTTAAAATGCAACAAGATACTATTAGCTACGATTTGGCAGTGAAGGAGGCAGTGGAAAAAGCAGAGACAGGCAAACGCTCCTTGGCTACTCAAAGTACGCCACCGCCCGCCAGCGTCACTTTGCCATCGGTAGACTCAACTGCTATCAAAGCCGCTCAAGCGCGCAAACGCCGTCGCCAGCAAGATGATAGTATCAATAGTTTCTATCAAGGTAATACCTACAATTCGTATCCTTCCAACGGAGGTAATGCAGGTATGTCTACTGTGCGTTCGGGGTCAGAAGGTACTGTCAATTATGGTGTGTCTTCTACCACCATCAAACGCAACGAACCTTCCTCTCCTCCGACCCGAACAACGGTAACGCCTATCTCGCCAAATAATGGTACGCAAGTGCAACCTGCTCCTGTTGAGACACCTCCACCGTCTAACGAAGCACCACCGCAATAGTAATAATTCATACAACGTTAATCATTTCCAATTATTCATCAAAAATCTTTCTGTTTTTTTGTTGGATAGCAAATGTAAAAAAATTGTAACTTTGCAGTTCCGTAGTAATAGGATTTATCCTTAGTACTGCGGAACTGTTGTTATTTACCAATTTATTCAAATTTTAGGGCTTTATTTAAGTCTCCTTTTTTCCATGAAAATCCTAATATCCGCCTATACAGGTTTAGGAAATTTTGTAATGAAAACGCCTCTCATTGCAGCTCTCCGCCACCATTATCCACAAGCAAAAATTGACCTGATTACAGGCAATACTTTTGGTGTGGCTGATTTGGCAAAATACAATCCTTCTATCAAGCATGTTCATGAATTGCCCATGACAGCTTCGTGGCGCGATAAGTTGCATTTTTTTCGACACACCCTCCGCCCTATCCAATACGACTATCTTTTGTTGCCTTTTGATGCTCAACCCAATTTTTTATTCATCGGTTCTTATGTTGCGCAAATCCGTTGCCGCATTCGCCATCAATCCATCTCTAAGCATTGGAAAGTGCGCGCCATAGAATTGCTGCAACAAATTATGTCGCCCTCCTACCCTACCGAAACAGTGCCATTGCTGCCTGCCTATCACGAAACTGCCAAAAATTGTGACCTTGCCGACCATCTCGCCCGACAGCCTATCGAGCGAAATTTTGGTACGCAAATTTTTTACCCAACCACAGTAAATACTTTGGAACGTTTTGGTATTGTTCCTCAACAAGCTAATATTGTTGTGCAGTGTGGCGCTGCTAACGGACTTTTTAAGGTCAAAACATGGCAAGCGGAACGTTTTGTGGCTTTCTTTCGCACCATTTTAGAACAATTACCCGATTATCAACTGATTTTGGTGGGTGATAAGGGAGATAATGAAAACAGTATTCGCCCCATTGTTGCTCAATTACCACCCAATCCGCGCCTCATCAATACCGCAGGACAGACGAGTATTGTCGACCTATTGCATATCTTGGATAATGCCAATGTCATTATTTGCCACGACTCGGGCGTGATGCACTTGGGCGATGCTCTGCAAAAACCGCTACTTGCTTTGTGGGGACCCACCGACTACCAACGCACACGCCCTTTGCGAGCAAGTTCAAAAATTTTGGTGTCACAAACGCCCTATACCAATTGTATGTATAATTTTGCGACCAACGAAGCCGAATTGAGTGCCAAAGGCATTGGACACGCAGCAATGGACGGCATTAGTGTTGAGCAAGTTATGGAACAATTACTGCTATTAATAAAGTAGAAAACAAACCAACACAAGCAGATGAAAATCCTATCTGTTCCCCAAATAAGAGCCGCCGACACCTATACCATCACTCACGAACCTATTAGCAGCGATGATTTAATGGAACGCGCCGCCGCTGCCTTCACAACCATTTTTGTGCGCCTATATCCTGCTCCACAAGAAGTGCATATTTATTGTGGCATGGGCAATAATGGAGGTGACGGTTTGTGCATTGCCCGACAATTGGCTTTGCGACACTATACTGTCAAAGTTTTTGTGGTATGGTTTAATGACAAACCTACTGCCGATTTTTCTCTCAATCTACAGCGCGCCCAACATCATCAATTAAATATACAAAATCTTTATCCTGATAGTGAATTACCGCGCGCCTACCCTACCCTTGTCATAGATGCTTTGCTGGGGTCAGGAATTACACGCCCTATCACTACAGGTTTTTTAGCCCAAATTATTGACCACCTTAACCAATCTTTTTGCCCTATAATAGCGGTTGATATGCCATCGGGTTTGCTCGCCGATGAACATACGCCTGCTACTGCATACACCATAAAAGCCCAACAAAGTATTACTTTCGAACTGCCTAAATTGGCTTTTTTAATGCCCGAAAATCATCTTTTTGTGGGCGAATGGCAAGCCGTTAGCATCGGTTTACACAGCACTTATTTGGAACAAACACCTACTCCATATCATTATCTTACACCTGAACTCGTCAAACAATGGCAACGTCCGCTTCCCAAATTTGCTCACAAAGGCACAAAAGGACATGTTTTGGTGATGGGCGGCAGTTATGGCAAAATTGGTGCGTGTGTCATGGCTGCTCAAGCCTGTTTGCAAATCGGAGCAGGTTTATGCACTGCCTACCTGCCTATGTGTGGCTACAACAGTATGCAAACAAATTCGCCCGAAGTTATGACTCTTTGTGACCCCGAACACGACTGCTTAAGTCAATCACCCGACGATTTGTCGCGCTACCAAGCCATAGCGGTAGGCATGGGTATTGGTACGGCAATGCTCACACAACAATTCATCAATGATTTATTGGAACAAAAAATACCTTTAGTTCTTGATGCTGATGCTTTGAACATAATTGCCCAAAATCAATGGCAAAACCGCTTGTGTCCCAATAGCATTTTGACTCCACACCCTAAAGAATTCGAACGACTTGTGGGCAAAACAGTCAACGACTTTGAGCGTTTGGAGCGGCTGCGCGAAGTGGCAATGTTGTGGCAATGTGTGGTGGTTTTGAAAGGAGCGCACACCGCCATTGCTTGTCCCAACGGCACAGTCTATTTCAATAGCACAGGCAATCCTTACATGGGAACAGGAGGTAGCGGCGATATTTTGACGGGTATTATTGCTGGTTTATTGGCACAACAATATGCTCCCAATATAGCTGCTTTGCTGGGTGTTTTTTATCATGGGCAAGCCGCCGACCGCGCTATATTATACCAAAAACCTTTGCGAGCAACCGATATACTTCGCTATCTATTAGTTTGATAACGACTTTATCAAGTAGTAATATTGATATTGCATTTTTCAAAAAAAGCCCTAATTTTGATAACAGTATTGAAAAAAGTTTCCTGTTCTTTGCTTCATTTCTCAGGAGAAATGCCGCATTGCTCTTGTTCTTTGTTTCATTTCTCAGGAGAAATACCACGTTTCTCTTGTTCTTTGTTTCATTTCTCAGGAGAAATGCCGCATTGCTCTTGTTCTTTGCTTCATTTCTCAGGAGAAAAGTAGTAGTCTTTCAGTTTAATATTGTCGGGTAAAGGCTTTTGAGTTTGATACGAGCATCAGCGGTTTTGAATTGCCAGTCGACGGTTCTTTGTTGGTTGTTTCGTTGGCTTGCCCAAGTTTGAACTTGCAATGCTAATTGTT
>JAEUUX010000173.1 GCA_016787295.1 Chitinophagales bacterium
AAACAACAACCATATCAGCAACAAAGTTCTACAAGACAGCATGATAGGTAGTCATACCAACATTCGCGGCAAAGCAAGCGATTATAGTTTGGGTGATTATTCAACTGTTGAGGCATAAAAAAACGAAACGCCGCTAATAGGAAAGTTGACCTATTAGCGGCGTTTTTTTGTTTTGATTTACAAAAACTTTCAAGAGTATTATGCCTTCGAAGGTTTTTTGTTGTTTATTGCTCTCCTGAAGTTTGGAAACCTTTGGAGTCTTTTTTCGGATTACCATCTGGTTAAAGCAGGTTAGTGCAAAACGGACGGGAAGTTATAAAAAGCGTTTTTTTGCTCACAATTTGGCAGTGTAAAAAAAAGTGTGTACTTTTGCAGCGGGTTGTAGTGTAAAAAATACCAAATTTATTCAATAGTTAGTCAGCAGTTAGTTATTCGAAACGTGATATTTTGGCAATATATCTTCCAAGTGTTTTATTGTTTCTTGTAGTCAAGTATTACCTATTCTACAACTTTGATAACGACATTATTAAGTGGTATTTCTAAAAATAGCAACGATAAAAAAGTATTCAAATAAACCCTAAAAGGGTGATAGGTTTATAGCAAAAAAACGGAGCAAAAAAGGTATAAACTCCGAAGGGGTGGCATTATGTTGTATTTTTTCGAATAATTTCACATCCCTTGGCTTATTTGATGATACAATAAGTAACGCTTTTTTAATGTCGTTATCAAACTAAAACAACTTATTCTCTGCATTTTCCTAAATAATGTCTTCAATATAAAGCCATAAAAAAAATGATAAAATATTTTTCTGTTAAAAATTTTTCCTCTATAAAAGAGGAAAGTATTTTGGCATTTGACTCAAATTTAGAAAATAATTCATCATATCCCGCTCATCCTGTTATAGGTTTTATGGGAGCAAATGCTTCTGGTAAAACAACTATCCTCAATGCTATTACTTTCACGCTTTGGTTTATGCAAACATCTTTTTTTGCCATAAAAGAAGATGAAGATATTCCTATTGAACCTTTTTGTACCACAAAAGACGAACCTACTTCTTTTGATATAATTTTTGTTACTAATTCAGGTGCGGAGTACGAATATGAGTTATCGGTCACAACCCAAAAGGTTATTGCTGAAAAACTTTATAAATTCGATACCCAAATAAATGAATTTGTTTTGGTTTATCAAAGAGAAGACAAAGCAATTACTATTAATTTTCCAATGCAACAAATCCAGAGCAATGATTTAAGGAATAATGCTTCTATTATTTCTTATGCGGCTCAATTCGAGTCCCAATCTATTGCAAAAGAAGCAAAGAACTATAAGTTTTTTTCAAATGTTCGTTATAGTGGTTATCAGGATATTAAATACACACCTAGAATTTTAGCAAAGTTTTTGGAAGATGAAGAAACATATTTAAGAGCAAAAGAACTCTTAAAAATAGCTGATATTGGGATTGAAGATTTTGAAACAAAGGAAAAAGAAGCCGAAGAGGTTAGCGAAATCTTGGAAAAAATTCTTCAGGACAAAGAATTGGCTAAAAATTTCTCCCCAAATGAGTTAAAAAAAATAGCAAAAGCCCAAAAAGAAAATAACCTTTCTATAATCGAAAAAGCAGTTTTCAAACATAAAATAGATAGCCAACTCGTTGATTTTGGGGACGAAAAAGAAAGTTTAGGAACACTTCGTTTTACGGTAGTTATGTATCTAATTCTTCGTTCTTTGAAAGAAGGGTCTCTTTTAATTTTTGACGAAATAGAAATGCAGCTACAGCAAGATATTGTAGCACATTTAATAAGTCTTTACCAAAATCCTTTTGAAAACCCCAACAAAGCACAATTATTATTCACGTCTCATAATAGTTCACTTTTGACAGTTTTGCTACCCGAACAATTTTGGATGTCCGAAAAAAATGATGAAGGACACACATCCTTGTTTTCGGCGGCTGATTTTGAAGATATAGAGGATATTCATAAAAAAGATATGGAAAAACTCTATAGATTTGGACGTTTAGGAGCAAAACCAAGATTGCTATAAAATAAAACTAACCAATATGCCAAGAAAGCAAAGTTTCAAAAAACAAAGTATTCCTGTACCGCTGCTAATTGTAGAAGGCTTCACCGAAAAAAATTATATTACAATACTGAAAAGCATTTATAGAAAATCGGCTAGTATCACCAATGTAAAAGGCGGCGGTGCTAAAAGTGTTTTGAACGAAGCAATTAAGGCTATTGAAACACAACAAGGTATCTATTCTTATTTAGTGGTTTGGTTTGACAAAGATGCTTATGACATAGATGACCATGCTATCCTAGAACAAGTTCAACGCAAGGGAGGAGATATTTACATAAGCCAACCTTGTGTAGAACATTGGCTTTTGGCTCATTTTCAAAGCATAAATCTGGCTGCTACTGCTGAATGCGATACACATAAAAACACTTTGAAAAAACATATTCCCAATTATTCCAAAAATGACTGTAATTTACTTACAAAATACATAACACAGGAAAGCATACAAACGGCAATAGACAATTATCCTGCAATAGGTAAATTGGTGACAACATATTTTAGTAACCGATTTTCCTCACCAATAAATACCTGATTTTCAGTTAGTTGTAAAACCAAGTTTTATTTTTATCGAGTTGTAGAAAACCTTGATAATATCATCATCAAATTGCGGCTATAGTCTTTGTTTATACTAAATTGAATACAGTCTTCGGATTTTGTAAAATGTTGACAGTGTTTGAGACAAATAATTGCGGTCACAAAAAACGCACATCTGCTTACACTATTTTCGTCACCCGAAATAGTGCTGTTTCGGTCGTTGAGGCATGAACGTCACGAAAAAACAGACAAAGAATGATAAATTGCCTCAACGATTGCCTACATTTTGTGGTAGCTAATGAGGAAAAACAGACAAAAGCCTACGATTTCGCTTGCTACCAAAAAATTAAGCAAAGACCACAGCACGCCGGACGAATCCACTCGAAAAAGAACACCCTTTTTTGCTGCTTTTTTGGGTGAGCAAAAAAGCAGAATCACCATTTGTCACTTACGATAATAGCATTTGGAGGAACGGCAAATGGT
>JAEUUX010000197.1 GCA_016787295.1 Chitinophagales bacterium
AAAAATTAGCGGCTTTTGAAGAAAAGATATTTTATTATTTGGACAATACTTTAAGTTATGCTGATGAATTAAAGTCATTGCTTACACTAAACTTTCAAATTATAAACAAATAATTGAAAGTATGATTTGTTTTGACTATAATTGCTGGGCTTCAAATAAAAGGAATGGAGTCTTTAAAATACTGCAAAACCGCCTCTCGTCCTTGTTGTACAATATCCAAGGGGGGATTTTGGAGGGGATTATCTTTTACATTAATTCCTCCTCTCTCTGCCTGATTGTTCATTACCAATTGTATAGGGGTTTTGCTCTGTAATAAAGGAAGTAGGCTAGCTATGTCCGTGAGTTGATTACTGCCAAGGTCTAATTCCGTTAAAGCAAATAATTCTGATAAACCCGATACGTCCGTGAGTTGGTTTTCATGTAGGCTTAACGTTGTCAAAGCTGTTAAACCTGACAAGGGTGATATGTCT
Source organism: Chitinophagales bacterium (assembly GCA_016787295.1). GTDB lineage: Bacteria > Bacteroidota > Bacteroidia > Chitinophagales > UBA2359 > JAEUUX01. The sequence goes on from JAEUUX010000197.1 coordinate 471, forward strand.
GTGATTTTGTTATCCCAAAGGTATAATGCCGTTAAATCCGTTAAGTCAAGCAACGGTGATATGTCTGTGAGTTGATTACCACCAAGATTTAATGTTATCAAATTCGTTAAACCTGATAATGATGATACACTTATTAGTTTGTTATCCCAAAGAGATAATATCATCAAAGCTTTCAAACCTGACAAGGGCGATACGTCCGTGAGTTGGTTTTCGTGTAGGAATAATGTCGTTAAAGCAAGCAATTCTGATAAACCTGATGCGTCCGTGAGTTGATTGCCACTCAGGTCTAATTCCGTTAAAGCGGTTAGACCTGACAATGGTGATATGTCCGCGAGTTGATTACCACTAAGGTCTAATTCCATCAAAGTAGGTAAGTCTGATAATGGTGATACGTCCGTGAGTTGATTATTGCTAAGGTCTAATTCCATCAAAGCAGGTAAGTCTGACAAACCCGATACGTCTTTGAGTTGGTTTCTACGTAGGCTTAACGTTGTCAAAGCTGCTAAACCTGACAATGGAGCGTCTGTAAGTTGGTTTTCATGTAGGCTTAACGTTGTCAAAGCTGTTAAACTTGACAATGGCGATACGTCCGTGAGTTGGTTTTCATGTAGGCTTAACGTTGTCAAAACTGTTAAACTTGACAATGGCGATACGTCTGTAAGTTGGTTTTCATGTAGGCTTAACGTTGTCAAAGCTATTAAACCTGACAATGGAGCTACGTCTGTAAGTTGGTTTTCGTGTAGGAATAATGTTGTCAAAGCAGGCAATTCTGATAAACCCGATACGTCCGTGAGTTGATTACCACTAAGGTCTAATTCCTTTAAAGCGGTTAGACCTGACAATGACGATATGTCCGCGAGTTGATTACCACTAAGGTATAATTCCGTTAAAGCGGTTAAACCTGACAATGACGATATGTCTGTTAGTTGATTACCACTAAGGTATAATTCCGTTAAAGCGGTTAGACCTGACAATGACGATACGTCTGTGAGTTGATTACCACTAAGGTCTAATTCCGTTAAAGCGGTTAAACCTGACAATGACGATATGTCTGTTAGTTGATTACCACTAAGGTCTAATTCCGTTAAAGCGGTTAAACCTGACAATGACGATATGTCTGTGAGTTGATTACCACTAAGGTCTAATTCCGTTAAAGCGGTTAGACCTGACAATGACGATATGTCTGTGAGTTGATTACCACTAAGGTTTAATTCCGTTAAAGCGGTTAAACCTGACAATGATGATATGTCCGTGAGTTGGTTTTTATGTAGGAATAATGTTGTCAAAGCGGTTAAACTTGACAATGGCGATATGTCTGTGAGTTGATTACCCCAAAGGTATAATTTCGTTAAAGCGGTTAGACCTACCAAGGGTGATGCGTCTGAGAGTTGGTTTTCGTTTAGGCTTAACGTTGTCAAAGCGGTTAGGTCTGACAATGACGATACGTCTGTAAGTTGGTTTTCGTGTAGGCTTAACGTTGTCAAAGCGGTTAGGTCTGACAAAGGAGTTACGTCTGTAAGTTGGTTTTCGTGTAGGAATAATGTTGTCAAAGCGGTTAGACCTACCAAGGGTGATGCGTCTGAGAGTTGGTTTTCGTTTAGGCTTAACGTTGTTAAAGCGGTTAAACCTGACAATGACGATATGTCTGTGAGTTGATTACCACTAAGGTATAATTCCGTTAAAGCGGTTAGACCTGACAAGGGTGATGCGTCTGTGAGTTGATTACCACTAAGGTCTAATTCCGTTAAAGCTGTTAAACCTGACAAAGGAGTTACGTCTGTAAGTTGGTTTTCGTGTAGGAATAATGTTGTCAAAGCGGTTAGACCTGACAAGGGTGATGCGTCCGTGAGTTGGTTTTTATGTAGGAATAATGTTGTCAAAGCTGTTAAACCTGACAATGGTGATATGTCCGTGAGTTGATTACCACTAAGGTCTAATTCCGTTAAAGCGGTTAAACCTGACAAGGGTGATACGTCTGTTAGTTGATTACCACTAAGGTCTAATTCCGTTAAAGCGGTTAAATCTGACAAGTGTGATACGTCTGTAAGTTGATTATTGCCAAGGTATAATTCTTTCAAAGTTGTTAAACCTGCCAAGTGTGATACGTCTGTGAGTTGATTACCCCAAAGGTATAATTCTGTCAAATTCGTTAAACTTGACAATGGTGATATGTCCGTGAGTTGATTTTTATATAGTATTAATATCGTCAAATTCGTTAAACTTGACAATGGTGATACGTCCGTGAGTTGATTACTGCTAAGGTATAATTCTGTCAAAGCTGTTAAACCTGACAATGACGATACATCAGAGAGCTGATTAAGGTTAAGGTCTAATGTTGTCAAAGCAGGTAATTCTGATAAACCCGATACATCAGTGAGTTGATTACCACTAAGGTCTAATGTTGTCAAAACTGTTAAACCTGATAAACCCAATACGTCCGCGAGCTTGTTATGGCTAAGGTTTAATGTTGTCAAAGCCGTTAAACCTGACAATGGTGATACCTCCATGAGTTGATTACTGCTAAGGCTTAATGTTGTCAAAGTTGTTAGACCAGACAAAGAACTAATATCTTTAATATCCCAAATCTCATCCCACTCTCCCCCACAAATAAACACGCGCAACTTTACCAACTTACCCAAATCTTCGGGCAGTTGGTCTATTTTGTTGGGCGTTCCAGTATTGGTACTTTCCTTATCTTCCCACTCTTGCTCCGCTTCATTCCATTCCCACCATTCATTACTCAGCACCAACTCTTCCAAGTCGGTGAGGGTGAATAGTTCGGGCACTTGTGTTGCAAGGTTGGTGAGTCCACATTTGCCGAGGTCTAAGCGTATCCAGTTTTCTGCCTTGGCTTGGGCTATTAATTGTTGGGCTGTTTGGGTCATGGGGTATTGTATTTTGTATTTAGATTTTGGTTGATGGATTGTTTTCAACCCTTCGGAGGTTTTGAACCTCCGAAGGGTTTTGTTTAATAGGCGGTCTTTCATTCCTGCGCCGCAAAGATAGTCATATTTTTGTTTATTCTTGCCTATTTCTATCTCTTGTTTATTGTTTAATCTTTCGGAGATTCGAAGCCTCCGAAAGATTTTTTTCGGTGCGATAAAAAAGGTACGCCAATTTTTTTAATAATTAGGCTTACAGTTTTCACCACTTATTGCATAGATTTGCGTACTTTTGCACCAAATTCTACTAATAAGACCGATGAAAGTAGTTATACAAAGAGTCAGCGAAGCCAGCGTTGCGGTCAACAACGAAATAGTGGGACAAATCGGCGCGGGTTTATTGCTTTTGGTGGGTATCGAGGCAGCGGATACGGAACAAGATGTGGAGTGGTTGGTCAAAAAAATCATCAATCTGCGCATATTTGGCGATGAAGAAGGTTTGATGAACCGCTCCGTGTTGGACATCAAAGGCGAAGTGCTTGCCATTAGCCAATTTACGCTACACGCCAGCACCAAAAAAGGCAACCGTCCTTCTTTTATCAAAGCCGCTAAACCCGACCTTGCCATTCCTATCTACGAATCTTTTTTATACGCCCTCGAAAACGCTTTGCAACAAACTGTCCAAAGCGGAATTTTTGGCGCAGATATGAAAGTTCGCTTGCTCAACGATGGTCCTGTGACCATCATCATCGACACACAAAACAAAGAATAACACCTTGAATCGCTCTCTTTGGTATTTCGTTATACAAAAAACACTTCGAGATAATATGAAAAAACTATCTTTTGTAGCCATTTGCGTTGCTTATTGCTGTTGCTGGACGGCTTGCGGCACACTCAAAAAAACACCCAAAAACGATGACCTTATAGATGTCACTTTTTTACAAATCAATGATGTCTATGAAATAGAAGCGCTCAATGGCGGACGCGAAGGCGGCATGGCGCGCGTTGCCACCTTGCGAAATCGGCTAAAAACAGAAAATCTCAACACTTTTACCATTTTGGCGGGCGATTTCCTAAGTCCTTCGGTGGTTGGGACGCTGAAGTATGAAGACAAAAGCATTAAAGGTCGCCAAATGGTGGAAGCGATGAATGCTGTGGGTATGGATATGGTGACTTTCGGCAACCACGAGTTTGACATCAAAGAAGCCGAATTGCAGGAACGCCTCAACGAGTCTAATTTCCGTTGGGTGTCGTCGAACATGAAACACAAAACAGCACAAGGCTATGAACCTTTTTACCGCATGAAAAACAATGCGAAAGACTTCTTGCCTCCTACCATTATCTTAGATGTTAAAGATGCAGACGGCACAACAGCACGCGTGGGCGTGATTGGCGTGACGCTCAACTTTGCCATGCCCGACTATGCCCGCTATTATAATGCCGACTCGGCGGCTATTGCTGCCTATAACTTCATCAAAAACCAAACCGATTTTGTCGTAGCCATCACGCACCAAAGTATTGACGAAGACAAACAATTGGCACAAAAATTGCCCCAAGTGCAGTTGATTATGGGCGGACACGAACACAACAATATGCTCGAAAAAGTGGGCAATAGCCGCATTGCGAAAGCCGATGCCAATGCTAAAACAGCTTATATCCACCGCTTGAAATACAACAAAAAAACGAAACAACTGCAAATAAACTCGGAACTAAAAGCCATCGACAACCAACTCTCCGACGAACCAACGACTTTTGCGGTGGTGCAAAAATGGAAACAAATCACAAAGGATATTTTGGAGAAAAAAGGTATTCAACCCGATGAAACCGTGTTTTTTGCGGCTGCCAACGAACCTCTGGAAGGACGCGAATACTTGGTTCGCTCGCGCCGCACGAACCTCACCCAGCATATCGCCAACGCTATTCGCTATGCACTGCCCAAAGTAGATGGTGTGGTGTTTAATAGCGGTTCTATTCGCATCGACGACCAACTATCGGGCAACGTTAGCCAATATGATGTATTGCGAATACTACCATATGGCGGCAAAATTTTGACCGTTGAACTCAAAGGCAAATTGCTGGCACAAGTCTTGGAACAAGGGCGGAAAAATGTAGGCGCAGGTGGATTTTTGCAATACGACGACTGGATTACGTATGATATGAACAACAATGAAGTAACAACTTGGCGCATTGGCAAAGAAGCCATTCAACCCGACAAAGTATATACCATTGCGTTCACCGAATTTTTGTTGACGGGCAAAGAAAAAGGCTTGAGTTTCTTGACGCGCGACAATCCCGATATTGTGAAAGTTAGCGAACCCAAAACCGATGATTTCAATGACCCCGCTTCTGACATTGTGAGGGCATTAATTCGTTATTTCAAAAAAATTACGCCTAAATAGCCTTTCACTTTAATCTTGTCAAGTAGCGTTTATCCGTAGAGTAGGGTTTAAACCCTACTCTACGGATAAACAAACACCTGACAGTATTAAATGAAGAACTACTAAATGATTTACTGCTGTTTTGCAAACTGATACACATTTTTCTTTGCCATAAAAATGCCACAACATTCCCATTATTCAATCTTTGCTGCGCGCAACCTCTCCATCTCAAAACACCTTTCATTATGTATAAAAAGATTCACCTAATAAGTTTATTCGTTCTATTTGGTATGTTTGTCACCAATTGTTCCAGCACCAAAAACATTAGCAGCAATGCAAAAACCACTTTTGCCAATGCGAGCATGTATGAAGTCAATATCCGTCAATTTTCACCCGAAGGCACTTTCAAACAAGTGGAAGAACAATTGCCGCGCCTCAAATCGATGGGCGTTGGCATTGTTTGGCTGATGCCTATTCACCCCATTGGCGAGTTCAATCGCAAAGGAGCCTTGGGTAGCTACTATTCTATCAAAGATTACAATGCTGTTAATCCCGAATTTGGGACAATGGACGATTTTAAACGTTTGGTCAAAAAATGCCACGATTTGGGCATGTTCATCATTATCGATTGGGTAGCTAACCATAGTTCTTGTGACAATGTGTGGCTAAAAACCCACTCCGACTGGTATACCAAAGACAAAGCGGGCAATTTCCAACCACCCGTTGCCGACTGGAGCGATGTGTATGACCTCAACTACGACAATCCCGACCTACAAGCAGCAATGGTCGAGGCTATGAAATTTTGGGTCACCGAAGCCGACATTGACGGTTTTCGTTGCGATGTGGCAGAGATGGTGCCAGATAGTTTTTGGAAGAAAGCCCGCCTCGCCCTCAACACACTCAACAAACCTATCTTCATGCTTGCCGAAGGCGAAAAACCCGAACTACATGCCAACGGTTTTGATGCTACCTACGACTGGACTTTACACCACCTCATCAACGATGTGGCACAAAACAAAAAAACTGTCGTCGACTTGGATAGCTATTTCAAAACTACAGCTACGAAATACGGCAAAAATGACTATCGCCTACAATTCACCTCCAACCACGACGAAAATTCGTGGAACGGTACAGAATATGAACGGCTCGGTTCGGGCGTAAAATCTTTTGCTATCCTCACCGCCACCATTCCCGGTATGCCATTGGTGTATAGCGGACAAGAATCGGCTTTGAAAAAACGCCTCAAGTTTTTCGAAAAAGACCCCATCGATTGGAGTGACTATTCAATGCAAATCTTTTACACCAATTTGTTGCAATTCAAAAACAACCATAAAGCCCTGTGGAACGGTTCGGCAGGTGGGGATTTGGTGCGAATCAATACTACCCAAGATCAGAAAATATTTGCTTTCAAACGCAAAAAAGATAACGACGAAGTGGTCGTCATGCTCAACCTTTCGGGTGACGAAGTTGCCGTCCAGTTCTCCAACAATGCACCTTCGGGTAGTTACTATAATGCTTTTGGCGCAAAAGATGCTCCAGCTTATAACATCGATGCCAAATCTAATTTTATTCTCAAACCTTGGGGATATGTGGTTTTGTATAAGAAGTAAATAGAAGCTATAAAAAAAGTGTAGGTGAGCAACCTACACTTTTTTGCTATATACTTTGATAACGACATTAAAAAGTAGTTTTAGCTTGTGTTGTTCTAAAAAAATGACAAATGCGAAATGACATTTGATAATGACAATCTGATAACAACCTTATTAAGGTGTTATTTGTTACTCACCTTTCGCTAAAAAATATTGGCAAAAAACAAATTGAAATACTTAGCCCAAAGCCCCATTTTACGCCTCAAATACGTAAAAATAATGCGTGGAATGCTAAAATGTTGTTATTTTTAACCTATTTTTGTTGTAATAGGGCTTCAACAATACAATATATCGGTTAACAAATCTACTCATCCAAGTAAAAAAGTGCGCTTTCATGCTAAATGTAGCCTAAAAATACCCGAATCTTTTTTTCGAGTTAATTTTTTAGCGAAAGGTGAGTTGTTATTATCAAGATTACAGGCTCAAAATAATAAAAACCCCGACGGGGTGACACGTTTATAGCCTCAAAACAATAGAATAATTAACAAAAACCCCGACGGGGTGACACATTATTCGACAAAACATGACATCATTTCACCCCTTCGGGGTTTTTGTCTTTTTATTCCGATTTTTGTTGCTATAAACCTATCACCCTTTCAGGGTTTATTTGAATGTTTTACCATTGTTGCCGTTTTCTGAAATACCACCTAATAATGTTGTTATTAAACTTGGGTTAATTCTTTAGCTTGTCTACCACAGCCATATAATATAGTATTGTGGGGACAAAATGGCGTTTTAGGGGCAATATTTACTTGTTGTACACATTTTTAGAAAAAGTTTGTTGTTTGATAACGTTTTTTTTCGTTAATTTGCACCCGATTCTAACCACATAAAGTTTGGAGTATGAAAAATAAGGCTTGGTTATTCTTGTTGGTATTGGCAGGGCTTTCTGTTGTGGGTTATAAAACGTGTTATTGGTTCGAAACGCAACTCGATCATTATAATTATCCTTGGGCGTATAGCGATGAAAAATCTGAACGTCTGGTGGGTGAATGGACTGGCAATTTTACCGACCCCGACGGTGTGTCGCATTCAATACAAATGACTATTGTTGACCCTGTGACGGAGGAGGAGCGCGAACGCCGCATCAGAAAACGTCCGCGCCGAAGCCGTGTTCGCAGCAAATCTTATACGGGTTTTGACGGTGTTGCGCTGATTAACACCAACGGCAAAGTGGATAGTATGCGTGTGAGTGGCAGTTTGGGAACAGTTACCCCTCCTTGTGATTTTAAGGCGCGTGTTAGCCCTGCTATTGATGATAATCACCTTGTCGGCTTTGAACTGAACCAGTTAGATGGCACATGGAAAGAAGAACAACTACACCTTACAGCTACTTTTGCCTATTTCCGTTCCGATAAATCGAGCTTTTATGATAGTGCAAACCCTAAACATAATTTTACATTTCCTTTTGTGTTGAAGAGAGCAAGGTAAGCCATCGATAAAAAATTATATTTCATGTATCTCAGCAAAATAAGAATCCAAAACTTCAAGGTATTTGAGGACGTGACAATCATGTTTAATTCCGACCTCAATGTATTGACAGGAGCCAATAATTCGGGAAAATCAAGCGTTCTAGAAGCCATTAGCCTCTGGAATAGCTGTTTTTATCGACTTATCCATAGAGTAGACCGTGTTATAACAAAGGAAAGTGCTTATAGTTACAGACTGCAAAACTCAGACAAATCTTACATTGAAAGAAAAGACATTGTTGCTGTTCGTTCCGCCTCGCATGAGGATATTCACTATTGGGGCAATACCGAAAATCCGATAACGATAACTGCAACTTTCCGAAGCCAAAGAGAAAATGTACCCGACCTTGACATTCCTTTTGAAATAGAGTTACAAACCAATGGTGGTTATGCCATTTCGTTTGCTGTTGCTAAGGATTATGACTATAGGGTGTTTAATAGTTTTTTTGAACAATTGCCTAAGCCTTTTAATGTTATTTATGCTTCGCCTATTGCTCGTCTACAAACCGAAGAAATATACAGAACTAATCCGCAAATTAGACAAAAAATAGATTATCAAGAATCTATTTTAGTGATGCGCAATAGACTTAACCTGCTTTATAATAATAATATCAATAACAGTTGGCACAATTATCTTGATGATTTAGCATACCTACTTAATGACAATACATACCCTATCGAAATTGTATTTCACAGCCATATCAATAAAGATGTTAATGCACAGTGCAAAATCAATACCAACCGCAACGGCTACCTCACCGAAATTTCCTTGGTCGGAAGTGGCACTTTGCAGATTATAGAAATTTTGTTGGCTATTTATGAAGACAAACACGAATTGAACCTCGTTTTGTTGGACGAACCCGATTCGCATATTCATCGCGACATACAAAAACGCTTGATTAGCTACCTAATGACGCGTTCGCGCGACAATCAGTTGATTGTCACCACCCATAACGAAAGTCTTATCCGTAGCACACGCCCCGAACATTTGTTCCATTTGGCAGGCAGCGAGCAAAGTAGCTACCAAGCTATTGTGAGCCAAGCCACCGATTCAAAGAAAGTGGGTTTACAACCCAGTCCACGAATCAAAATTTTAGAATCTTTGGGCAACGAATCGGCATACGATTTGTTGAATGCTGTAGAAGCCGATGCAGTAGTGCTGGTCGAAGGAAAGAATGATGCGCTATATATCCAAAAAATCATCGACCTCAAATACCGCAATTTCAAATTCTCCAATTTGATGTATTGGGCTTTTGATGGAGTTGACAGTATTTTCAAAGAATTGGCACATTACAAAAAGTTATTCCAATCACTCAAAAATAAAAGTAGTGTCTGGGGAAAATCTGTTTTGATATTTGACCGCGACTATTTGACCGATGCCGAGCGAAACAATTTGCAAACTGCTATGACAGGCAAAGATAGTGTGAATATTCCTACTTATATCTGGAATGCCTACACCATAGAAGCCACCATTTTGACCGACCGAAGTCAATTGGAACGTTTATTATTCCGTTTTTTTCAGCAAAAAATACCCCAACAACGCTTTACTTTGTCGGAACTTAGCCTTGTTTTGCAAGAAGAAATGACTAATTTGGTCGACAGCTTGTCACAACGCATAGATATTGTCGTAAAAGATGGAAGTTTGTATAACCAACGAAAAAACATAAAAGATAATATCGCCACCGCTACACGCGAAAAGGTGTTTGATGGAGAATTAGGACGTTTAGTACCTAATTATGCCGATGAAACCAATAGTAAATTGCTACAGTATCATATAGCTCCTTTTGCCAAAAAAGAAGACGTACATCAACTTATCGAAAACACTTTTACACGCCTTACAGGACAAGAAATGTTTGCCGATAATATTAACAAATACTTCCTCGACCTTTTGGCGTGTGCAGACCCGCCTGTTTGGTTCACAGAATGGGACAATGTAGTGCGCTTGATAGAACAACGGCTATAAATAACACTTCTCCCACTCTATTTCTACCAACAACACCCCACATCTCCAATATCTAAAATAAGCAAAAACAATATGCCAAAACAAATTTTATTAGCCAATATTCACCAGTCTAACCTCCAACAAATTGATAACTATTTGGCAGTAGGTGGTTATGAATCGGTGTCGAAAGCCCTCAAAACCATGTCGCCCGATGGCGTGATGGAAGAGGTTAAGAAATCGGGCTTGCGCGGACGCGGCGGAGCAGGATTTCCCACAGGTTTGAAATGGTCTTTCCTCGACCGCAAATCCAACAAACCGCGCTATTTGGTGTGTAATGCCGACGAAAGCGAACCGGGAACCTTCAAAGACCGTTATTTGATGGAATACAACCCGCATTTGTTCATCGAAGGTTTGATTGTGTCGAGTTATGCCTTGGGTGCAAACACCTGCTATGTATACATTCGCGGCGAATATTGGTATTTGATAGAAATATTGGAGCGCGCCATAGCCCAAGCTCACCAGAAAGGCTTTTTGGGTAAAAATATCTTGCAAAGTGACTATGATCTGCAAATCTATATTCATCCAGGAGCAGGTGCATATATCTGTGGTGAAGAAACAGCACTCCTCGAATCGCTCGAAGGCAAACGTGGAAACCCACGTATCAAACCACCTTTTCCTGCTGTAGTGGGTTTGTATGGCTGCCCAACAGTTGTCAACAACGTTGAATCTCTGGCATCGGTGCCTTGGATTGTCAATAATGGTGGCGAAGCATACTCACAAATCGGCATCGGACGCAGTACAGGCACCAAATTGATTTCGGCTTGTGGCAACATCAACCGCCCCGGTGTCTATGAAATAGAATTGGGCTTGTCCGTAGAAAAATTTATTTATTCCGACGAGTATTGTGGTGGCATCAAAAACGGCAAAAAACTCAAGGCTTGTGTTCCCGGTGGTTCATCGGTGCCTATCTTGCCTGCCAACCTTATTTGCAAAACCGCCAAAGGAGAAGACCGCCTAATGACCTACGAATCACTTGCCGACGGTGGCTTTGCGACTGGCTCCATGTTGGGGTCGGGTGGGTTTATTGTCTTTGACGAAGACCAATGTGTTGTTCGCAATACGTGGAATTTCACACGTTTCTATCACCATGAATCTTGCGGACAATGTAGCCCCTGTCGTGAAGGAACAGGTTGGATGGAAAAAGTATTGCACAATATTGAATATGGACATGGCTCGATGGACGACATCGATTTGTTGTGGGATATCCAACGCAAAATAGAAGGTAATACCATCTGTCCTCTTGGCGATGCGGCTGCTTGGCCCGTTGCTGCGGCTATCCGCCACTTCCGTCACGAATTTGAATGGCATATCACTAACCCGCAAGAAGCAACCCGTCCCAATGCGGTTTATCGCGGAAATCAGTTGCTTTTGGCATAACATACTCAAAAACATAGAAACACCAAACGCTGCCAAGAGTTTTTCTTGGCAGCGTTTGGTGTTTGAGGATTGTGCAATAGATAAACAATAGTGTCTTATTTTCCTGTAGCTTTTTGTTGGCGCACTTCTTCCAATTTGTTTTTCAAATCGGGATTTTTGAGTTGCAGGCGAGTATCGGGTGACAATTGTTTTTTGAGTTTTGAATCGGGATTGTCGTTATTAAAATCTACCAACTCCACTTCATATACTAATGGCGAATCTGGCGGAATGTCGTTGCGTTTGTTGCCACCATAGCACAGATAAGAAGGCAAGATAAACTTACCTTTTCCTCCTTTGCTCAACATGCTAATAGCATCTTTCATGCCGCGCACTTGACGGAAAAGGTCAAGGTCTACGGCTGCACCTTTGCTCGATTCCACTTCGTTGCCATCAAGCAAACTTATTTTATAAATGATTTTGACTTTGGCATCGGGTTCAGGATTGCCGCCACTACCTTGTTTAATAATTTCGTAAACAATACCGTTATCTTTGCGCAAGATGGTCAAATTGTTGTTTTTGATATAGGCATCGATTTTTTGTTTGTCGGCTGCAATAGCTTTTGACTGTGTTGCCAAGCGTTCTTCGTTGTACTCTTTTTTGCTTTGTACTTTCAAAATTGAAACGGTATATTTTACACGCTCTCCTTTGTTTATATATTTGGGCAAAGTGCCTTTGAAAATAGAGTCGGCAGGCACCCAAAAGGTAGCACTATCACCTTCACCCATTTTGAGTAAGCCTTCGGTGAGAAGGTCGTTAAACAAGGTGGGTTGCACACTAAAAGTCAAGGGGCGCTGGTTTTTGTAAGAACTAAAAAACACCGAATCGCGCTCCGTTGCTTGCTGCATGTTCATAGTAATATAACTTTCGAGAACGACCTTTTTGCCTTTCCCATTGGTGTGTATTTTATAGGACACACCTTCTTGCTGACAACCAACACTGCTTATTATACCCGCTGCCAGCAACATTGCTAAGAATTGTTTCATTTTTTTTGTTTTAAAAGCTGATTTTTTTGTTTATAGAATTTACTTTGTTGGTCTATCAATTTATCAGATAATAATAGTATGGTAAAGCACCCAAAACACACCCATACCTCCCAAATATCCCAACAATGCCCAAAGGCTAATATGTCGCAAATACCAACCAAAACTAATGTTTTCTATACCCATAACCACTACCCCGGCTGCCGAACCGATAATCAAACAACTACCACCTGTACCAACGGCATATGCCAACATCGCCCACATTTTATGGTCAGTGGGATAGGTTTGTAGGTCATACATGGCTTGTACGGCGGCTGTTAGCGGCACATTATCTACTACTGCTGATAGCAAGCCCAAGAAGGTTACAATCATATCTTTGTTGTGAATAGTATCTTCCAAAAATAATGCCATTTTTCCTAAAAAACCAATACTTTCTAAGCAAGCTACTGCTAATAGTATGCCAAGGAAAAACATAACGCTCGGAACATCAATTTTTGTAATGACCGATGTTATGCGCAAATGTGTTTTGTCTTCTTTGTGGCGATGTAGGAGTTCGGTAAATACCCAGAGAATACCCAAACCTCCCAGCATACCCATATAGGGCGGAAGGTGTGTGATAGTTTTAAAAATCGGTACATTTATTAAACAAAGCAAACCACATAGCAATACCCAGCGGCTCTCGTTTTTGCTTAAACTTGTTGTTTCGTCATTAGGTTCTATTATGGGACGCTCAAAACTGCCTTTAACATGGCGGCTTGCCAACAATAGCGGTATCAACAAACAAACTATTGATGGTAAAAAAGTAGTGAGCAAAAGGTGTGAGGCGGTCACTTGATTGCCTATCCAAAGCATGGTAGTAGTAACATCGCCCATAGGAGACCATGCCCCTCCGGCATTGGCGGCAATTACAACAAGTCCTGAGAATATCAATCTATCTTGTCTATCAGATAATAATTTTTGCAACAAACTCACCATCACAATAGCTGTCGTCAGATTATCTAATATGGCAGACAAAAAGAAAGTAATGATGCAAATAATCCATAATAGCGTTCGTTTATTTTTGGTGGTTATTTTTTCGGTTAGCAATTCAAAGCCATTGTGTACGGCTATCATTTCGACAATAGTCATAGCACCCAACAAGAAAAAGACGATTTCTGCAATACCGTGCAAATGTCCGTTTAGATGTTCAATAACATGTTCTATATCAGGAGACAATAAGGCATATAGCGACCAACAGATAAAGGCTGTTAGCAAAGCAGAAGCACTTTTATTAAGATCAAACTTGTGTTCTAAGGTAATAAAAAGATAGCCAATAATAAAGACTATGAGTATAATATTTATCATGATGTACATTTTAAGAGTCTGTAAAGCGCAAAGGTACGACATTAAACCATATTTTGCAACATTTTTGTTATGTTTATACACATAGAGGGTCTTTTTACTGTTTATCAAGCCCTATGGCTATTCGTCCCGTAGATTTAACCAATCGTCACAATGTTCTTGGTAGGCTGCATAATCCGCCGTAACTTTGCACCATAATTCAATAGGTAAGCTACAATAGTAAGCTACCTGATGACCTAAAAATCTTATTTATGAACACAATTAGTAAAATTTTCAGTATTGTTTTTAGCCTCCTTATCGGTATTACTTCTCTTGAGGCTACTACTTTGTATGCGGTGAATGGAGAAGAAACAAAAACACACGCTTCGGCAGTAGCTGCCCAAGTTAGTTCAGAACAAAAAGAAGTGATTGCCTTACATTTTAACACTAGCTTGAGCAATGCTACTGTCACCATTTGTGACATGTATGGCGAAATAGTTAGTACTGTTAGCAACGTGAATGGAAAAGATGTGTATGTTGACCAAAATGGCTTGACCAATGCACCATATTATTTCCAAATCGAACAAAAAAACAAAACCAACATTATTGGAAAATTGTTAGTACATTAATCTCTATTGCTAATAGATAGGTTAGCTCAAAACTCCTATGCCTGCGGGTATAGGAGTTATTTTTGTGATAATTAGCAAAAAAATAGCAATATTTGGGCATAAAAAGTAATAAATTCCTAAAAACAAGTTACCTTTGTGGTCTAAATATGTGTGATACATGCCCAAAGTTAGCTTGTTAGATTGGGGAATTATTGATTATCGCCAAGCGTGGGAACAACAAACCGCTTTGTATGAACAGACCATACAGCAAAAATTAGCCAATAGAACGCTTCCTATAGACGAACAAGTAGAGACTCGCAACTATTTAATCATCTGCCAACATCCACCTACCTATACGATGGGAGTGAGCGGACGAATGGAGCATTTATTGGTTGATGAAACAACACTTGCCATTAAAGGAGCAAAATTTTATAAAGTTAATAGAGGTGGAGATATTACTTTCCATGGTTATGGACAATGTGTGGGCTATCCTATTTTGGATTTACACCATTTTTTTACCGATATTTCGCGCTTGATGCGAACATACGAAGAAGTAATTATCCGTACCTTATCCGATTTTGGGATTATAGGAAACCGACTTCCCGAAGCAACAGGCGTATGGATAGACCCCGACCTGCCGAACCGCGCACGCAAAATTTGTGCAATGGGAATCAGAAGTAGCCGCTGGGTGACTTTGCATGGTTGGGCATTGAACATCAATACAGATGTTGCTTATTTTGACCATATTGTTCCTTGTGGAATAACTAATAAATCGGTTACTTCTATGCACCTAGAACTTGGACAACAATTAGATGAACCAGCAGTAAAAGAACGTATCATTCATCATTTTGCTGATTTGTTTGAAGTTGTTTGGACATAGCTTATTCTTTTTTTATTCACTTTTCCAAAAACAAACCGGTATTATGTATATCAAAAAAACCACACTTTTGCCCGAAAATGACTTGCAACTTGCTGATGCCATTTTTGATACCTATTTACATGAACATCGCAAAACTTTGTTTGTTGTATTGGGAGATGACGAGATAGCACGACGTTTGGTAGAGAAAGCCGACCGTTGGGCTGGTTTGTTAGAAGAACCTCGTTGGGTGTTGTGGGTGCGCAACAAATCACAGATGCCCACCTTAGCCTTAGAACTCCACGACCCTAACAAACTTGTTACTACTACAAATTGGGATTCTGTTCTTGGCTTCACCGTGAGTGTGAATGACAATATTTGCGAAATTATCCCTTATACTACCGAAGAAATCCGCTCAACGAGAATCATTCGGGCATACGCCAAAGCCGAAGCTGATAACCTCAAAAGTGCAACAACAACAATAGTTGTGGCACAAGCTACCCCACCTATTCGTTCACGTGGGTTGGCATTGCCAAGTAGCGATGACTCCTCAAACAACCCTCAAACCTCGACAACTGCTCAACCAATTAAAGCAAAATCAACAAAACCGAAAGCAAAAGCCAAAACTAAACCTACCAAAGCCAAAACAACCAAAGTTCCTAAAAGCACTACTAAAAAAACGACAGACCGAAGTGTAAATACCAATAACGACGAAGTGTTGCCCGATGGAAGTGTCGGGTAATGTTTGGGGGAGATATGCAAAAATCCGCTTGTACTTTACAAGCGGATTTTTTTTATGTTTAATTGAGTGGCGGTATCGATTTTATTAGCAGCACAAGTGCATTATGAAACTATTACGGTATCGTTATACAATTGTTCTTGAGGGATATGAGTAAGGCGGCGGCTACTTAAGTCAAAAACATAACCACGTGGAAAAACGTGCATATTGATATTTTCTAGTGCCACCATACCTTTTTTGTCTACTTGCAAATTGCTATGTCCCATTTCTTTGGCATCAAAAATAGTGACTAAGCGCGAACCAATGGCTTCCATATAACGCCCTTCAGTAATGATAACTCCTGTGTCTTCGCCCAAACCAACGCCTATTGTACTTGGGTATTTGGCAACAGCAACGGCTAATCTACCAAAGCGACCGCGAATAACAAAGTGCGAATCGATAATGGCGTTTTCGATTAAACCCAAACCCTCGTAGGTGTGGGTAGTGCTTTTAAACATGGCTTCGAGCGTATCCCCGCCAGCAATCATTACTTGCGACATCGCCATTGCACCAGCGCTAGTGCCAGCAATGACAAAGTCGGATTCTTTTTCGTAACGTTCTTTTAAAGTAGCTAAAAAAGTAGTGTCGGCAAAAGCCACCGTCAATTTGCGTTGGTCTCCGCCTGTAAACATCACTACATCGGCTTTTTTTACCCGTTCGATGTGAGCAGGCTTGTCAGTTTGGTTGCGCAAACGAATAGGTAACACATCAATTTTAGCTACTCCCAAACTTTTATATGCCAACACATAATCGTTTGCAATTTCTTGCGGTATAGAAGAGGCGGTAGGTATTATTACAATGTTGGTTTTTTCGCCTTTTGACTCAGTCAAAATGCGGTGTAAAATTTCCATGCGCGTCTGAACGCCTGCTCTGCCCTCGGCTGTTCTTTCTCTGACTTCGCGCCTAACTTCATTCCCTCCGACGGGAATTAATTTGCCTTTTGGTATCACTCAGTTGAAGAATGTTTACGGTTAAATAAAAATAGTTAGAATGGTAATGGTTATGGTAGTTCTGTTTTGAAATTGAGTAATATAGAAAAAAATTACCAATATAACTTAGCAGGTACTATGCCTACTGTGAAAGAGTCGATTATGCTTAGTTGGTTGTTTTGTTTGTTTAGCTGAAACACTTTACCATTTTGGGCAAAATCAGTAGCATCGGTAACATAGATGGTATTCGCATCTTTGAACGAAAAACCATAGATAGTTCTATTCAAAGTGCCTATTGTGGCTATGTCGGTCAAATTACTATTGTTTTCGTTGGCATTGAGCCAAATCAAACTGCCATTGTTAACAAAATATAATGTATTGTTGGTTTTGTCTAATTGGAGTTGGGCAACAAAGTTGTCGTTGGTGGTATAGGCGAAGGTTTTTTCTATGGTATTGTTGGCAGGGTTGAGGAGTTGCAAAGCGGCGGGTTCGCAAGTATTGAAATCGCACCAGCCACCCAAACACAATATCCATATTTTACCTGTTGCGTCCTCGACCAAATCGCTGGGCTGTTGGCGTGTGACAATTTGTTGCACAACATCGGTATTGGTATCGAGAACGGTGATAGCGTTGTTGCCCGTATTGGCTATGTAGAGTTTGTTGCCTTGTTGTATCATTTTTTCGGTCCAGCAACTATTATTGTCAGCACAAGGAAGGGTGAGGCTGCCTGTTTTTTGGTAGGTGTTTGGGTTGATGATGCTTAGTTCGTTGCTAAACAAATTGGTGACATAGCCTTTGGTGTTGCTGACGATGTGTAAATAGCGCGGCGAAGGGAGGTTTTGAATAGTACCGAGGCTTCTGAAAGTGTTGCGTTCGACAACTTCTATTTTTTGTGAGTTGTTGACAACGATAAAGGCTTTGTTGTCATAAAAGGTAATCGATTGTGCTACATCGCCCAAAGGTCGGTTATTGGCAGTCGCAAAAATATCGTTGCTGATGCTTTTGTCTTCGCTAATGTGGGAGACAGAGGCGTTAGCTGCATTAAAACTTCCTTCGTTGAGTACAAAAAAGCCATTTTCGTAGGGCAATACGGTTGGGTCATCGTCTTTGCAAGAGGCAAAAGATATGCCTATCAATGCCCAAAGGTATAATAGTCGCATTAGTTTGGGGTTTTTGAGGGGCAAAGGTACGGATTTTATGGAGATTTTCGTCACTATGTGGGATTTTTTTGTGGTTTAATGTGCTTTGTGGGCGATTCCTGTTTTTATTTTTACTTATCTTCAACTTCTTTCTAATGGCAATTGGCGTAGACGACCCTTGCCAGCGTTTGAAACGCTGGCAAGGGTTTGGCAAGAAGCGTTGCGAACAAAAGTTCTAATGGCGAAGCGCGTTAGGGATTGTAGGGGCAGCCGTTAGGCTGGTGCTTGCACCGTTAGCCCCGCAAAGCCCGACCCGCAGGGAAACGCCCCAAAAAAATAATACAGCATTTTGGAGATAGGTGTTTGTTGTTGGCGTATGCTTATCTAATTGGCACAAATTTGGGACCCGAATAGCAGGGATAGATTTTGGCTACATAGATGCCGTTTTCGATGACCGATTCTGCCCAACAATACTCTTTGCCTTTGGTATCGTCGTTTTTAATTTGGGCTACGTACCACAACACCAATTCGGTGTTGGTGATAGGTTCGGGAGTGGGTTCGATGAATTTTTCGGGACCTTGGTGGTAGTCGGTATTGCAGCAGGGACCAATGGTGGGCAGGTCGCCATCACCTTCGCCTCCGTTGGGGTGATGTTTGGTAACATAGATATAGGCTTGGTCGCCGCGGCTGTAGTTGTCCAACTGCCCAATATTTGGCACCATGTAGTAGCCTTGTTGTTGTTGGGTGGCGATTTTTGCCCAGTATTTTTCGGGACTAAAGGCGGTGATGTCGTTTTGTTGACTCCATTTTTCCTGTTGCCATGCTTGCCAATTACCTTCGTTCCATTCGTAGAAAGACGTTTCGCTGTTTGCCCAAGCAATGCGTGTGACAGGGCGATAGGTGCCATTGTTGCCGCAACCGCGCCCGATGCTTGCGATAATGGGGCGAAAACTGCCGTCTTTGTAGAACTCGAAGCGTTGTAGGTAGTTGTAGTTGCAGGGTGTTGGCCAACCTTCGCTGCTATAGGTTTGCTCGATAACAAAACCTACGGTATCGGCATTGTCTACCAAAGGTAGGACTTGGGGAGCGCTAATGGCTACTACGGCTGCTTCGCTAAATTCGGGACAGCCAATAGCATCGCTATAACCAAAGCCGTCGGTGGCAGAATAGCTAACATGCCAATCGACCATTTTTAGGTCGGTGACAACAGGCATGCCTTTGTACCTGATTTGGGAAACACGCAAACCGTCGGAACGGGTGAGTGAGTACTGCATTTGCCAGTCGTCTTTGTCCAACTTGAGTTCTTTGTCGCAATAGCAAGACATGATTTTTTCGTTTTGCAACTTGCGTTCGCTCACCCGTTCGCCTGTTGTGCCAACATTGGTCCAGCGCACTCCGATGGTTTTCAACAAAGTAAGGTCGACAATTGCCCACAAAGCTTTGTCGGCTTTGACGAAAGTAGGTGCTACACAAAGGTGCAACGAGCGTTCGCATCGGCTTCGGTTAAGGGCGGTTTTGGTGGCAGGCATCAAACCGTTGGAGGTGTCGGGTTTGGCTCCGTATTCGGCTTGTACTTCGGGACTATCGGCAGCTATGGATAAGGCTAATTGCGCCAAATGTGGGGGTATGTCGGGTTGTTGTTGTTTGAAATAGTTGACCATCAACACTTGCTTCTGGTGGTTATTGACCATGGCAATGGTGGTCAGGTTGAGGGCATAGTTATAGATTTCTACTCGATAACAACTACCATCGGCACACAAACCGCCGCTGTTGGGCGGCAAATCGGTGGGACGAACAGCATAAACTCCAAAAACTTCGTTCAGAAAAGGGGATTTGGTGGTTTCGTCAAAAAAATACTTCTGCACTCTGGCATCGGCTATCGCCAATTGTTGGGCAAGGGCGCGCGGGTCAGAGGCATTTGGGAAAGAAAGTTTGAGGATAGGTTGTGAACTTGCTAAAGCAGTAGCAATTGCATCGCGACGAATTTTGATATATTCGGGTTCAGCAGCATTGGCAATAGGCAAAATACTTTGTTCGGCTTTGCAAGACATCAATAGTGCGGAGAACACGAGTAAAAATAAAACTTTTTGCATGGCGGAAATTTTGAATATGGAAGGTTAGTTGATTAAATGTCGGTTTGAACGGTTGGTATAGACAGAGACCCAACAAAGGTATTGAGGTGTTTTATGCCAAATATAATTGCATCATTTGTTCGGCAACAACTTCGGCACGGTATTGTTGGGCGTGTTGCCAGCCTTCTACTAAAAGAGAAATGCGAACATTGTGGTCATTGACACAAGTATTAATGGCATTGGCTAAGGCTTCGGAATCGTTGGGTGCCACATATATTGCTCCTTTTCCACCAACAGACTCGAAACCTGCGCCTGTGGTGGCAATGACAGGAATACGACTCAACAATGCTTCGGCAATCGGCATTCCGAACCCTTCAAAAATAGAGGTGTGTACTAATGCCTTAGCACAACGATAGATAGCAGGTAGATGTTTGTGTTGAACATTGGGCAGATGAAATACTTTTTTGTTTTGCCAATTTCGCTGGTCGATAAATTGTTGGACTGTTTCGTAGTATTGTCCTTTTCCTTGTCCAACGATAACCAAAGGAATATCAACACCTTTTTCTAATGCCTTCAAAATGGACAGTAGGTTTTTGCGTTCGTTAATCGTTCCTACATATAATATATAGTCGTTCGGAATGGTATAGGGTATATCGTATTCTTGTTGCACAAACAAACCGTGCTGCAAAAACATGGTATCGCCGTAGTCATAGTACATTGGGTCGATAGGTGGTGGAATGACCACTACCTTTTGTGGGGATACTTGCAAAAAATGTAGAAGGTCGTGGCGCGTTTGTTCGCTAACTGCCACTACCACATCGGCGCTATGGACGGCTTTCTGCCATTTATAGCGGTAGATTTGGTTGTCGATGGTTTTGTATTGTTGTGGATAGCGCCAAGGCAATAGGTCGTGTATGGTGACGATTTTTTTACCACTAAAATTATTGATATTGAGCGGAAGTTCGTGGCTCAAGCCATGAAAAACCTGCAAAGAGTCTTTTTTGAATTGGGAAGTCATGCCCCACGTTCGCCAGTAGCCGCCTCCCAAAAGCGAAGTTATTTTGCCTTGTGGCGGACGCAAGTGCATATTGTCGGTGAGTTGGAATCGCATGGCAGCAATGTCCATTTGACCGCTTGGCGTATACAAATAGTATTGGTGGTTGAGGTATTGTTGGGATAAGGCATTGAGTAAAATGCGGCTATAATTGCCCAAACCTGTTGCGTTGAATAAGGCTCGTTTGGCATCAAAACCAATGTGGATAGTCATAAATAAAAAGTATTGGTACTTGAATTGGCATTGTTATACATAAGCCAAAGCCGATAAAAGTTTTTTTCTTAGGTGCTTGTTTCAAGGCACAAAGGTAATGTTTTTTGGCTACAAATGTTTTGATATAGCGCAAAAATCCTGCCTTAATTCATTGAGGAGCTATGCCTATGTTCATTTGGGAGGTATTATGACAACATTTTGGACAAATATATGCTCGAATGATAAAAAATATGCAGTGTGACGTAACAAATTTTCTTACCTTTGCCTGTTCAATATAAGCAGTTTGCCGTAGGGCGATGCGTTCTATGTTTTCACCTATAAAATACCACGTACTATGAGCCTAAATTTTCGTTATCTCAAGTATTTACCTATCTATACCATTCCTGTATTTGCCTATATTTCTTTCTTTGGGGGTGGCGTGTGGTCTTATGCTTTGGTGTTGTATGCTTTTGGCTTGGTGCCTTTGTTAGATTTTTTGATGCCCGTAGACCCAAACAACCTCAGCGAAGCCGAAGAAGCATTGGCTAAAAATGACCGCTTCTATGATTTTTTGCTCTATTCCACCGTGCCAATACAATATATATTGTTGGTTTTGTTCTTTTTTGCGGTGCAACAACCCGATATAAGCCGCTTTGAGTTGGTGGGCATTGTGTTGAGCTTTGGGATTTGTTGTGGTGGCATTGGTATCAATGTGGCACATGAATTGGGGCATAGAAAAACCTTGTCTGAACAGCGTTTGGCAAAAATGTTGCTCCTCACTTCGCTGTATATGCACTTTTTTATAGAACACAACAGAGGACATCACAAAAATGTGGCAACAGAAGATGACCCCGCTACGGCGCGACACGGCGAAATCGTGTATTTCTTTTGGTTTCGGTCAGTCATGAATAGCTACCTATCTGCATGGCATTTGGAGAACGAACGTTTGCACCATTTGGGCAAAACAATGGCATCTTTCCAAAACGAAATGATACAATATAGCTTGATTCAAATAGCTTTTTTGGGTGTTATTTACTATTTCTTTGGAGGTTTTGTGCTATCTTGTTTTGTGATTTCGGCAGTCATTGGTTTTTTATTGCTCGAAACTATTAATTATGTAGAACATTATGGACTAATGCGCCGCAAAAACGAAGACGGCATTTATGAACGAATACTACCCGTTCATTCTTGGAATTCGGAACATTTGATTGGACGAATCCTTTTGTTTGAATTGACGCGCCACTCCGACCACCATTTTCGCTCCACACGCAAATACCAAATTTTGCGCTATTTTGACGAATCTCCACAAATGCCAGCGGGTTATCCTGCTATGATTCTACTTTCATTAGTGCCGCCTTTGTGGTTTTTTGTTATGCACCGCCATATTAAACGCTACAAAGCACAACACCCACAAGGAGCTGCTTTGGCATAAATTTTTCCACATTTTAGAAGAAAGTGCGGTGTTTTTTTACGAAATGCCGCACTTTCTGTTATTATCCGATGTGATGTTTACTTTTTCGCCATTCCATAAAACCAATGTTTTGCGGAACAACAAAAAAAATGTTAGCTTATTGAGGACATATCCGACGCAAACCTATACCTAATGACAGAGATTCAGCATTATTGTTCTTCAATTTTTCCATTTATCTGTTGTAGCAACTTCTATTAAAGGCATTTTTAGCAATTTTTGCGACGGGGAGAACACTTGTTTTTGTTTTTGGTAGTTTCAAACACTCATCGTACCTTTGCACCATCATTTTTTTTTAAACACGCTAAAAGTTATAGTATATGCAAACAACAAAATTAAACTTTCTAAAAATCTTTGTACTTATCGGCATTTTGCTTTGCTTGATGAGTTACAACTATGCTCAAAGTGGAGCAAACCTAAACACATTTGTTAAACATTTGGTAGCAGGTGGTGGTGGAGGTGGTGATGACGGTGACGATGACGGAGACGACGACGGAGACAACGACGGTGACGACAACGGAGACAACGACGGAGACGACAACGGAGACAACGACGGTGACGACAACGGAGACAACGACGGTGACGACAACGGAGACAACGACGGAGACGACAACGGAGACAACGACGGTGACGACAACGGAGACGACGACGGTGACGTCAACGGAGACCACGACGGTGACGACAACGGAGACGACGACGGTGACGATGACGGAGACGACGACGGTGACGATGACGGAGACGACGACGGTGACGACGACGGTGACGACAACGGAGACAACGACGGAGACGACAACGGAGACAACGACGGTGACGATGACGGAGACGACGACGGAGACGACGACGGAGACGACGACGGTGACGACGACGGTGACTGGGGTTGGAACGACTCTATTCCTAACTGGACAGAACCAACAGTAGACGAACTTATCGAGCAACTAATCGCAGCGGGTTATGGCGAATGCTTGACAGACGCACCTGAATTTGCTTCTGTTGATGAAGTGTATAATTATGTCTATGAAAACTGTATGGACGATTGGGACGGTGACAACGGTTGGGGATGTGGAGATTCTATTCCTTACTACGAACCAACAGTAGACGAACTTATCGAGCAACTAATCGCAGCGGGCTATGGCGAATGCTTGACAGATGCCCCTGATTTCGATTCTATTGATGAAGTGTTTGAATACATTAACGAAAACTGCAACGATTGGAGTTGGGGTGATTCTACTTGGGTCGGAAATGATACCATTCCTAACTGGACAGAACCAACAGTAGAAGAAGCATTACAACAACTGATTGATGCAGGCTATGGCGACTGTTTAGCAGACGCACCAACCTTTGCTTCTGTTGATGAACTATACAACTATTTCTATGAACACTGTTATGACTACTACGAGCCAACAGTAGAAGAAGTGTTACAACAACTGATTGATGCAGGTTATGGCGACTGTTTAGCAGACGCACCAACCTTTGCTTCTGTTGATGAACTATATAACTATTTCTATGAAAACTGTTACGACTACTACGAGCCAACAGTAGAAGAAGTATTA
This sequence comes from Chitinophagales bacterium, assembly GCA_016787295.1. Lineage (GTDB taxonomy): Bacteria > Bacteroidota > Bacteroidia > Chitinophagales > UBA2359 > JAEUUX01. The sequence continues at coordinate 25,213 of JAEUUX010000197.1, forward strand.
CAACAACTGATTGATGCAGGCTATGGCGACTGTTTGGCAGACGCACCAACCTTTGCTTCTGTTGATGAACTATATAACTATTTCTATGAAAACTGTTACGACTACTACGAGCCAACAGTAGAAGAAGTATTACAACAACTGATTGATGCAGGTTATGGCGACTGTTTGGCAGATGCACCAACCTTTGCTTCTGTTGATGAACTATACAACTATTTCTATGAAAACTGTTACGACTACTACGAGCCAACAGTAGAAGAAGTGTTACAACAACTGATTGATGCAGGTTATGGCGACTGTTTGGCAGACGCACCAACCTTTGCTTCTGTTGATGAACTATATAACTATTTCTATGAACACTGCAACGATTGGAATTGGGGTGGTGAAGATACGGTTGTTGTTTATGAACCAACAGTAGACGAACTTATCGAGCAACTAATCGCAGCGGGCTATGGCGAATGCTTGACAAATGCCCCTGATTTCGCTTCTATTGATGAAGTGTTTGCTTATCTCGATGCTAATTGTGATGCTTTTAACAACGACATTATTATTCCAGATTGTTTGAGCGATCTGTTTGCCAACAATGCGTCGCCAACTTTCCAAGATTATATTCAGTATGTTGCAGCCAACTGTGACTCTACCTATCTATATGGTATACCAGATTGCTTCTTCATGGCACCCGATTTTAGCACCGATGAAGAATTTTTTGCATGGGTAAGCGACAATTGCGAAGGCTTCAGTGTAGATAACATTGGTGGTATGGCAGTAGATTCGAATGGCAATTTAGGTGCTTTGGCTACCTACTACACAGCGGTTGCGCGTGGCGAACAATTGGCAAGCGGTACAACTACGGCGGCTATTGCAAATCAGGTGATAGTATATCCTAATCCAGTGCTAAACCAAGCGACAATACAAAGCAAAAATACTGCTATCCAAACAGTAAGTATTTATGACGCAGTAGGTAAATTGATTAGCTCACAAAGCGGTCTGAATACTTATCAATATCAAATTGCTACTAATGGCTGGACTTCGGGTATCTACTTAGTTCGCATTGAAGCAATTGATGGCACTGTTAGTAACCAACGAATTAATGTGGTGAAATAATTTTTTAATTTTGCTGTATAATCAAAGAAGGGTAGCCTTATTGCTAAGGCTGCCCTTTTGTTTTTTCCTATATTCATCAAAAAAGCAGAGAATCCGAATAAGGTTCTCTGCTTTTGTATCGAAATCTATTGTTTAGACAGATTGGGTTATGACATCCAGTTGGTTCGAGCGGCTGCATCCCATTTCGTCGTTGTTTTTTTGAGTTTTGTCCAAAATTCTATGGAACTTTTACCCGTAATATCTCCCACACCAAATTTAGACTCGTTCCAGCCACCAAACGAAAAAGGTTCGCGCGGCACAGGCACGCCGATATTGACACCAATCATACCCGCGCTGGCTTTATCCATCACATAACGAGCCGCACCACCGCTTTGGGTAAAGACAGAAGCCGCATTACCATATTCGTTGCCGTTTTCTATGGCTAAGGCTTCGTCTAAGGTATTGGAACGCATGATAGAGATAACAGGACCAAAAATTTCTTCGCGTGCCACCGACATAGTAGGTTGCACAAAATCGATGACGGTTGGTCCCACATAAAAACCACCTTCTTTGCCCGGCACAATGGCGTTGCGTCCATCAACCAAGATTTTAGCGCCTTGCTGTTCGGCTTCGGTGATGTAGCGTTCTATGCGTTCTTTGGCTTGGCGGCTAATAACAGCGCCCAAATTTTTTCCGGGAACAATTTGGCGTGCTTCTTCGCACAATAAGTCAATGATGTGCTGCACCGACCCAACGGCTACCATCGCCGAGGCTGCCATACAACGTTGTCCTGCACAACCCGACATAGAAGCAGCTACGTTAGAGGCTGTCATGTTTGGGTTGGCATCGGGCAATACAATTAAATGGTTTTTGGCACCACCCAAAGCCACACATCTCTTGAGGTGCGATGAGGAACGAATGAACACTTGCTTGGCAACAGCCGTTGACCCAACAAAGGAAACAGCATCAATATCAGGATGATCGCACAAGGCTTCTACAATTTCGCGGTCGCCATGCACCACATTGAAAATACCATCAGGCAAACCTGCTTCTTTCAAAAGTTCTGCCAAACGCATCGTGCTAAGTGGCACCAATTCGGAAGGCTTCATAATCATAGCGTTGCCCAAAGCAATAGCATTGGGGATAGTCCAGTTGGGAACCATACACGGAAAATTGAACGGCACCACACAAGCAACAATGCCAACAGGGTATCGCTCTACCCGACATTCTACGCCTTTGCTCACCTCCAACAATTCGCCCTGTACCAATTGCGGCAACGAACAAGCAAATTCGGTGAGTTCTATGCTTTTTTCTACTTCGGCACGAGCTTCTGTCCACGTTTTGCCGTTTTCTTCTTGAATAAGTGCTGTTAGTTCGTCTATATTTTTTTCCAATAAATGACGATAACGGAAAAACACTTGCACGCGCTCTTTGATAGGCATTGCTGCCCAAGCGGGTTGTGCTTTTTGAGCAGCGGCAACGGCTTGGTCTAAGTCGGCACGCGTAGACATTGGAACATGACACAACAAACTACCATCAAGGGGCGAAAGCACCTCTAAACGGCGCTGCCCATGACTTTTTATTGGTTTACTATTGATGTAGTTCGTTAAGTCGGCGTATTTTTGGGTTATTGTTTCCATACATTAATTTGATTTAGCTATAAGGGAGGCAAAGGTACGCAAAAAAAACGGATAAATGCTTTTTTGCGTACCTTTGCTTCAAATATTCTCCATGCCACACGGCGATATTAGCGTTATTTTGCCCAACGAATGCTTTGTTGCGATTTTCCGTTGCTAAATTGCAGGATATAAACGCCTTGTGGCAGATGAGCAATAGCAAAACTTTGTTGCTGTCTGCCTTGTTGTGTGCTAATGATAGGTGGTGCTATGGAGCGTCCCAACATATCAAAAATGCTTAAACGAAGCGGTGTCGAATCGTTGTAGGTATAGTTGACCAACAGCTCACTGGAGCCAACACTTAGGCTTGTTGGGATAGTAAATTTGTTTTCCTTAATACCACTTGCCAATTGTACTTCATCATACACCTCAAACGAAGCAACGATACTGCAATGACTATTGGGATTGGTAATAGTTACAGTATGCACACCCACAGGAATTTCGGTGGCGATACTGCCTGTAGCATTGGGAGCGTGTGACCATTGATAGGTATAAGCTTCCATAAAAGGCACAACTTCCACTGTTCCGAGGGTATTAGCCGTGCTATTGGCGTTAGTAATATTGTAGGTTTGGATATAAATATCTGCTCCACCTTGCAGGTTGATGTTCCGAATAACCTGACAATTGCCCAGCGTAACCGTAATCATATAAGAACCCGCCTCTAAGTTAGTAGCTTGGTTGCTGTGCAAATCGGGGTCGTGTGACCATTGATAGGTAGCGCCTTCGGTAAGTGGAAAAGTCAGCGTTCCAACGCCTTGTTCACAATAATCTGGGGTAGCGGTAGGATAAAGGTTATCTAATTGAGCATTGTTGTTGTTTAAAAAAGCGGAACTTATTCTTTGACACCCAGCAGCATTAGTCACTGTTACCGTATAGATGCCAGCGGCTAAATTATTGACTTGGTTGGTGTGCAAATTGGGGTCGTGTGACCAATCAATAGCTACATCTGCATCTGTTATGAGATTAATAGCACCATCATTTGCACCGCAAGTAGGATTAGTTGTCATCGCGTAGGCAGAAAGATAAGGGTTATCATACGTTATATTGAATTGTCGGAACAATTTACAGCCATTAGCATCGGTGATTTCAGCGGTATATTGCGCCACATTGTTTTCGTACATAATGATACCCGAAACAGCCGAAGTTAAATTACTCAAATTGGCACCAGTAGCAAAAAATGTTCCGGCTTGGTCATACCATCTTACTTCGTATGGAGGAGCGCCACCACTAACAGCAATATCAATAGCACCATCGCGGCTATCTGCACAAGTTTCGTTGGTGACGCTTGTTTGGACTTGCATACTACCTGCATTTTCTATCCCAATAAGGTCATACACATTACTAAACATGCCTTGTTGTGTAGGAATGTTTATCTTGTATAAGCCCGCAGGTTTGTGTTGCAAATTCAGGTCACTACCCACATAACCAATAGTACTACCTTTCAAGCTGTACCATTGCGGCGTGCCAACAGCCGTAACATCTCCCACAAGGTTAAGGTTAATACCACCATTATTTTCACCACAATCGGCGGGAATGGTACTGCTCAAAATTTGGATAGGTGGGCTATAGCTCGGCTGTATCCATTGCAATTCTGCCACTTCGAAGCCCATTTGTGCTGCCCATTGTGGAATTTCGGGATAAGGCATAGCTGCAATATAGGCATAGTTCATTTCGTCCGAAATTTTGCAAGCTACTGCCTCAAAACCTGTCTCGCGGATAAGATGCCCCACGGCACAAGCCGTATTGTAGTCGTCAATAAAATAGGGAATAGTGATGCTGTGGTGCGTGTTTTTTGGGAAAACCCCTGCCTGCCAATAATCGCGCAAAATGTCTAAGCAATGCACGCGCTTGTTGCTTTGTTCAGCAGTGAGATTAACTGGCGGATGCTGTCGCAAATGTTTTTCTACTTGCGAAAGGTGAAATTTGATGAGTTGCTCATGATTAGCAAAAGCATAATGCAATTGTGGGTCAATAACTTGTTGGTGGTTTTTCCAAAATTGGTTGAGCTGACACAATTGTTCATAAACGCTGGGAGTTGTTGTCGCCAACACATTGATTTGGCACAATAACCCCATCAATAGTAAAAGTAAGGTTTTTAGGTTCATAGTCTTTATGTTTTAAAATAAAAGAAATTTTGAAGCAAGAGTAAAGAAAACCGATTAGATGTTAATAACCGAAACAAACAATTTTGAGTTTGTTAAAACAATGGATACAGACTTAGAGTCTCATTCATTCATCAAACAACTATTACTATAACGAAATAATGTTGCAATTGGTTGCATTGGGCAGTATTTTTTTATGTTTATTTTTGTCGATTCTTCTTAGTAGTGTTCCATTTTGCTTAAATAGTTGGATAATAACGCATTGATTTTTTTGGGCGTTTCCCTGCGGGTCGGGCTGCTGCGGGCTTCGCTTCGCTTGGTGCTGCGTTGCTCTCCGCACTGGCTAACGCCACCCTCCGCATCCCTAACGCGCTTCGCCATTCGAACAAAA
>JAEUUX010000228.1 GCA_016787295.1 Chitinophagales bacterium
GAGACATCGGGTTGTTCTTTTGGCAGATGGTTGCTGAAGTGAAATGGTGTTGGTTTTTTAGAAAAAAAACACTAATTTTCTCTTTATGCGATTAGACAGATATTTAGTCTACCCCAAAAGTTAGTCCAAAGAACGAGATGGTAATGGAATGGATTCCGAAAAATAGCAGTATCTTTGTGTTTAAAATAACTCAAAGATGAACATCGAAACTTATAAACAATATTGGCATGATGTCCACGAAACCTTGTATACCTATTCTTATAGCCAATTGGCTAATGCTCCTATAGACCATGAAACATTTGTGTTCCTGACTTCTTGGGGATTACCTTCAGCGACGGCACCTTTTGTAACCTTCACAGAAATTACACAGCCTTATTTTGTAACCATTAACGATTTTTTTGATATTTCCTTTCCCAAACTTCAGAATTATTGGGTATTTGGTACTAATGGTTCAGGAGACCCTATTTGCATTGACACGCAAAAAAAGTATGAAATTGTTTACCTAAATCACGATAATCATTATCAACGAATTTTTATCAATAATAGTATAACACAGTTTGCATTTTGTTTGATAAAGTACAGAAATTTTATAGCAGCTATTATCGACAATACCGCTGAAAGTTATGCAAGAAGAAAATTTTCAATAGAAGAATTTAGCCAACTTAAAAACGATATGCTTGCTATAGATGATAATTGTTTAGTCGATGATTCGTTTTGGAACGAAGAAATGAAGTATTTATGGTGGGAGCGCGAAAATGATTAGTATTGTTGAAGTGGTGTTTGGAGTAGTTCATTTTTTATTGTTCGTATATTTTCCGTATCTTTGCACCCAAAAAGCAATACAAAATGTTTCCAAATCCTATCTATCCCACTATGCAGCAATTGGTAGTGGTTGAGTTAGCCAGCGTTTTAGCGGGTCCGTCGGTTGGCATGTTCTTTGCCGAATTGGGGGCGCGTGTCATCAAAGTTGAGAACAAAAAAACAAAGGGAGATGTGACGCGCACATGGAAGTTGCCACAAGAAAACCCACAAGACCCATTATCTGCCTACTATTGTAGTGTCAATTGGAAC
>JAEUUX010000054.1 GCA_016787295.1 Chitinophagales bacterium
CGCGCATTTTGTTCGAATGCGCGCGCATTTTGTTCGAATGCGCGCGCATTTTGTTCGAATGCGCGCGCATTTCGTCTTGATTTTAAGCAATATACAACAAAACAATACATTAATTTGGGCGGTGATTGCCCAAATCGTCGCCATGTTTTTGTCCTCACGGCTATTGTTATGCCATTTTTGCTTAAAAAAACTTAAAAAGAGGCATTTTTCTTGTTTTTTCACAAAAAATACCGTACATTTACATACGTTATAGGCATGCTTTTTTGAGACAAATGCAAATAACAATTTCTTTTAAATCTAACAACAATTTTATCGTTATGGTGGTACAAAAAAAGCCATATTAGGAATTTCGCGCTCCAAAAGTCGTGTAGTAATTGTAGACAAAGCCCAAACAGTGGTGGCAGCTTTGGAGAACAACCCCAACTTTCCCGATTCAGGAGAAGTCGTAAGCCAGGTAAAAACGCTACTAATAGACCTTAGTGGTTTAGAAGCAGAAAAAAGCAAGTTGGTGAGTCAATTGGGCAGTGTAGACACACAGATTGACGAAAAAATAGACAAGTTGTACAATGCCTTGAACGAAATGGTGGTGTATGTGAACATGAAGTCTAATGGCGACGAGGCGAAAATAGTTAGTTCGGGTTTTGAAGTTCCCAAAGACAGAACACCCATAGGAGCATTACCCAAGGTGATGAATGTGGTGTTGAAAGAAGGCTTAGGAAGTGGCGAATTGTTCGTGTCGTTTAAGAATTTGCGCGGAGCAAAAACCTATGTAATAGAAGTGACCTATACAGTGATGGACGAATCGTCCTGGGTGCTGGGTACATACGCATCAGGTTCGCGCGGGAATGTATTGCCACGTTTAAAAGCAGGTTCACAAATATGGGTGCGTGTGGCAGGTGTTGGTGCCAAAGGCAGAGGAGCATGGAGCGATGTGGCTTCGCGTTTTGTGCCGTAAGCTAGAATTCTGTTTTAAAAATTTAGCTATCTAATGTTTTTAAAACGTCAGATGTCTTTTTGGGACTGCGAGGTTTTTGCCATTTTTTTGCTCTTGCTGTGTGTTATCCAAATAAAATTGGATATTTATAACACTGTGAGCCTAATACAAGATTTTTTGCCAAAATCATAGATGAATCTGTTATCATGATTCATATTACAATGGTGCTACCTCCAAACACAAAAAACCCATCAGAATACCCAAAAAGAAAAGATGGTCTCGAAACTTCTGTTTTGAGACCATCTTTTTTGTAAAATAAAAAGTTTATGCCAAAGCCTTATGACTAATGCTCATGATGATGCGACTCTTTGGCATAAGATTCGATTAATTTCTGCTGAATTTCGGCAGGCACGGTACTGTATTCTGCAAAACGCTGTCTGTGTTTGGCGCGTCCTTGCGAAATAGAACGCAAGGTGGAGGCGTATTTATACAATTCGCTCAAAGGCACGCGTGCGGTAATTTTTTGGTAATGTCCTTCTGTTTCCATACCCATAATAATGGCACGGCGCGTCTGGAGGTCGCCCATCACATCGCCCGTTGTGTCTCCAGAGCAAAGCACTTCCACATCGTAGATAGGCTCCAACAACTGCGGATTAGCATCTTGGAAGGCTTGTCTGAACGCCATCATACCTGCAATTTTAAACGCCATATCGTTGGAGTCAACAGCGTGCATTTTGCCGTCATAGACCGATACCCGCACATCGCGGACATAAGACCCTGTTAGTGGTCCTGTTACCATTTTTTCCATGATGCCTTTCATAATGGCGCTCATGAATTTGGTGTCGATAGACCCGCCGACAATGCAGTTCATAAACACCAATTTGCCGCCCCACTCAAGGTCGACTTCCTGACGGTCGCGCACGTTCAGTCCCGATGGGTTAGGCATTCCTTCGTAGTAGGGTTCTACCAAAAGATGCACTTCGCCGAACTGTCCTGCTCCACCCGATTGTTTTTTGTGGCGATATTGCGACTGCACCGCTTTGCGAATGGTTTCGCGATACGAAACGCGCGGTTTGTCGTAATTGACTTTCACCTTGTAGAGGTTTTCCAATTCCCACTTCACAATATTGAGGTGCAGTTCGCCTTGTCCATGCAAAAGCGTTTGTTGCAATTCGTGTGAATATTCGTAGATAACCGTATTGTCGCTGTCGTGGATATGGTGCAAGGCTTGTGCCATTTTTTCCATATCGTTTTTGTTGTCGGTCGAAATGGCGACGGTCATGCGCGGCGCAGGAAACTGGACAGGAAAGATGTGGAAAGGCTGCCCTTTTTCGTACAGTGTACTGTTGGTGGTGGTCGATTTTAGCTTGACCGTTGCGCCAATGTCGCCCGCTTTGAGGCTATTGACGGCTGTACGGTTTTTGCCATTCAACAGATACAACTGTGCAATGCGTTCTGATGATTCTGTTTTGGAATTAATCAATTCCTGTCCTACTTTCACCTCGCCCGAATATACTTTGAACAAAGACATATCGCCCAAATGTGGCTCTGATATGGTCTTGAAAACAAACAAACAAACGGGACCGCTGGGGTCGCAATCGAGGGTTTTGCCGCTTTCGCGTTTGGTGGGTGGAACGTCTTGTGCCGATGGCGCAATGTCGTGGATAAAACCCAAAATGCGTCCGCTGCCGATGTTTTTCTTTGCCGAACAGCAAAAGACGGGAAAGATGTCGTGGTGGTGCATTGCCAATTTCATGCCTTTGGCGAGTTCTTCTTCCGACAGTTCGCCTTTTTCGAAAAAAGCCTCCATCAAGCCATCGTCATGCACCGCAACGGCTTCGACCAATTCGTTGTGTAGGCGGTTGGCTTTCTCTCTTTCGGAGTCAGGAATAGGTAGTTTTTGGGGTTTGCCACCGGTATCATTAAATTGGTAGCAAGTCATTTTCAATACATCGATGATAGTACTAAAATTTTTGCCTTCGTTCAAGGGGTATTGCACCACAATAACTTTATCGCCAAAACGCTCTTTGGCTTGTGCCACCGTTTGTTCGAAATCTGCTTTTTCGCCGTCCAACTCGTTGACGGCAAACAACATGGGCGTTTGAAACTGTTCGGTATATTCCCAAATCAGTTCGGTACCCACTTCCACGCCGCTTTGGGCATTGAGTACCATAACGCCTGTATCGGCAACCCGCAAGGCAGAGATGATTTCGCCTACCAAATCATCAAAACCGGGCGTGTCGATGAGGTTGATTTTGTTGTCCTTCCACTGGAGGTGCAACATCGAGTCAAAGACAGAAGTACCACGTTGTTTTTCTATTTCGTGGTAGTCGGAGACGGTGTTTTGCTCTTCGACAGAACCGCGCCGAGTAATTTCGCCTGCTTCGAACAACATGGCTTCGGCAAGAGTCGTCTTGCCCGAACCCGCATGTCCGAGAATGGCAACGTTTTTGATTTTGTCCGTATCGAATACTTTCATAAGGTACAAAATTTATGAAGTTAAAAAAAATGCTTGCTTGATGAGGGGAGAGAAAGGGGATTTATGGTTTGTTGAGGAGGAATTGTGCTTCTTGTAGATTTTTTTGTATTATTGGATAATAGGAGTCGGTGGGAGGCAATAGGGAAAGTGCTTTTTTATAGTCTGCTATGGCTTGGGGGTGTTCCTCTAAATTATGGTAAGCTAATCCGCGATTGTAATAGGTATAGACATAATTTGGGTCAAGTTCAATGGCTTTGTTATAATCGGCTATGGCTTTGTCGTATTGTTTTAATTCATTGTAAGCATTTCCACGATTGTTATAGGCATTGGCATTATTCGGGTCAAGTGCTATGGCTTTGTTGTAAGCTACTATGGCTTTGTCGTATTGTTTTAACCCATTGTAAGCTAATCCACGATTGCCATAGGCATTGGCATTATTCGGGTCAAGCGCTATGGCTTTGGTATAATCTGTTATGGCTTTGTCATATTGCTTTAGTTCATTATAGGCAGTTCCGCGATTGCCATAGGTATAAGCAAAATTTGGGTCAAGTTCAATGGCTTTGTTATAATCGGCTATGGCTTTGTCGTATTGTTTTAAGTCATGGTAAACATTTCCCCGATTGTTATAGACTTTGACATTATTCGGGTCAAGTGCTATGGCTTTGTTATAATCGGCTATGGCTTTGTCGTATTGTTTTAAGTCATGGTAAACATTTCCCCGATTGTTATAGGCTTTGACATTATTCGGGTCAAGAGCTATGGCTTTGTTATAATCGGCTATGGCTTTGTCGTATTGCTTTAACCCATTGTAAGCTAATCCACGATTACAATAAGCCTCAGTATTGTGAGGATCTAATAACAATACCTCATTGCATTCGCGAATGACAGCCTCATACTCCTCTTGTTCGTTTAGTCTTTTAGCGCGGGCTATATAAAAATCGGGGTCATAACTATTAATTTGCTTGTTTAGTGCTACAGCATATTTGCTTAAGGTTTCACCGTATTGCAGCGTTTCGGCATATTTTTTTTGTTGTAACAATGTTATTGCCAAATTGTCTTCTAATTTTCTTAGTGCCTCTTTGGAAGGATTAGGCAATTGTCGGTACTGCTCCAAAGCCGCTATGCAGGCTGTTTCTGCCTTGTCCCACTCTTCAAGCTGCATATAGCAAGCAGCTTGGTTAAGGTAAGTTTGGGCTATTTTTTGTTGGATAGTTAGGGTTAGTGTTTGCGCTTGGTAACACTCCAAAGCATGAGTATAACACTCATTGGCTTTGGTGACATTGCCTTGTTCCCACCACACATCTGCCACATTAAACCATACGTCGGCATTTTGTGGATGGGTATGTAGTATGGCTTCAAACAAAATTTGGGCTTTATCGTATTGTTGTTGGTTTTTGTAAATAAGCGCTAAGTTGTTGTTGAGTTTCATCGTTTGTTCGGGTGCGCTGATATAGTTTTTTGCCAACAGATATTGTTTCAGAGCTAAGTCATAACGCCCTTCTTCGTGCAAAAAAACGGCATAATTGAATAAGTTGCGCCCATCGGGATTAGCTTTTGTCCATCGTTCAAAGCGCTGTTTAATGGCATCAAAACGCATTACCCCCGCTGGTTTGGCAATATCAAAGGGCAATAGCGCTACATTTGGATGAGGAGCATAGCAATTTATCCAATAGGCAATTCGAGTAATTTGGTAGGCAAGGGTAGTTTTTTCCATTTTTGCTTGTTCGTTACTAAACAAAAGTTGTTCGCCATATGACAAATCTGTTTTGTATTCCAACATGGTGTCGCTAATATAATTTTCTATTCCGGTAGCGAGGTTACTTGGGGTAATTTGTCCGTTCAATGTGCCCAAGCGGAGCAGTTGGGTAATGACCATATTAAAATCTTCGCGAAAACCTTTTATCCACTTGGCTTTTTGGTGGTCGTCGAGCGGGTCTAAGCGCGACAATATGGGAAATATTATCGGAAAACGTCGTTGGTGCTGCACAATGTAGGGTGCTTCGCTAATGGTTCGCGCCACCCTTAAACTACCCTGCACATTTTGGCGCGTAGGTGCCACCACCAGCACATTGGCATCGGGTATTTGTACGTTGCAGATACCCGAATAGTCACTCACACCCGTGCGGCTGTCTATAAAAATGTAATCATAGTCCAAATCTTTTAGGTAGGTTTTTAGCAGTTCTATAAAAAAGCCACCATCTAAGTTTTCATAAAACCTTACCCAATCAAAATTATTGGTGAGTTTGGTATAGTTGTCATCATAGAAGCCCGCTGTCATAAGGTCTATTCGCCCTTCTTTGCTTTGGGTTACATTTGACACAATATATTGGGCTAAATTGTCTTTAAAACGTGCTTGAATCTCGTTTTCTGGAATGCTACCACCCAAGCGAGCCGACATAAGGTCGCAATAATCGGAGAATAACTCGATAAGTCCTTTATTTTGCAGGGTGTCTTTGGCAAAATAAAAGTGTAAACCGGGTGCTTCCAAATCCCAGTCTATCAGCAATATTTTTTTGTTTTCGTAAAAACAATAATAGGCTGCTAAGTTTGCCAACAATTGTGTGCGACCAACGCCGCCTTTATAGGAATAGAAAGTTATTATCATGATGATTAGCCAATATTTATGGAATCGATAGTAAAAGAACCTTCTTTGGTCGGGTGTGTTTGTTTTTGGGGTGTAATGGTAGCAGTAGTCGCAACATCATGCCCCATATAAGCCGTCAAGATGTTGTTAATATTTTCTGCAATGTCGTCATCACTACAAATATTTTTTAACGCAAATTTAAAGGTGCGTTTGTAGTTGTTCTTATACTGTTCATCGCTTCTGTAAAGCGAAACCGTACCCAAAGCACTTTCATATTGTTCAACCTCACAACTCGGTATAGCAATACAACCACCTATTTGCTGGGTATCGAAACATTGGTAAAATTTATTGTCGTCCAAGGTTTTGACACAAAATAATAAAACTGTGTGTGGAGCAATACCTTTAAGTGCTGCAATAGTTTTTCGGTCAAGCGTTGCGCTTTTATCAATAAACCAAACAACAGACTTTGTTTGCGACAAATCTTTTACACAGTCACTAACGATAGTAAAAATTGTTTTTTCACTAAAAGGCTGCCATTCGTGTGGGTGCTGGTCTTGAAAGTCGGCATACACCACAAAATACAGCTTTTTTTGGGTGTGTTCCCAAAATTTTGCTAAGGCTTCTTGAATTTGCTCGTCTGTAATAGTGCCGATGTTGATGGTTGCATCTTTTACATTTTGGATAGTAATGTTTTCATTACCCAAAACAAAAGCCCGATTACCTGTAATTCCTAAGAAAAGTTGTTTCAGCATACGTTTTTGAGGGGATTATTTTTTGTATTTGATTTTACTACTATCTACATCCTCCATTTCAAGACGGACTTCCTTTCCAGAACTATCAATGTCAATATCCGAATTATTATGAATTTTTTTTAACGAAATTTTTTCATAAACGGTATCTCCCCAAACTAAGGTAACACAATTGATGAAAAATGAAATTGCTGCCAATGCAGGTTCAAAATCACGGTTCTTATAGAGCCAATACAAAGCAAGAAAAAAGCAAAAGAGATTAAGTATTAGTAGGAATGTTTTAATGGGAGTTTTCATAAATACTATGGTTTTAGATGGTTGATTATTATTTTAAAATGATTTCTTTTACGCGATATGCTATAATATTGTCATTACCCGTAACAGTAACAGTAACCATATTCTGCACAAACATTTGCGGTTCTTTGGAGCGTATAACTTGCGCCATTTCCTGCAAATGCTTTTCGGCTTCGGGTTGGTCTTCTATTTCGGAGACAATCATACCTTTCAAGACCTCTTGTTTGGCAGTACTATTGGGATCTTCTTGCAGTTTTTTGAGGGCGCGATTTTCTTTGCCGTCATCGGTCAGAAAAACAGGCTTGAGCCATGCTACGGTAGCATCAGCAAAATCGTTAAAAAAATCGCTGACACTTTGGTTGTCTTTCAGCTTTTTTGCCAAATAGCCGACAACGGCACCAATGGCAGTGGTGGTACTAATAGGTTCCATGATGGTTGATTTTGTTTTTGAAAATTTTGAAAAGATGTGAAGGATAAGGGTTTTATTGTTTACTTTGTGGTATCTTTGAGCTTATTTTTAGCACCACAAAGCTAATTTTTCTACTTTAGTTTGCTTTCCGACGAACCTTGTTGCGTTTCCGACAGACCTTGTTGCGTTTCCGACAGACCTTGTTGCATTTCCAACAGACCTTGTTGCGTTTCCGACAGACCTTGTTGGATTTCCGACAGACCTTGTTGCGTTTCCGACAGACCTTGTTGGATTTCCGACAGACCTTGTTGCGTTTCCGACAGACCTTGTTGCGTTTCCGACAGACCTTCACGAATGGGCGGCTTTATAAGAAAAACTACAGGGTCATAATCAAAAAGCTTACACGAAACCACCCAAAGCAATAAGAAAAGGCTAAGGTATTTCATACACAAAAAGCGGGCTTTGTAAATTATAGTTTTCCTACTTCTTCCCAAAAGAAACACGCGGATCCACCAAAGCATACAGCAAATCTGCCACCAAATTGCCAATCATTGTCAAGGCGGCTGCAAACAACAATACTGTAAAAACCACAGGCCAATCGCGTGCGGTAATGGAGTTGAGGGTCAGCATTCCCATACCCGGAATGCTATAAATGACCTCTATCACCACCGAACCTGCAATGGTAGCGGGAAAAATAGCGGCAAAAAGCGTGATTATCGGAAACAAAGAATTGCGAAAAGCGTGTTTCCACACCACTTGGTCTTCCGACAAACCTTTGGCGCGGGCGGTGCGAATGTAGTCTTGTTTCAAAACGCTCAACATACCACCGCGCATTTGGCGCGAAATAAACGCCAACGAACCGTAGGTAATGCACAAAATCGGTAAAAACAAATGGTAGGCAATATCAAAAAAACGTTTCATAAAAGGCGCATCACTCGGCAGGTCGGTGACTTGTCCGGGCGGGAAAAAATTCATGCCATATTCGGGCGAAGTGAAAAACACAATCAAAATGGTGGCTACCCAAAACGAAGGCAACGAATATAGCACAAACAGCAAAGCCGTACTGATTTGGTCACTCAACGTTCCCTTGCGCACCGCCGACCACACACCCAACACAATAGACAAAAGGTAGCTAATGGTGAGCGAAACGACATTGATGAGTAAAGTCCAACGCACAGCGTCCCAAATTTTGGCAGACACAGGACGGTTATCAATATAAGACATGCCAAAATCGCCCCGCAAAAAATGCGTAATCCAGCGATGATATTGGTTGTTCCAGCCATTCCATGCCAACGAAGGAATATAGTTTTTCATGGGAGTGGCATGAGTCCGTAGGTATTGGTAGTTTTGCTGCAATTGTTGCACTTCGGCGGCAATGGGGTGCTGTTGTAAAGCGGGATTTTGTTGCGTTTCTTGTGCAATATTGTTGAGCAAAGTATTGATTTTGGCAGTTTGGGCGCTCACATACAACTCGCGCAGTTGGTTGCGGATTTTCTTTTTGCTTTCATGATACACCGAGTCGGCAGGCAGTTGCAGACTTTGTTTTTCCACCTTTTTGATTTGCTGATAATAGGCACTAATGCCCTCCCAATTGCCATATTGAGCAATTAGTTCTTGCAAATTTTCGCGTTCGTCCAAGCGAATCACCTTGTATAGGGTGTCGGGTGTGGCTTGGGTTTTTAGCGAAAAATAAAACACAGGTAAGTGCAAACCCAAGCGTTCTGCTGTTTGGCGATAGGCTTGTTCGCTGGCTTCTTTGTCCTGCATATTGCCCGTATTACCGCTACCACCTGTGCCTTTGGTGATGACTTCGACGGGGTCGCCGGGAGCAATTTTGCTTAAGCCAAAAGCCACGAGCGAAATAATAAAAAAAGTGGGTATGAACAATAATAAACGTTGTATGACGTATCGAAACATATCGTTGGACTGTCTGATGATAATAGATGAAAGGATATTTTGAGGGCTTTTGCAAAAAAAACCGCCAATTTTTGGGCAAAGATAAAAACAATTCTATACAAACAGCTTTGTTTTGCCAAAAATGTTGCTTATTCTGTTAATTTTTATTCACCAAGCTCCTCAAAAAAGCACTTTTTGGCACACCCAGCTACATACTTTTGGATAAAAAACCGTCATATCTACTAAATTTTTCCGCAAGTTCTTAAATTTTCGTACCTTTGCTCCCTTAAAACAAATTTTTGTATGAAATTTTTTATCGATACCGCCAATCTTAGCCAAATCAAAGAAGCCCACGATTTGGGCATTTTGGACGGCGTAACGACCAATCCTTCTCTTATGGCAAAAGAAGGCATCAAAGGTTATGATGCTATTATGCGTCACTATGTAGATATTTGCAACATTGTCGAGGGCGATGTGAGTGCCGAAGTGGTTGCCACCGACTTGGAGGGCATGATACGCGAAGGTGAAGAATTGGCTGCTTTGTCCGAAAAAATTGTCGTAAAAATCCCGATGATTAAGGAAGGTGTAAAAGCTATCCGCTATTTTTCGCAAAAAGGCATTAAAACCAATTGCACCTTAGTTTTTTCGGCAGGACAAGCCTTGTTAGCAGCCAAAGCAGGTGCTACCTATCTGTCGCCTTTCATCGGCAGGATTGATGATACCGGACACGATGGCTTAGACCTTATTGAGCAAATTGTGGACATTTATGCGACCTATAATTTTGAAACCCAAGTTTTGGCAGCCTCCATCCGCAGTCCTCTGCACATTATCAAATGCGCCCAAGTGGGAGCCGATGTTATTACAGCACCTTTAGATGCTATTATGGCATTGCTCAACCACCCTTTAACCGATATTGGGTTAGCAAAATTTTTAGCCGATGCTAAGAAAATGGCATAAATTTCACCAAATAAATAGGCGTGTTCCTAACAGTTGTTAACTTTCAAAAACAAACACTTTTTAGGAACACGTCAACATTCCATCAACAAACATGTACGGCAATATTCGCGAAGAAGAATTAAAAAACAAAATTAGCCAAGCGTATTTTGGGCTGTATGATTGCACACAAATTGTGGGCAATGTAGATTACTGTGTGTGTATGCAGGAGAGCGACAAGCCTTT
>JAEUUX010000055.1 GCA_016787295.1 Chitinophagales bacterium
CAAGTACACACAGCCATTCGACAAGTACACACAGCCATTCGACAAGTACACACAGCCATTCGACAAGTACACACAGCCATTCGACAAGTACACACAGCCATTCGACAAGTACACACAGCCATTCAACAAGTACACACAGCCATTCGACAAGTACACACAAGCATTAACAATTAACAATTAACAATTAACAATTACAAAACCCCTATCAACAATCAAAAAACCCTGAAAGGGTGACAAGTTTGTAACAAAACGCAGCAACAAAACACTTAACATAAACCCCGAAGGGGTGACATAATTCAAAACCCAGCAAAAATAACAAAACATCCCCACCAAATCCCTCAAAACATTAAAAACCCAAAACACAATATTGCCGCACCCCAAACGCCCATTAACAATTAACAATTAATAATTAACAATTGAACTAGCAGTATTGCCATGCGCCAACACAATATCCCCTTGCTCTAAGTACACACAAGCATTAACAATTAACAATTAAAAATTAACAATTAACAATCACCAGCAGCACTAAGAATACAGCCAGCAAAGGTAACACTTTTTCATTAAAAAATTAAACAACAACAATAGAAACAAAAAATATTTAATCACAATTTCCAGCAAAATACCTAATTCCATCACCTTTTTAAAAACAAAAAAGGAAAAACATAAAGAAAAATAGAAAAAACTAAAAAAAAATACCAAAAAAAAGTAACCAAACAGACACTTTTACGTATACATAATAAACACACACACACAAATTATTCACCCATTAAAATCCTGTCACAAAGAAATGTCAGCAATATCCGAAGTATCCTATGGAGCACGTCTCCGCAAATCCCAAGACATCTTAACACACATCAACAACTACACCGACTACCAACCACCACGATACGAAGAAACACCCGAAGGCTTTGCAAAACTACTCGACGACATCATAGCCGCCAATACACAAGAAACACAACTCCAACAAACCTACAACACCACAGTCACAACCCGACAAAAAACATTCCGAACAGACCCAACCAGCGTATTTAAAATACTACCCTCAATCAGAGGATACGTACAAGCACAATACGGCAAAGACAGCATTGAATTCAAACAAGTAGATACCATCATCATACAAATACGCAACAGCAAAAGCATCAAAACCTTTGCCGAAGACGGAACAATAGAATCCAAAATCTCCCAATCTGAACGATCCTACGGCTCAACAACCCAATACTTCAGCGAACTTGTCACCATACTACAAAAACTACCCAACTACCAACCCGCACGAACAGAACTCAAAATCACTTCTCTACAAGAATTCATCACAACCATACACAACCTCAACAACCAAGCAGCCAGCAACTACGGACAACTCAAAATCAGCCGCGACAACCGACGACAACTATACGAACAACTAACCGACCGTGCCAACCGAATCAAAGCCTACGTAAAAGCCAACTACGGAATCAACTCCACCGAATACAGACTAATCAAAGGACTAAAAATATAACAAACACCAAACCACTCCAACCCCACAATAAACAAGCTCCGCAGTGCAATATACAAATATAGCACTGCGGAGCTTAACCATTTAATAAATAGCAAACCCATCACCAAAAAACAATCACCCCCTCAAACAACACAAACACACCCCTTCCTCTCATTAACAATTAACAATTAAAAATTAACAATTAAAAACCCCACATCACTCCACCCCAACAGAATATTGGCTTGCCCCCAAAAAACATTAACAATTAACAATTAAAAATTAACAATTAAAAACCCCACATCACTCCACCCAAACCACACACACACATTAACCATTAAAAACAAAATCCCCTTTAAAAGCCCAAACTTTTAAAGGGGATAAACACATTAATCCAACTTCAAGCGAAGCACCAAATCATCGCTCTGCAACAAAGTCCCTTCTGGCAACACAATAGCAGATATTATAGCTCCTTGCGTCGCAGTGATAGTAGTCTCCATCTTCATTGCCTCAATAACAAACAAAGGAGCATTAGCTTGCACCTTATCACCAGCTTTTACCATTATTTTGGACAACAAACCCTGCAAAGGCGCACCAATTTCAGAAGCCTCATTAACAGTAGCTTTCTGATGAGCAGTTTCCTTCACCACAACACCATTATCCTTAACCTTAATTGTGCGCGTCTGTCCATTCAACTCAAAATGCACAGCCCGATACCCCAATTCGTCAGCCTCGGCAATAAACAACAGCTTAATAAGCAACAATTTACCTTCATCAATCTCCGCAGTCACTTCTTCACCCTGCTTCAAGCCAAACAAAAACTGCGGAGTCGGCAACATACTCACATCACCGTATGCCTGAAGATGCTCATAGTATTGCTCAAAAACGCGTGGATACATCTTATACGACATATAATCTTTATCGTCCGTATCAGGAAACTGCTGATGAAAAACAGCCATATCCTCCACAAAATCAATAGGAGACAAATGAACATTAGCACGTTCCGTATGCGGCTTTTCGCCTTTAAGCACCATCTTTTGGAACTTTTTCGGGAAACCTTCGGGAGGAACACCCAAATCACCACGCAACAAACCCTTCACAGACTCAGGAAACGAAAGACTATTACCACGCTCCAACACCCCAGCCTTATCCAAACGATTAGTCACCATAAACATCGCCAAATCACCAACCACCTTCGACGAAGGAGTCACCTTAACAATATTACCCAACAGTTCATTCGCCTCCACATAAGCCTGCTTAATATCAGTCATACGACCACCCAAACCCAAAGAATTAGCTTGCGGGCGCAAATTAGTATACTGCCCTCCCGGAATTTCATGCTCATACACCTCCGCCGTACCCGCTTTTAAATCACCCTCAAAAGGATAATAATATTGCCGCACCGCCTCCCAATAATTAGAAAACCCATTCAACGACTTCAAATCAAATTGCGGCGCTCGTTCCTGCCCTTGTGTAATAGCCACCAGAGTATTAAAATTAGGTTGCGAAGTAAGCCCCGACATAGCCGCCAAAGCGAGGTCAATCACATCAACACCCGCCTCAATAGCCTTAAGATACGTAGCCAATTGAGCCGACGACGTATCATGCGTATGAAGATGAATAGGAATCCCAACAACCTTCTTCAACGAACCAACCAATTCCGTCGCAGCGTAGGGCTTTAGCAAACCAGCCATATCCTTAATAGCCAAAATATGAGACCCTTCGTCTTCCAACTGCCGCGCCAAGTCCAAATAGTACTGAAGCGTATACTTTTTTTCATTCGGATCCAAAATATCACCCGTATAACAGATACAAGCCTCTGCAATAGCATTAGTTCGCTCACGCACAGTCCTGATACTCAAGCGCATATTTTCAATCCAATTCAAAGAATCGAAAATCCTAAAAATATCAATCCCCCTACCTTTATCCCACGCCACCTCAATAAACCGTTCCACCAAATTATCGGGATAAGCAGTATAACCAACCGCATTAGAACCCCTAAACAACATTTGCAGCAGCATATTAGGCATAGCCTCCCGAAACAAAGCCAAACGCTTCCAAGGACATTCATGCAAAAACCGCAAAGCAACATCAAAAGTAGCACCACCCCAAACCTCCATCGAAAACGTTTGAGGATGATGTTTGCTATACGACTCCGCCACCAACAACATATCACGCGTCCGAACCCGCGTAGCCAACAGCGACTGATGAGCATCACGAAAAGTAGTATCCGTAATTTGCACTTGCGTTTGAGCTTTCAGCCATTGAGCAAACTTTTCAGCACCCATACTGTCCAACAACTGCTTACTACCCGACGGATGCTCCACAAATTTGTTATAATCAGGAATTTGCGGCACATCAAACTGCCGTTTATTTTTCTTTACCTGCACATCAGGGTTGCCATTCACCGACACATTAGCCAAATACCGAAGCATACGCGTAGCACGGTCACGCCGTTTCGCAAACACAAATAGCTCAGGGTGCTGTTGAATAAAACCCACCGTCAATCTCCCTTCCTGAAAATCAGAATGCCTTATAACATTCTCCAAAAAAGGTATATTCGTCTTCACACCACGAACCCTAAACTCCACCAAAGCACGCAACATCCGTTGAGCAGCACCCTTAAGCGTCCTACCCGCAGCCGTAACCTTAGTAAGCATAGAATCGAAAAAAGGCGAAATAGTAGCACCAGGATAAGCATTACCTTCATCTAAGCGAATATCAAAACCCGTAGCATTCCGATACGCAATGATAGTGCCATAATCAGGTTTAAAACCATTCTCAGGGTCTTCAGTCGTAATACGACACTGTATAGCATAACCCACAGGCGATAATTCCTCTTGTTTAATGAATATAGCAGGCGAATCCAAACTATTTCCCGCCGCAATCAACATTTGTGTACGCACCAAGTCAATACAAGTAATAACCTCCGTAACAGTATGTTCCACCTGTATGCGCGGATTCACTTCAATAAAATAGATGTTTTCATACCCATCAATCAAAAACTCAACCGTTCCCGCATTATTATAATTAACCTTACGAGCGATTTTCAAGGCGTAGGCAAACAAAGCAATACGCGTTTCTGCCCGCAAATTAGGAGCAGGAGCAATCTCCACAACCTTCTGAAAACGCCTTTGCAACGAACAATCCCGCTCAAACAAATGAACAATATTGCCATAATTATCCCCCAATATCTGCACCTCAATATGACGCGGATTCTCGATGTACTTCTCCAAGAAAATCGTATCATCTCCAAAAGCATTGCGAGCCTCACGCCGAGCTTCCTCAAATGCCAAAGACAATTCATCGGCATTGCGCACCACACGCATACCACGCCCACCACCACCTGCCGCCGCCTTCACAATAAGCGGATAACCAATCCGTTCAGCTTCAGAAAGAGCAACACTAAGGTCGGTCAATGCTTGTTCATTACTTTCAATAATAGGAACTTGAGCAGCCCGTGCCAATGCTTTTGCCTTCACCTTATCGCCCAATTGTTCCATAATCTCCGCAGAAGGTCCCACAAAGATAATACCTTCCTCACGACAGCGGCGCGCAAAAGCCACATTTTCGCTCAAAAAACCATAACCCGGATGAATGGCATCAACACCATGCCTTTTGGCAACATAAATGATTTCTTCGATGTTCAAATATGGCTTCAAAGGTTCATTGTCCCTGCCAATTTGATACGCTTCGTCCGCTTTATAACGATGCAACGAATACCTATCCTCGTATGTGAAAACAGCAACAGTAGTAATACCAAGTTCGGTAGCTGCCCGAAAAACACGTATAGCAATTTCGCCACGGTTAGCAACCAGCAGCTTCTTAATCTTTTGAATATTTTGCATAAATAAATAAGACAGTATTGTTTAGAGTAAAAACAAGAGGCATAGTAGGATTTAAAAAACACCAATAGGCGCACAAAAGTACAAGAATTGTACCCTTCTTGCAATATTTTGCGACAAAACAGCTTTTTTATCCATTTTTTTACCCAAATAAAACGCAACAACAACCCCAAAGACACCTTTCACGCACCAAGAGCCTCATTATACTAATTAGTTTGGGATTTATGAAGCAATTTGGAACTCAATTAATTGGAAAGAATTTTTACTATTTCATAAAAAAACCGTATCTTTGCCCTAAAAAATACCCTATCTGATATGCCCGCTTCGTCACTCCGCATTCCGTTTGATAAATTGTGGAAAAGCATTACCACAGAGCATTTTACCGATTTTTTAGCAATGTTTTTGCCCGACCTTTACGAACAAATCGATTTTGCAGTAAAGTTTTCTTTTTTAGAACAAGAACTCGAATCGGTAATTGTCAACAAAAATTTGCGAAAAGCAGATAAATTAGTAGGTGTTCACCTAAAAAATGGCGAAGAAAAATGGGTATATGTGCATATTGAGTTTGAAAATAGCGCAAATACCAACATCAAAGAACGAATGTACAACTATCATACCTGTATCAAAGAGAAATATGGGCAAGAAATTACAGCTATAGTCCTTTATACAGGTCGCAAAATTCCACAACAATATAACTATTACTTCAAAGAAGTTTTTGGTACAAGCATTACGTATCGATTCAATACCTATGCCATTATCCAGCAAGATGAAGCAGTTTTGAAATCTAATCCTAATCCTTTTGCTATTGTTGTTTTGGCAAATTTGTATGTTCTACAAACCTACCACAACTATCCTAAACGCTTGGAACTCAAAGAACACATTTACAGATTGGCACGCGAGCGCGGCTATCCCGACGAAAAAACACACCGCCTCATTATTTTCTTGTCCGAACTCATACAACTTCCCGAAGATTTGGAAGAACAATATAGAACTTATATCACCCACCCCCAAAAAGTTGACAATATGCCTTATACAACCCACAGAACACGCGGTGTTATTGATGCCTTGCTAGAAGCAGAATATGGCAAAACATATACAGAAGTTAATGCGACAATAACCAAATCCATAGTTTTTTTGTTTTCAGAAATGAAACTTTCAGTAGAAACTATTGCAGAAAAATTAGGTTTAGAAGTCGCAGAGGTTTTAAAAATTCTCCGTCAACAAAAACTTACTAAGCGGAGAAAATAGATTCACTTGTTTTCTCCAATTGTCCATATCAATTAAAAATAATTCAAGTTTTTTATGAAAACAACTGTTACTGCCAATGACTATATGGCGTTAGAAGACCGTTATGGAGCGCACAACTATCACCCCATGCCTGTTGTGTTGAATCGTGGCGAAGGCGTGTTTGTGTGGGACATAGATGGCAAAAGATATTACGACTTTTTGTCTGCTTATTCAGCGGTGAATCAGGGTCACTGCCACCCACGAATTGTACAAACCCTCATAGACCAAGCTCAAGTTTTAACACTCACATCACGAGCATTCTACAACGATGCTTTGGGCGAATATGAACAATATATCACCAAGTTGTTGGGCTATGACAAGGTTTTGCCCATGAATACAGGCGTAGAAGGCGGCGAAACAGCTATCAAATTGGCACGTAAATGGGCTTATACTAAAAAAGGTATCGCCGAAAACCAAGCCAAAGTAGTTTTTGTGGAAGGTAATTTCTGGGGACGCACCTTAGCGGCTATCTCTGCCTCCACCGACCCTTCGAGCTACAAAGGTTTTGGACCCTATATGCCGGGTTATTTGATTGTACCCTACAACGATTTGGTTGCGTTGGAAAAAACCTTCCAAGCTGACCCCACTATTGCCGCTTTTATGGTAGAACCTATCCAGGGCGAAGCAGGTGTTGTGGTACCACACGAAGGTTATTTGCAAGGCGTTCGCCGTTTGTGTGACCAATACAATGTGCTGTTTATTGCCGACGAAGTGCAAACAGGTTTGGCACGAACAGGCAAAATGCTCTGCTGCGACCACGAAAACGTCAAACCCGATATTTTGATTTTGGGTAAAGCTTTATCTGGCGGTGTGTTGCCTGTGTCGGCGGTGTTGGCAAACGATGAGGTAATGTTGTGTATCAAACCGGGCGAACATGGCTCAACTTATGGTGGCAACCCATTGGCGTGTCGCGTGGCAATGGCAGCTTTGTCGGTGTTGGTGGACGAAAAATTAGCAGAAAATAGTGAACGTTTGGGCAAAATTTTGCGCGACGAACTGCGTGCCATTCCGACGCAACTTATCAAAACCGTTCGCGGCAAAGGTTTGCTCAATGCCATTGTCATCGATTGCGGCGAAGACGACCCAATGGCATGGGACTTCTGTTTGGCTTTGATGAAAAATGGTTTATTGGCAAAACCCACACACGGCAACAAAATTCGTTTTGCTCCTCCTTTGGTCATCACCGAAGAACAATTGTATGATTGCATTGGCATTATCCGAAAAACTATTGCCGAATTTGAGGCTACCTTATAATTTTTGATACAATAGCACCAGCGCAAGCATCTGTTATCTCAAATGCTTGCGCTGGCTTATTTTGTTTTTAGCAATATGTCGCATTACCAAGAACTAAAAGAAACCGTTGTTCCCAATATCCCGCATAGTCCGGGAATCTACCAATACTTTGATGCTGCCGACAATTTGATTTATGTAGGCAAAGCAAAAGACCTTCGCAAACGAGTCGCTCAGTATTTTAATCCCAATATAGACCACCCCAAAACGAGGATTTTGGTGCGCCAAATTGCGCGCATAGCATTTGCAGTAGTGGACACCGAACAAGACGCTTTTTTGTTAGAAAATGCACTAATCAAACAACATCAACCAAAATACAACATACAACTCAAAGACGACAAAACGTATCCTTATATTTGTGTTAAAAAAGAACATTTTCCGCGCATTTTTATCACGCGCCAAATCGTGCGTGATGGTTCCGACTATTTTGGTCCCTACACATCGGGCAGACAAGTATATACGATTATGGAACTGATACGAATTTTGTTTAATTATCGAACTTGTCAACTCAACCTTTTGCCTGCCAACATCGCTGCCAACAAATTTAAGGTGTGTTTAGAATATCATATTGGCAACTGCAAAGCGCCATGTGTAGGCAAACAGACCGAAGAGGAATACAAACAAATAATTGCGCAAATAAAGTACATCTTAAAAGGAAATATTGCTTCGGTCATTGCCTATCTCAAAGACCAAATGAATCAATTAGCAGAACAATTTGAGTTTGAAAAAGCCCAATTAGTCAAACAAAAGATCGAGGCTTTGCAGGATTATCAAAGCAAATCGACCATTGTTAATCCGAAAATCAATGATGTTGATGTATTTAATATCGAAAACAGCGAAAAACGGGCTTTTGTGAGCTACCTAAAAGTGATGAATGGCACTATTATTCAAACCAAAGTCATAGAACTGACCAAACGTTTAGACGAAACCGTCGAGGAACTTTTGTCGTTTGGCATTACAACTTTGCGGCAGGAATTGCAAAGCCTTTCGCCCGAAATCATTGTGCCGTTTGAAGTAGAATATGCCGAAACTAATGTGCGTTTTACCATTCCACAAATTGGAGACAAGAAACATTTGCTCGATTTGGCAAAGAAAAATGCTTTTTATTATTACAAACAACAGCTTTCGAAAACTGAAACCCAAAAAACGGCTAACGAAAAACAATTTGAGGTATTGAATCAACTCAAGAAAGATTTGCGCCTTAGCGAACTGCCTATGCACATCGAGTGTTTTGATAATTCCAATTTTCAAGGCAGTTTTCCTGTTTCGTCTTTGGTGGTGTTCAAATCGGCGCGTCCTGCAAAGCAAGATTATCGCCATTTTAAGGTAAAAACGGTGGAAGGTCCCGACGATTTTGCAACGATGGAAGAAGTGGTCTATCGGCGCTATAAGCGCCTATTGGACGAGGAACAGCCTTTACCACAACTTATTGTCATTGACGGCGGCAAAGGGCAGTTGGGAGCAGCACTAAACAGCCTACGAAAATTGGAGTTGGTCGGCAAAATGGCTATAGTGGGTATTGCTAAAAAATTAGAGGAAATTTATGTTCCGAATGATCCTTATCCGCTACACATCGACAAACGGTCGTCGAGTCTCAAACTACTACAACATCTCCGTAATGAGGCGCATCGTTTTGGCATTACTTTTCACCGCGATTTGCGTTCGAAAGATATGCTCGAATCTGAATTAGAACACATTCCGCACATCGGCAGAAAAACTGCTGATAAATTGTTGTTGTATTTTAAATCGATGAATGCTATCAAAACTGCCAATCTCAAGGAACTGACTGAGGTGGTGAATCTGCGACAAGCGCGAGCCATTCAGGAGTTTTTTAAACAGCAATATGATGAGACATCAATAAATACGGAGGAATAAAAAAATGGAATTAGCTTTAAAAACTGATTTCGGAACTTCTGAAACAAACCTGATACAATGCAAAAATCCCTGCTATTTTTACAATAAGCAGGGATTTTTACTTTTTGAACAAGAATGTTAACCACTAATACGCTCAAAAAGTCCTGTAAAAGTCATCATTTCGGCAATATTGGTCAATTTGATTTTGCCAAACATAACTGCCATTTGAGCATTTTCGCGACCTGTCTCAACGCCTTCATAGACGCTATCGGAGGTTGTTACAACACACTTGGGTGTTCCACTCAAACCTTCTTCGACAGTACAGCTACCGTTGTTCACTCTTACGGTGAATTGACCACCATTGGTGCCCGAAATGTCGAGATGAACGGTGGTGTCATAATCTGCCGATACTTTGTGTTTTTTCAAACGTGAAGGTAAAGAAAGCACGATTTCACGTGCAGTTTGTGCATTAGCCATTTCTTGATGTATGGGTTTATGAATTAAAACTGTTTCTTCGGAATTGGGATTAGCAGTAGCAGGTGTAGGTGGTGCGGGTGATGTTGGTGGTGTGGGTATTGTAATATTTTCGGGAGCGTTATATACGGGTTTAAAAGATATTTGGTCGATAAGCATTTTCGACAAAATTTCGCGCATAATCTGTGAAGTGCCGCCAACAATTGTGCCTACGCGTGCATCGCGGTACATGCGTTCGATGGGATATTCTTCCATATAACCATAACCGCCAAAGCATTGAAGGCACACATCTACGGCTTTTTTTGCTACTTCTGTTGTGAGTAATTTGCTCATGCTACATTCTTTGACGGCTGTTTCGCCTTGATCATAAAGCCATGCGGCATAATATGTTAGTTGTTTGGCTGCTTCTATTTCGGTAGCAATGTTCACCAAATCGTGGCGCAGGCTTTGGAATTTGCCAATGGTTTTGCCAAAAGCTTTTCGTTCGTTAATATATTTGAGGGTCAGTTCCAAGCCCATTTCGGCACCGGCAATAGAACCAATACCTGCAATAAGGCGTTCCAACTGAAAACTTTCCATGATATAATAAAATCCCATGCCTTCTTGTCCTACTAAATTTTGGAGCGGTATGCGCACATTGTCAAAGAAAAGTTCGCCTGTATCGGAGCTATGCCAACCCATTTTTCGCAATTTATTGGCAGAAAATCCGGGCATGTCTCTATCGACCACCACCAAACAAATGCCTTCGACACTTTTTGTGCCTTCTAAACGACATGCCACTACCACGAAATCGGAGTATACACCGTTGGTAATAAAAGTTTTAGCGCCGTTTAATATATAGTGGTCGCCGTCGCGTCGAATAGTACTGCGCAAAGCTGCTACATCGGAGCCTGCGTTGGGTTCGGATACTGCCAAAGCCCCTATTTTTTCGCCCGTAACAGCCGTTTGTAGGTAGCGGGTTTTTAAGTATTCGCTACCAACACGTTCTATATGAGCAATAGACATATACTGATGTACGCCTACTGCGGCTGCAAAACCGCCATTTAGCGAACCAGCTACTTCTTCGGTCCATGCTACGGAGTAAAAAAAGTCTAATCCCGACCCACCATATTGTTCTGGTACGTTGAGACCCAAAAATCCTAATTCGCCCATGCGTTTCCAGATGCTACGAGGCAAGGCGCGTTGGTCGTCCCATGTTGCGGCATTTGGCAACACCTCTTGGACAATGAATTGCCGAGCAATTTGGCGAAATTCTTCATGTTCGGCTTTAAAATAAGGAGATTTTGTCATACAAAATAGAAAGAAATAAGTGATTAGGCACGTGTTACCTCAGCGGTGTCGGTGCATTCGTGCAATAATTTTTGCACGCTTTTTTGTAGTATTGGGTGTATGAAATTAGGCGCTAAATCGGCAAGTGGCACCAACGTAAAACGACGTTTGTGCAAATCGGGGTGCGGAATAAGTAAATTATCCTCTACAACAATGCGTTGTTCATAGAATAAAATATCAATGTCTATGAGGCGCGGTCCCCAGCGTTCTTGCCGTTTTCGTCCCATTTGTTGCTCTATAAATTGAATTTTTTCTAACAAATCTAAGGGTTCGAGCGGTGTTTGACAGCAAACAACTTGATTCAAAAACGTATTTTGTTGTGTATTGCCCCAAGGTTCGGTTTCATATATCCATGAAATAGCAGTTATTTCGCCAACTTCTGTCGATAATAAATCCACACAATTTTGCAAATTATATAAACGGTTGTTGAGATTGGTGCCAAGTAGGAGATAAACGGTGTGCATTGTGTTGGTATTTATAAATTATAACGTTGGAGATAAAATTCCTACATCGGTCAAAACAGTATTATCTGCGCTGATATTCATCAAAAAAACGTCTTGGGTTTCGTTACACCAAAGTGGGTCGTATGGGGCTTCGACTTTAATGTAGTTATCTGTAAAACCATACATTTTGTCACCATCGTTTTCCATTTCCCACAGTACTTTTCGGGTGGTTTGTAGATGTTGTTCATAAAAGTAACGGCGTTTTTTTTCTGACAAAATCGTGAGCATGGTATTGCGTTCTTGTCGTATTTTGTGTGGCACGCTGTTGGGGAAATCTATGGCGGCGGTATTAGGACGCTCGGAATAGGTAAAAACGTGGAGGTAGCTAATGTCCAAATCGTTCAAAAATTGATAGGTATCGAGAAATTCGTTGTGGCTCTCACCCGGAAAACCGACGATGACATCAACGCCAATGCAAGCATTCGGCATAGCTTGTTTGATGAGTTGTACGCGTTCGGCATATAGTTCGCGCGCATAACGGCGGCGCATGAGGCGCAGAATTTCATTGCTGCCCGACTGTAGTGGGATATGAAAATGTGGCATAAAACGCGTCGAATGTGCTACAAAATCGATGATTTCGGGAGTTAATAGATTGGGTTCTATAGATGAAATTCTGTATCTTTCTATTGGGACATTTTCTAAGGCAGTGATTAGTTCCAGAAAATTGGTTTCGCGATGTGTGCCATCGGTCATTCTTTTTCCATAATCTCCAATGTTTACACCTGTCAATACGATTTCTTTTACACCATTTTCGGCAATTTCGTGAGCCTGTTCGACGATTCGGTCGATGGTTTGGCTTCGGCTGTTGCCACGTGCTAAAGGGATAGTGCAGAAAGCGCATTTATAGTCGCAACCGTCTTGCACTTTCAGGAAAGAGCGGGTGCGTTCGCCGATGGAGTAGGCGTTATTAAAGCCATTAATTTGTTGTATAGGGCTGGCAATAGCTATTCCTTTTTCTTTTTTGGTGAGGGTATGGAGGTGGTCGATGATATTAAACTTCTCGGCGGCACCCAGCACTAAATCAACACCTTGAATGTCAGCAATTTCTTGTGGTTTGAGTTGTGCATAACAACCCACTATAACGACAAAGGCATGAGGAGACAAGCGCAAGGCTTGGTTCACGATGCGGCGACATTTTTTATCTGCATGGTCGGTTACGGAGCAGGTGTTGATAACATAGATATCGGCAGCCTCATGGAAAGGCACTTTTTCGAAACCTGCTTCGGTCATTTGACGACCTATGGCAGAAGTTTCGGAATAATTGAGTTTGCAGCCGAGGGTATAAAAAGCTACTTTATGAGCCATACAACCAAAATTGTTTGCTTTAGGAAATAGACGGCAAAGGTACAGTTTTTTTAGTAGTTATTACTATAATAAGCATAAAAAAAACCCTTAACACTAAGGTTAAGGGTTTTTTGTGGATACAAAAAGCGAAAAATTATCTTTCAACGCCCAAAGCACGCATTGTTTCCATGTTAAGATTACCAACTGGAAGGTTGTTGTCTTTTTGGAATTGTTGCAAAGCTGCACGTGTTTTACCACCTAAAACGTTATCAGATGGACCTGGGTCATATCCTTTAGCACGCAAAGCGTCTTGGATTTGAGAGATTTTAGAAGGAGTGGTTTTAGAGTCACACAATACTTCTACCCAATCAGTAAATTCACCAGCACGAACTAATTTTTTGGTTGTGATAGTGCTATATTGAGCAGGTTCTTCGATTTCACGTGTAGTAGCAGGTGATTTCAACACTTGTTTAGTGATGGTTCTGTACTCAGCAGCTACTTCGCGTTCGCGAGTATTAGCTGGATTTTGAACAACTGCTTTAGAAATCGTTTTGTATTCAGCAGGGATAGCTACTTCGTTAGTAGTAGCAGGTGTTCTTAATACTTGTTTAGTAACTGTTTTGTATTGAGCAGGTACTTCAGTTAAACACCAAACTTTACATTTTTCTGGATCTTCGTTCAAACAGCTTCTGTCTGCACGACCTTTAGTCCATTTTGTACCAGCAGGAGAGATCAACATTTGTTCGCTAACAGTTTCATAAACAGGTGGAACATAGGTTAAACGCTTAGAAGCTTCTTTAACCATGATTTCTTCTGTTTGGGTAGTAAAGGTAGCAGGTACTACTTCTAATACTTTGTAAGCTTCTTTAACCAAAACCTGCTCGGTGGTTGATTCATAAACAGCAGGTACTACTTCCAAACGAGTAGATGCTTCTTTAAGCAAAATTTGCTCTGTTACGGTTTCGTATTGGTCAGGAGCCATACATTTTGCATAGCATTTGCCAGCAACTGCATTTGGAGGAAGATCACTACCTTGTGCAAATACAGTAGCGGTGTTGAACACTGCGCAAGAGGCAGCGCAACTAAGTACTAAGAGTAAATTTTTAAAATTTCTCATAATGCTTAAAAAAAAAATTTAAAAAAAGTTAAACAATAATAGCTTAATAATTAAAATAAAAAGTGTTTCTTAATGGTTGGGTACGACAGTAATAACATTTTAGAAATACCATATCCATTTTTTCACACCTTTAAGACATAACAAGCATCAAAAAGTCACCAAATTTGTGCAAAAAAATGCTATTTGTCACAAAAGATGTTGGTATGCCTGAAAAACGGTGCAAAGGTAGTAATTATTTTGTAATAATTTGCTTCTATGCTACAAATTTATTTTTTTAGTATAAAAGACAAATGTTATATGTTTAGAATTAAAAAAAGGACATTTGTAGTGTCCTTTTTTTGTGCTATCTATATTGTATTAGTGGGTAGTAGTACGAACGCCTGTTTCGAGGGGTGATTTATAGATTTGGTTAAACAGTCCCCAATCTACCTTTCTATAATGATTTTCCCCAAAATAGCGCAATAATTTATCCATGCGAATAGGATTTTGAAATCCTGCGACAGGTTGTGGGTTACTCATGGTTTCATCTAAGAAAATAACAGATGGATAATTGAGTTTGCCACGTGTAAGGTATACAGCTATTTCATTAACACCTACACCATCTTTGCCTCCGTCAGTACGGAACGCATAACTATTGTTTTTAAACTGTATAGTATTGCGTGTTTCAGCATCTAATTTAACAGCATAAAAATTTTCGTTGATGTATTGGGCAATAGCAGGGTGTTGGAACGTTGCCTTGTCCATTTTAGTACACCATGTACACCATGAAGTATACAGATCTACTATTATTTTTTTAGGTTGTTGTTGGTTTAATTTGATAGCCTCTTCGAGTGTTACCCATTTTATGGTATTTGGGTTGCTTTCAGGTTGGTCGCCGTTAGTTAAACGATATGACATTAATGTTATGCAACAGAATGTTAGGAACATAACGGTAAATTTCCTCATAGCTATATTTTTTTAATTTAGAAGTTTAAAAATTAATGAACAAAAAAAATGTGTCTTAAAGTGTATAAAGATATTGTCAAAGAAATAAAACGGTGTAGATGGCATTTTTATTGCAGTTTTTACATACTTTTGCAAAAAAATTATTCATCTAAAAAAATACTTAGGTTTGGAAACTAAAAATTTAAAGAAATTAGTGGTAGCTATAACAGGTGCCAGTGGGGCAATATATGCTAAAGTTTTGTTAGACAAGTTGTTGTTGTTACAAGAACAATGGGCAGAGGTGGGAGTGGTGATGTCGCAGAATGCAAAAGCGGTGTGGAAGTATGAGTTGGGTAATGAAAATTACGACAACTCCATTTTCAATTATTATGCCAAAGATAATTTTTTTGCACCTTTTGCTTCGGGTTCTGCCAAGTTTGAGACAATGATTGTTTGTCCTTGTTCTATGGGAACTTTAGGAAGGATTGCTCAAGGGGTGTCTGATGATTTGGTGACACGAGCGGCAGATGTTATTCTCAAAGAAAGGCGAAAACTAATTTTGGTAGTTCGTGACACGCCATACAACCTTATTCATATCAACAATATGAAAATGGTGACGGAAGCTGGTGGGATTATTTGTCCTGCCTCTCCTTCTTTCTACAGCCGCCCTACAGATTTTGAATCTTTGGCTGCGACTGTGGTTGATAGAGTGCTTGATTTAGCGGGTTTTGACCCCATTTCCTTTCGCTGGGGACAAATGTAGGACGATTATTTGGTTTGACAAAACTTTTTGCCAAAAAAAATAAAATTTCTTGAATTTTTTCTTTCTTGCTCTAAAGGCTACAAGTAAGTATTGTTTATTTTTAAATTCATAACTGTCTGTTTATCAAGTAGTTATGTGTGTAAACGCTTGTTTACGGAGCTTTTATGTTTGGTCACGGCGGGTTAAATTTTTTTTAATTTAATACAATGTTTTTTAGCTACGAAAAGTTTATTTTTTTATGTCTTATTTGGACTATCTAAATAGGTTCATGGCTATCTTATCTGCCAATAATTTGCCTTTGAAGGTGAGCCGAAAATGTTGTTTTTCGCGCATGACATATCTTTCTTGTTCGAAGGGCAAGATGTGTTGCAAAAAGTGCGTTTGAAATTCTGCTCCAAATTGTTCTTGTATATATTGGAGGTTGCTGCCCCAAATGGTACGGAGCGAAGTCATTACATATTCATTGTATTGGTTGTTGAGGGTTAATTGTTCGATTTCGGCAGGAATTTGTTTTTGTCCAATTTTTTCTATATATTTGGCATTATTGGCGATATTCCATTGGCGAGAGTGTCCGTTGAAAGAGTGTGCCGATGGACCTATGCCTAAATAATGTTTGCCTTGCCAATAGCTGGTATTGTGGCGGGCGTGTTGGTTGGGCAGGCAGAAGTTGGAGATTTCGTAGTGTTGATAGCCTGCTTCTTGGGTCATTTGGCAGAGGATTTCGAATTGCTGGGCGGCTTGTTCTTCGTTGGGGGCTGCCACTTTTTGGTGTTTAACAAAATGCTCCAAGGCTGTTTTGGGTTCTATCGTCAGGCAATAGGCAGAGATGTGCGGTATGCGAAACCCAAAAACACGCTCCAAATTGTGTTGCCAAATGGCATTCGAGGTGGTAGGTGAGCCATAAATAAGGTCGATACTTAGGTTGTGGAAACCTGCTTCTTGTGCCAATTGTATGCAGTTTTGGGCTTGTTGTGTGTTGTGGGCGCGGTGCATAAATTGCAAATCGGCTTCGTCAAAAGACTGAATGCCGATGCTTAGGCGGTTAATAGGTGTTTGGCGAAGCTGGGCGATTTTTTCTTCGGTGAGGTCATCGGGATTGGCTTCGAGCGTGATTTCGGCATCGGGAGCTATCACAAAATAGGTATTGATGGTTTGGAATAGCGCCTGCAACTCGGCTAAGGTTAGCAAAGAGGGGGTTCCCCCACCTATATATATAGTAGACAAATGGGGTGTGGCGAGATATTCGTGGCGCAAGGCTATCTCTTGTTGCAAGGCTGATAACAAATCGGTTTTGTGGCGCAAAGAAGTAGAAAAATGAAAATTGCAATAATGACAGGCTTGTTTACAAAATGGTATGTGGATATATAATGCCAAAAGTGGTGTTTTTGGGAAGGTGGATAGATGTTAACATATCAATGAAGTGGCAGGAAGTTTTTTCTATGATAATTGCGAAATCTGCCTTGTTGGGTAGAAACGGTAACAATGCAGTTTATTCGGGGACAAAGTTACACAAAAAATGAATATAGTGCTACTATTGATAGAAAAATTCGATGTAGCGGATTTAGTAGAGACACTTTTGCAAAATAATTATCTTTTGGGCAGTAAAAAAATAATGCTTTATAGTTTGAGTAAAAAGTGAAAATTGTTTGTAACTTTGCCAATATTTTCTTGAAAATAACGGCTTTGCCGCTCTTTTTGCTAAAAATCATACTTGTCACAATGGTATTTTGGCAAATTTTGTGGATCTTTTGAGGTTATTTACTCCTGTTTACAAAATTACACAGCCCTTGAAAACATCATCAAACCGAACACTATTGTACATATTTGCGCTGCTTATACCCGGTTTTTCCGCCTTTACCAATAATCTACTGTTCAAAGAGGGTTTGTTATTCAATTGGTTTATGGGTTCATTAGTTATAGTGGGTTTGTGGCGTTTGAACGAAAAATTATTGGGTGTTTCTGACCGAGCATGGCTCAAATGGGGAAGTACCTTTTTGGGTAGCAGTTTGTTTATATTTGTAGTTATAGTTTTAGATAATTATTTTTTTCATACTTTGCTATCTTTTACGGGTTTCTCGCCCTTCAATTTTTACCTCCGTATTATTACAGCTTCCTTTATGGCCTCTGTTGTAATAGAAGGCATTAAAAGGGTAAATGCACGCGAACAAGCTAAATTAGAAAACCTACAACTACAAACCGAAAGTATTGAAACCCAATTCAATTTGCTGATTCAACAAGCTAATCCCGAATTTTTGTTCAATAGCCTTGACACCCTGCAAAAAATGGTGCATGAAGATGACCCGCAAGCAGAGCAATATATCCTGAAATTGGCAGATGTGTATCGGCAAACGCTAAAAAAGGAACGAACGCCTGTAAGCCTGCGCGAGGAGTTACGCTTGGTACAATCCTATCTTTTTTTGATGATGTATGGCAAAGAAACCGCTATTTTTTTGGACATTAATGTTTCGGACGAATCATTAACCTACCGTTTACCCATCTTTTCCTTGCAATTGCTTGCCGAAAATTGTATAAAACACAATACATTTTCCACCAACCAACCTTTATATATTCGCGTGTTTCAAAAAGACCTTAAAAGCATTAGTATGACCAATAATTATCAACCCAAAACCACAACAACGCCTTCTTTTGGTGTGGGTATTAACAATTTGAAATCGCGCTATGCCTTAGAAGGTATAGAAAATGGCGTTGTGATTGAGCAAAATGAAACAAGCTATACCACCACCTTACAATTATTTTGACGATGGCAGACACGCGCAACAAAAACCGCCCTTTATCAAATGAAGAAAAATACTTGCCTTTTCTTTATCCGGTATTGATGCCGCTTTTAACCCTAAATTCTTTCAAAATACCTGTTTCTTCTGCCCAAGAAGCACTAAGTTATTGGTTGTTTACGGGTTTTATTCAGTTTATATTGGTATGTGTGATTAGAAAAATGGTTTATACAACGACTTATTATCCAATTGTTAGGTGGTTGATAGCTGCCTTTGTTTGTGTATCAATTATTGTTATTTATGTGTTTTTGGAGTACAACTATCTACATTTTACAAAAGCATTTGCCAACCCAAACCCTTGGATAAATGTTTCGCGATATAGCATCAATATCCCTATTTTAATTGCGTTGGTAGAAAGTATTAAAGCGTTTCAGGAACGTTCAACATTTAATACCAACAATA
Source organism: Chitinophagales bacterium (assembly GCA_016787295.1). Classification (GTDB taxonomy): domain Bacteria; phylum Bacteroidota; class Bacteroidia; order Chitinophagales; family UBA2359; genus JAEUUX01. The sequence goes on from JAEUUX010000055.1 coordinate 19,336, forward strand.
TTCAATTGCAAAGCGAAAACACAAAAGCACAGTTTAACCTGCTCTTGCAGCAAGTGAACCCCCATTTTTTGTTCAATAGCCTAACCACACTACAGGCAATGGTGCGCGCAAAAGACACACACACCGAAGAATTTATTATAAAGCTAAAGGAAGTGTTTCAGCAAACCCTAAAAAAAGAAAAAGGAACCGTAACTTTGAAAGAAGAGTTAGAGTTTTTTAATGCTTATATGTACTTGATAACCTTGCGGCAGGGCAGTTCGGTGATGTTGGACGTGTCTATTGCTAACCAATCTTTGTCTTACCAAATACCTACTTATACTTTGCAACTGCTCGCCGAAAACTGCATTAAACATAACATTGCTTCCGAAGCCAATCCTTTAATGATACTTGTATATCAAAAGGATCCCAAAAGCGTTACGGTTGCCAACAATTATCAGCCCAAAAAACGCAAAGTAGAATCGTTTGGCATTGGTATTAGTAACCTAAAACAACGCTATGCTTTGGCAGGAATAGAGGACGGTGTGCTTATAACACAAGACGAAAATATTTACGAAACAACCGTAAAACTAATGTAAAATGAAAATACTAATTGTAGAAGACGAGCATAAAACCGCTAAATTGTTAAAGGATTTGATTGAACTGCACAACAATTATAAGGTTGTAGCTATTTGCGACAGCGTGGAGGCAACAGTGCAGTATTTGCAAATTCATCAGCACGATTTAGATGTTATGTTTATGGATATTCAACTATCCGACGGGCAAAGTTTTGAGGTGTTTGACAAAATAAATGTCAAAATACCCGTCATTTTTTGTACCTCTTATGACGAGTTTATGCTAAAAGCCTTTCAAAATAATGGCATTGGCTATGTGCTAAAACCGTTTAATGAAATAGATATTCACCAAGCTATTCTCAAAGTAGATGAATTGCGGAATAGTTTTGTGAAGCATTCGTTTGAAAATTTAAACCTAAAAGAGTTAGTCGTTAAAGAAAAAACCTACCAAACAAGTTTTTTAATCCGTTTCCGCGAAAAGATATATCCTGTTTTGGTGTCCGATATAGCATTTGTTTGCTTAGAACACGAAACGGTTTATTTGTATAACTTTAAGGGCGAAAAACACCCCATTTTTAAACCACTTGACGAAATTGAAAACGCCATTCCGCCCACTCAATTTTATCGCATCAACCGCCAAATGATTGTTAACCGAAAAGCAATTAAGGAAATAGAACCTTATTTTAACCAAAAACTTGTGCTGCAATTAAGCATACAGACACCCGAACAAGTCCTTGTATCGCGCTTAAAAGTAGCACCTTTTTTGAGTTGGCTTGAAAAAAGTTAAAACGTCCGTATCTATCTCCGCAACAACTGTTCAGGGTTAGCCTAATTTTAGGCAACCACAACAACCCATAACCCACCACCGAAACCACTAAGGTACTATTGCGCAAATGCGTCTTAGAGCCTTAGTGGTTTTTGTTTTGGGTATTTAGCTCATTGAAGCGTTTTTGCCAAATGTATTTCAACTCCCCGTTTAGTCAATTCAACTGCTTGTTTAGCTATTTCAACAACATTTGTCTTTGGTTTTTTGGGTGGTGGCTATACCTTTGTAGTGTTCAGATGAAATAACGGCAAATGTTGTTGTTTTTTCAGACACCAACACAAACATTTTTAACTTCAAAAAATCAACCTGTGCATTATGAACAATTTTAACGTAGCTCAAAGCATAGCCCCCAATTCCGCTCAAACCCAACATATAAAAGGCGGAAATAGCCAAAAACTAAAAGTTGTAACTTTCAATTATTTACCGTCAGCCTACAAATTTGCAACAGATTGGATTCGTGAAAATGGACACGACCATATATTAGCAGTTACTTCGCCCGGTATCAAAACACGCGCCACGCCTTCGTACCAAGATGTTTTGGCTATGGTTGATAAAAATGTGAGTGCCATTGCCACTTCCAAAATGAAGTCGGTGCTTACGCCCATACTGCACCAACTAAAACCCGATATTGTTTTGTGTTTTACCTTCGCACACCGCCTTGATGCCGAATTGTGTCAAATTCCCAAATATGGTGTCGTGAATATTCACCCCTCTGTGTTGCCCGCCTATAGAGGTCCAAACCCTTTGCGCCAGTTTTATGACGGGGCAAATGTATTTGGGGCAACTGCACACCGCATTGCCGACGACTACGATACTGGCGATATTTTAAGCGTAGAATCTGCCGAAATGCCCGCGATAATAACACAAAACATTTCGTTAGAATGGGGAAATTTGATTAAAAAAGCAATTGCCAACGGTATGGAAAGAGCCATTTCGGGCAAACCCGGAATAATCCAAGACCATACACACGCTACCTATGCCTCGCCTTTTGTGGACGAAGAAAAATGGGTGAATTTGAACGAACCGAGCCGTATGGTTTTGTGCAAAACACTTGGGCTAAACTTAGCCGGCGGATTGGCAAAAACAACCATACAAGGACAGGTGTACAAAATTCATTCGGCGCACCATGTTTCAAGCGATACCACCGTGTCGGCAGGCACAGTTATTAAACAAAACAATGGCATATACCAAGTTGCCACAGCAGATGGCATTGTTAAATTGGTAACAGAACCGTTTAATCCCAACAAACAATACTCGCATGTTTTGCCTTTTTCTGCACTTTTTGGGCAGCCCGCCAATGCCGAACAAGTATTGCTTTCTGCGCAGGGCGCAAGCGGAAGATAATTATCGGGTAAGTAATTTTGTCAATACTGTTCTTTATCGCCACATAATTAAGGTATTATTTTTCGGGTAAATATCGTGCAATATAATTTCAAAAAGTATGAAAAATACAATAGCCACAACTGCAAAAACATGGGAACGGATAGGAGTAGAGTTGCATCTTTCCCACCTTTTGAAAAAAGAGTACTTGCTGTCCGCCCTATTTAGTGCGGCTCTAATTGGTCTTATGACCACTCTATTATCTATATCCTTTGCTGTTTTGGTGTTTGGCAAAGCTATCCCCGAAGCCCTACCCATCGGTATAGGTATGGCATTGATTAGCAACATCGTATTGCATATAAGTGCCGCATTTACCAGTTCCGAAGAAGGTATTATTTCGCACGTACAAAGCCTACCGCCGCCTATCCAAGCCGCCATGTTGTCGTCTATAATGGCTATGCTGCCTTTATCTATGCCTATTCAAAATCGGATAACAGTGGCGGTAGTTGTGTTGCTGCTTTCGGCAGTTTTTACAGGTATTACCTTGTTTCTGTTCGGTTCGCTGAAATTTGGACGGCTGGTTCGCTTTTTACCATTGCCAGTTATTAGCGGATTTTTAGCATCGGTTGGCATTTCACTCGTTATCGGAGGCATTACTACCATGACCAATATAGTGCCTACGCTATCTTCTCTGCCCAAATTGTTTGACACCTCTTTGCTACTCAAGTGCTTGCCCGGCGTGACAATAGCCGCAGTATGGTGGAAAGTTACACGCCAATGGACGCATCAACTTGTATTTCCGGCTGTATTGGCAATAGCTATTGCGTGTTTTTATGCTATTTGTTATGCACAAGGTTTAGACAAAACAGCTATGATAAAGGACAATTTATTATTGGGTCCGTTTCAAAATGTCAGTTTGTCGCATTTGCCTACCATTTATTATAGCCAAATAAGTACTATTGATTGGTGGCTTGTCCTGAACGGACAAAGCGAAAATTTGCTGGCAATACCCTTAGTTTGTTTCATCGGCGGCTTGCTTATGCTAAGTGCCATAGAATTATCTACAGGCAAAGCAGCCAATCCCGATTTTGAGCTGAAAAGCATGGGCATCAGCAATTTTATATCCGGAATAATGGGCGGCGGTTTTGTGGGCTATCCGTCTGCTACTTTCACGGTTATGCAACATAGTTTAGGAGTTTCTACGCGCCTTCCCGGTATGTTGAGCGCCATTGTGCCTATGATAGTGCTTGTTTGGGGCAGCAGTTTTTTGGGTTTCATACCCCGTTTTGTTGTGGGTGGATTGCTTATCTATTTTGGTTATCAATTTATTGACCATGCTATTATCAAGCCAATAAAACAAGCCCCAGTGTCCGACCTTCTTATTATTGCCATTATTGTTCTAAGCAGTTTTTGGTTGGGGTTTATTGCTGCGGTGGGCGTAGGGGTGTTGCTTGCTGCCAGTTCTTTTCTGTTCAAATATAGTCAAATTGATGTTGTCAAATAGGTTGCAACAGCCTTAGCATGGTGCAAGATACCTATTTTAGAAAAAAACAAATTTAGGCTCTAATCAATACAGCAATTGTCTGCTTCGTGTTTTTTTGTTTGAAAAATATACCCTTAAAATAGTAAACACATTTACCATTTCTCCTCAAAAAATAAAAACATTCAATAATCTCCTTTAACAATTTTTTATCATGACAAATTATCCCAAAATCAGCACCACCACCATCAACATGTTATTACTTTTGGCACTAATAAACTTGGCTTATGCTTGTGCTAATGAAAAAAACAATACGCCAAATACTAACGAAACCGCTCAAAATGTGGCTAATACCGAAAAAACAGCCGAAACAATCGTTATCAACGGAACGGTCAAAGAAATTGCATTTGGCAAAGACGGCTACACCGCACAGGTAGCCACCGAAGAACAAGGCACCTACGACGCTTTGGTATCTATTGTAAATGTGGGCGGACGCGAAAATTACCAACAATGCAACGTGGGCGATAAGGTGAGTTTCAAGGGCATTCCCTCCAATTTGGGGGACGCTAAACTACTGACCGTCAAAGAAATATTAAGTATTACTGCCGCCAACAATGCCCAAAACCAAGACCAAGATATAGCCGCAAAATACAGCAAAATTAGCCCAAAAGACTATTGCTGGCAAACCAACAAAGTAATAGTATTGCACACCGAAGCCCGCGCAGATAGCAAAGTAGAAGGCAAACATTTTGCAGGCGAATTATTACAGGTATTGGGTACAAAAGTGCTTGAAAATCAATTATGGGTAAATGTTACCTACAGTTTAAAGGTAAAAGCAGGCTATGAAAGCCAATTTGCCGATGGACAAGTCATGTCAAGCGGTTCGCCAACGGGCTGGATTGGCGGTGACGAAATACCCGAAATAGCTTGCAAATAAGCAATAAATAGTCATGCAAAAACCATTGCACGAACCTTACTGACGTTTGAAAGGTGGGCAAGGTTTGTACCTACCCAATCAATTCAACCCAACTTCAAATCACTTCACCAACCGATTTAGTCAATTCAACTCAACCTTAAATCAATTTAGCCCTCAATTTAGTCAATTCAACCCTCAATTTAGTCTGTTCGGCTACTTTTTGTTTTTTCTGCCTTATTTATTGGCGTACTTTTACCTCGTTATCAGTAACAAAAACAAAAAACCAGCTAAATATCATGAACAGATTTAAATGCTTTTTGAGTGCCATCATAACATTGGCTATCTCCCTACAAGTAACCGCCCAAGAGGTGGCAAATGATAGTACCGCACAGCAACAACTGCCTGTTCAAGCGTTTACAGCCATGCCTGTTTTGCTAGGTTTTAGTGCCGAAAACGCATTTCCGCACGAAAAAAATTATCTAAGCACCAATGAAGAGGACTTAAATTTGCCTATGAAAAATAGCCAAGTCTATAGCCTTTATGGTGCTTTACCAATTGTTAAACGAACCAAAGGTTTTGGGGCTAAAATCAATTTTGGTTACAACTTGTTCAAAGACAATATCGGGACAACTACCTTGAACGATAGCATTATGCCGCATAACATGCCTACTCTTGGGTCAAGCACTATCATATCTTTGCACGTTTCGCAACAAATTTTGTTCAAAAAAGCAAATAAAAAACTGACCCTTGCCGCTTCGTACAATATTTCGGGACGCGATATTGCCCATTTTGAACCAGCAACCCAACGCGGGATATTTACGGCTACCTATCCTTTGCGAATGACCAAAAACAATATGCTGTTGTTGGGTGCAGTGGGCATGGTCGGAAAAGACATCAAACTGCCTGTACTTCCCATTGTGATTTATTTTACACGCTTAAACAAACATTTAAATATAGAGTTGCTTTTTCCTGTTTTTGGGCAATTGCGCTATGTCGTTTCTCCGCGCAGTTCGCTTGTTTTGGGGGCAAAAATTGGCAATCGCTCGCCATTTTTGGGATTAGAAACACCCATTTTGCAAAGCCCCGACGATGCCTTAGTTATCAATAGCCAACACTTGCGCTATTTTATGAACATAGAAAAAGCCTTGAACAACTATTTGTGGTTGCACGGCGAAATGGGGTATAGCCAAAGCCTTAAAGAAAACCTAAACACATCGTACCTACATTTGCCAAACCAATCGTTTGCAGGGCAACACAATGGCTATATGTATGCCAAAGTTGGGGTATTTATCCGACCTGTTTTTGGTACAATAAAAGCCCAACAAAAAAAATAGCTCGCCACAAACGTTCCATAAACTACCCTTTCAAATAGCACCCATTTCGCACCAATTCGCAGTTATTTTCCAATAACCCTAAAAAATTTCTCTCAAAATGAAAAACAACACTATTGACCAAGCAACACATAAACCCAAAATCAGTTTCTCTATTCGCTTAGATGGTAAAATATATTTTGTCTTGATAGAAAACATTGCCTTTATCTATTTAGACAACGAAACCGTTTATTTGTTGGATTTTAATGGCGACAAGCATAATATTAACAAAACAATAAGCTACCTTGAAAACCTCCTTCCCACACAACAATTTTACCGCATAAACCGCCAAATGATAGTCAATAGACAGGCAATAAAAGAGGTAGAACCCTATGCCAACCAACGCATATCACTACAAATAAGCATACCTACCTCCGAACAAATCATCGTGCCGCGCTTAAAAGTAACCCATTTTTTACATTGGGTTGAAAATGGCTAATGCCCCAAATCATTTCAGCCCTCCAATATAAGCAATTCAGGTGCTTATTTGGTCAGTTCAGCTACATTTCACTTTTATATCGCCATAAGCAACACTATTTTTGCACTATGAGTTGGGTGTTTGTAGTATTGGTGAGCCTTTAAAACGGATAAACGCCCAACTTTACTTCATTCCTCAAATTAAGCATAATCTGTTTTTTGCAAGATTCCTGATTTTTTGCTACCTTATTTTGTATCAGAAAAGAAAGACACTATTTTGTACTAAATATTCTATCAATAACTAAAAAAAAACAATTACCATGGCAAATTTTCAAATTTTGTGCTTCCTATTTTTCTTGCTAAATTTCTTTAGCTTGTCTGCTCAAACAAGTGTTTTTGTATCTGCACACCCCGACGATTGGCAGCTATTTATGAACCCCGATGCTTACCTTAGTGTTAAAAGCGGCGAAAAGGTTATCTTTATACACACTACCTCCGGAGATGGTGGTAATGAAGGTAGTGCCTATTATACCGCAAGAGAACAAGGAAGTTTAAGAGCTATTAGGTTCTTAAGAAATGTTTCTACTCCCGGAGCTGAGGGTTTGGGAATGGATATGCAACAAAAGGAAACAACTATTTCGGGAAACCCCAAAGAGGCAGAACACTATCTACAGAGATATACTTATGATAACATCGTAGTTTATTTCGTAAGGCTACCCGATGGCGGCTATAGCGGCGAAGGCACCCCAGTAGGAAAAGGTAACAGCATACAAAAGCTATATAATGGCACTATTTCCTCTATATTGTCAGTAGATCAAAGAAATAAATACTACAGTTCTGCTGATTTAAAGGAAACACTTAAATCAATAGTAAAAAAAGAATCTACAGGCTACATAACATTTCATATAGCAGACACTGATGAAGCCACCAACCCCGGAGACCATTCAGACCACATCTATTCCGCTAAGTATATGGAAGATGTTGCTAAAGAACTCGGAAATAATAAAATTATTTATCATCAAGGCTATTGTACTGCAAGTAAACCAGCGAATGTTACAGATAAGAATACTTTATGGATAAACATCGCCACTTGGGGTGTAACATGTTCTGCATTAGCAGATTACAAATCAATAGCTGGAACTACATGGCAAGATGACCATAATGTTTATGTAGATAAACAATACACCAGAACAGTAACTAATAAATAAAAAGCAATTCCTCTCCCCATTTAAGCAATTCAGGTGCTTATTTGGTCAGTTCGCTTATATACTTCTTGCACCACAAGCCCAAATGATGCTATTTTGCACTATCATTTGGGATTGTTTTGTTTGGGCGATAAAACGGCTAAAAGCCCAAATCATTTCAGCCCTCAATATAAGCAATTCAGGTGCCTGTTTGTTCAGTTCGGTTGTATTCCGCTTTTTCACCGCCTTAGTTAAGGCTATCTTTGCACTGTCGTAGGATATACTTTTGCAATATCGTTTACGAAAAAAACAGGCAATTTCTAAAAAACATCTCCCTTAATTTAACAAACGAGGATAAAAACCTCTACAAACAAAGTTTTTAATCATGGTATCTTCACATCCAATTTCCGTTCTTAATCCCGTAGTGGATCTTACAAGAGAAGCCTTTATCTATGGCTTACCTTTGGTGTTAGTTGATTTAACCAAAGAAGTTTCTTTAAAATCAAAAAACCCGGTAAATCAATTCTTAAATAGAACTACGTTTTGTACGGCCGGCGATACCGACGTAGTTAGACCCAATTTTGACACTTATTATTCCAGTGCTTTTTTTGATTTAAGTTGTGGTCCTTTGGTCTTAGGTATGCCGGCAACGGGCGAGCAATATTATGTAATGCCGCTGTTAGATGCGTTCACCAATGTAATTGAGGGTTCTCCGGGCAAAAGAACGCAGCAAACACAAGGTGGAAACTATTTATTGGTTGGTGCAAAAGGTCTTCCTGATGGCTTTGACACAACCGGATATACCGACGTTATCCAGTGTGGAACAGATATAGTATGGGCTATAGGCCGCTTTCAAGTAGATAATACCGATACTAACGACTACAATGTAAATGGTGCAGGTTCGGTTATTAGTTTGCAAAGCCAACTAAGCATTAGGAAGCCTAATGGAAATAGTGCTGCTTATGGCGGAAACCATGCGGAGGCTACCATTACCCCCAATGAAACCGTTATAAATATGCCGATAAAAGAATTTTTTGCACGCCTAAATTTGCTTTTGCTCACTAATCCACCTGCGCCGGAGGATAGCAAAGCAATGGAAAAATTTAAGAAAATTGGTGTTGGCCCGGGCTTGATACCTTTTGAAAATCAAGGCTTTGATGCAATAACATGGGAAGCAATCGCCGAAACGCCTGCTTGGTGTATTAACAACCTGCTAACCAAAAAAACAGCTTCAAAAGATACCAATTGGATAACTAATTTGAACCCTAAAATGGGAGCTTATGGCACCGACTACTTGCTCAGAGCCAGGATTGGTTACAATGGGCTGGGCGCGAATTTAATTCAAGATGCTGTCTATTATAGTGCAGAAATAGACGCAGACGGAGATGACCTTGATGGTAGCAAATACGATTACAGAATTACATTCAATAATGGAACACCCCCTAACGGTGCTTTTTGGTCATTAACAATGTACAATCAAGATGGCTTTTTTATAGAAAATACCATCGGACGCTATGCCGTAGGACATGATGCTACTGCACCGCTCCAAAATGTTGGTGACAATGTGGTAATATTTATCCAAGACAAATGTGCAATACCCAATACAGACCCCTTGTATGCTAATTGGCTTCCTTCTGCTCCGGGTAGTAGTACTACAGTTCCTGCCCCTTCGGGTATTTTCAATGTTATGATTAGGGTATATTACCCCGACCAATGCGTTTGGGATAAAGATTATATGCCACTTTGGACACCACCTGTAATTGAAAAAGTGATTAGACTGTAAGCAAGCGAATAGGTAAGCGTTGACAAAGTTCAAAACCTTGCCAATGTTTACCTATTCAAATGTTGTAACGACTTAGCTAAACGATATTTTTTGAGATATTGTGGACGTTGCCCTGCTTATATACCGGTTCACCCATTTTCTGTTTATGCCACAATCCCAAATGATGCTATTTTGCACTATCATTTGGGATTGTTTTATTTTTGGAGAAGGTTAATAAAACACTTAAACCCTAAAATCATTTCAGCCCTCAATATAAGCAATTCAGGTGCCTGTTTAGTCAGTTCGCCTACATTCTGCTTTTTTACTGCCTTAATCAAGGCTATTTTTGCACTATCGTTTGAGTTTGATGTATGGCTAATATCGTTTTCGCACAACTTGAACAAAACACTAAAACAATAACCAGCTTTAATAATTAACAAAATATACCAACAAAATGAAAAATTCATACCAATTTTTTATCCAACAAACAGCAAAAACTGTATTTGCTTTAGCAGTTCTCCTTGTTTTAGGTATTTCTGTAGCCTATAGCCAAACCACGCGTTATGTCACACCCGTAGGAGCGGGCACTATGGACGGCTCTTCATGGACAAATTCAAGTAGCGATTTTCCGGCAATCATTAATGCTTCTGCTTCGGGTGATGCTGTATGGGTTGCCGCAGGAATCTATAAACCCACCAAAGACCCCTTGAACAACGCCAGCCCCACCAACCCGCGCGACAGAACCTTTTATGTCAAAGATGGCGTACAAATCTATGGCGGATTTGCAGGCAACGAAACACTACTCACGCAACGCAACATTGCCGCTAATATCACCACCCTAAGCGGCGATTTTAATGACGACGATGTAGTAACAGGAACAGGAGCTACCCTTTCTTTTACTAATAATACCGAAAATGCCTATCATGTAGTGGCTGCCTTAGCACCCCAAATAGGTGGTATAGGCGTAACCATTGATGGATTTACCATAATAGGCGGAAATGCCAATAATTTTACCGCAATTACTGTCAATGGAAGTTATATGCCAAGAGGCTATGGCGGAGGTATCCTTACTTTATATGGCACCAATACAATAAGAAATAATACCTTAATAGCCAACTTGTCGAATGCAGGAGGCGGTATGGCTTTGTTAGCAAGTACCAGTATTTGCACCAATAACACCATTATAAACAACGCAGGCAGCGGCATACACACCCAAGATGGACTACATACCTTTACCAACAATACCGTTGCAGGCAATACAAAAAGTGGAATGAGTATAACCTATTGCACCAGTATCATTACTAATAATACCATATACAACAACGTGGCTGCCAGCAGTGGGGCCAAACCTGCTAACCCAAATAATAAGCAATCTAACAATGCTCAATTTAGCACAGGAACTACAGCTGGTGGTGGCATTTTTTTGTTTTATAGCAACAATACTATTACTAATAATGTATTGTACAATAACTCGGCTGATCTGGGCGGAGCTATTTATGCCAATGATGGACCTAATACCATTATCAATAATACCTTTTATGCTAACTCGGCAACCAACGGCGGCGGCATTTTTACCCAAGTTGGCACCAACACATTGAGCAATAACATTTTTTGGGGCAACCTGAAAGGAAGTAGCACTACCATTGCAGGAGCCGATATAGCCAATAGTGCCACCGCTCCGGCTACCAACAACATTACCTACTGCCTTACCCAACAAAATAGTATTTACAGCACAGGTACAGGCATTATTAATAACCAAAACCCATTATTTGTTAATGCCGCAGGTATAGACGGAGCCGACAATACACATCGTACTGCCGACGACGGTTTGCGCCTAAGCTGTGGAAGCCCCGCCTATAATGTAGGCACTGCCATAGGCGCACCTACCACAGACATTGTTAACACGACCAGACCGCAGTTTGGCACAATAGATATGGGTGCTTACGAAAAAGTAGATAATTGCTGTGGAGCAAAAGTAGGTACTTGGATAAATTAGATAATTGGGATTTGAAGCTAAACGTCTCGGTGTTTGCCCTAAACGTCTCGGTGTTTAGGCTAAACGTTTAGGTGTTAGGGCTAAACGTTTAGGTGTTTGCCCTAAACGTTTAGGTGTCAGGGCTAAACGTTTAGGTGTTGGAGCTAAACGTTTCGGTGTTTAGGCTAAACGTTTAGGTATTTGGAATATGGAAACCCTAAACGTTTAGGTGTTAGGGCTAAACGTTTCGGTGTCAGGGCTAAACGTTTAGGTGTTGGAGCTAAACGTTTCGGTGTTTAGGCTAAACGTTTAGGTGTTTAGGCTAAACGTTTAGGTGTTTAGGCTAAACGTTTAGGTGTTAGGGCTAAACGTTTAGGTGTTAGGGCTAAATGTTTAGGTGTTAGGGCTAAATGTTTAGGTGTCAAGGCTAAACGTCTCGGTGTTTGGGCTAAACGTTTAGGTGTCAGGGCTAAACGTTTAGGTGTTTAGGCTAAACGTCTCGGTGTCAGGGCTAAACGTTTAGGTGTCAGGGCTAAACGTTTAGGTGTTTTGGCTAAACGTTTAGGTATTAGGGCTAAACGTTTAGGTGTCAGGGTTAAACGTTTCGGTGTTATGGCTAAACGTTTAGGTGTTAGGGTTAAACGTTTAGGTGTCAGGGCTAAATGTTTAGGTGTTAGGGCTAAACGTTTAGGTGTTAGGGCTAAACGTTTAGGTGTTGGAGCTAAACGTTTAGGTGTCAGGGCTAAATGTTTAGGTGTTTAGGCTAAACGTCTCGGTTTTTAGGGGTTTATTTTGGGCAAATAAAAAATGGCGATGATGCAACCCAAAGTCTGCACCATCGCCATTAGAAAATAAATACTGTTTAAAGATTATTCCGTTGTATCGACATCGTTTTGGGTAGTACGCAGGAAGAACTGTTTGAGGTCGCGCATTTTTTCGGTTGCACCAATTTTGTTCACTTTTGCCAAATACTGCACATAGCTATAACAGATTGATTATGCGCAGTATTTGGCAAAATCTGTTTACCTGTCACATCATATAATTACAAGCCCAAATGATGCTATTTTGCACTATCATTTGGGCTTGTTTTGTTTGGGCAATAATACACCTAAACCCCAAAATCATTTCAACCCTCAATATAAGCAATTCAGGTGCTTATTTGGTCAGTTCAGCTACATTCCGCTTTTTTACTGCCTTAATCAAGGCTATTTTTGCACTATCGTTTGAGTTTGATGTATGGCTAATATCGTTTTCGCACAACTTGAACAAAACACTAAAACAATAACCAGCTTTAATAATTAACAAAATATACCAGCAAAATGAAAAATTCATACCAATTTTTTATCCAACAAACGGCAAAAATACCTTATGCTGTGGCAAGCATCGCCGCCTTTTGTCTTATCCTATCGGCGGCTATCTTTTTCCCAAACGCCTCGGCGTATGCACAATGTACGCCAGCAATTATTCCTACGACTTCTACCGCTAACGCCAGTGCACAAATAAGTGGCAATACGGTCGTTTGGGCTGGTGTGGCTGGCAGCGTTCAGCATATCTTTAAATACGATGGAACGACCACTACGCAACTCTCTACGACTTCTATCCAAAACACCAATCCAAAAATAAGCGGCAATACGGTCGTTTGGGCTGGTGTGGCTGGCAGCGTTCAGCATATCTTTAAATACGATGGAACGACCCTCACGCAACTCTCTACGACTTCTACTGATAACAACTTTCCACAAATAAGCGGCAATACGGTGGTGTGGCTTGGTACGCTTGGCGGCGTTAGCCATATCTTTAAACACGATGGAACAACCCTCACACAACTCTCTACGACTTCTACCATTAACAACAGCCCACAAATAAGCGGCAATACGGTCGTTTGGGATGGTTATGATGGCACAAGTTACCAAATCTATAAACACGACGGAACGACCCTCACGCAAGTCTCTACAACTACTACCTTTAACGATGTACCACAAATAGACGGCAATACGGTGGTGTGGTCTGGTCATGATGGCACAAGTTACCAAATCTATAAACACGACGGAACGACCACCACGCAACTATCTACGACTTCTATCGGTAACTTCAGACCACAAATAGACGGTAATACGGTGGTGTGGCAAGGTCTTATTGGCGACGTTTCGCATATTTTTAAACACGATGGCACAAGTGTTTCGCAACTCTCTACGAATTCTACTGCTAACAGCGTCCCACAAATAAGCGGTAATACGGTAGTTTGGCAAGGTACGCTTGGCGGCGTTCAGCATATTTTTAAACACGATGGAACGGCTGTTACGCAAGTCTCCTCTACGACTTCTACCAATAACAGAACCCCACAAATAGAGGGCAATATTATCGTGTGGGACGGCGATGAGGCGGGAGTAAAAAATATTTATCTTGCCCAGCTTTGCCCTTTCATCACCACTTGGAAAACCGACAATGCAGGTACTTCCAACAGCACTTCCATTACCATACCCACCACAGGTAGTGGCTACAACTATGACGTGGATTGGAACAACGATGGTACGTTTGATGACTTTGGCGTAACGGGCAATATCACGCACAACTACGGTACAGCAGGAACTTATACAGTGGCTATCAGAGGGGCTTTTCCACGCATATTTTTTAGTAATGGCGGCGATAAACTCAAATTATTATCTATTGAGCAATGGGGAGATATTGTTTGGACAACTATGCAATCTGCGTTTAATGGTTGTGCCAATATGGTGCTGAACGCCACCGATGTTCCCAACACGGCGGCTGTAACAGCCATGAACTCTATGTTTAGAGATTGTAGTTCCTTTAACCAAGCCTTGCCCAATGGTTTTAATACGGATAACGTAACGAATATGTCTAGTATGTTTTCGGGTTGCTCTGCCTATAACCAAGCCCTGCCAAGTAGTTTTAATACGGCTAATGTAACGAATATATCTAGTATGTTTTCGGGTTGCTCTGCCTATAACCAAGTGCTACCGAATAATTTTAATACGGCTAATGTAACGAATATGTATGCTATGTTTCAGGGCTGTACACTCTATAATCAAGCCCTTCCGAGCAATTTTAACACAGCAAACGTGACAGATATGGCGTTTATGTTTAGATTTTGTAGCAATTTCAATCAAGTCCTGCCCAATAATTTTAATACCGCCAATGTAACGGATATGGGGAAAATGTTTTCGGGTTGTACGCTCTATAACCAAGCCCTGCCGAGTAGTTTTAATACGAGCAATGTGACCAATATGGCAGGTATGTTTGAAAGTTGTAGTGCCTACAATCAAGCCCTGCCAAGTTCTTTTAATACGAGTAATGTGACCAATATGGCAGGTATGTTTGCCAATTGTATGGCATTT
>JAEUUX010000109.1 GCA_016787295.1 Chitinophagales bacterium
TGCCAGAAGCAATATGCACGTGCAAATTACCGCTGGGAATGTGCCAGAAGCAATATGCAGGTGCAGATTACCGCTGGGAATGTGCCAGAAGCAATATGCAGGTGCAAATTACCGCTGGGAATGTGCCAGAAGCAATATGCAGGTGCAAATTACCGCTGGGAATGTGCCAGAAGCAATATGCACGTGCAGATTACCGCTGGGAATGTGCCAGAAGCAATATGCACGTGCAAATTACCGCTGGGAATGTGCCAGAAGCAATATGCAGGTGCAGATTACCGCTGGGAATGTGCCAGAAGCAATATGCAGGTGCAGACTACCGCTGGGAATATGCCAGAAGCAATATGCAGGTGCAGATTACCGCTGGGAACAGTTTGAAGCTCGTCGGCAAGGAATAATTATCGATGAATAGTTTTTTATTGCTGCTTTATATATCCATAGTATTAAACCCAAAGCATAAAAAAGCAAGTAAAAAATAAAACTGGCAACAAAAACGAACATTTTTTGCCAAAAATACTTACCTTTGTCCCGAAATAAGTTGTCTGTTATTCATCAATAACAGCAGTCATTAAATCCCAAAATCATGAATCAATTATCCACCCTAATCTTAACCCTACTTTTCCTCGCTCCTTCCCTTGTGGCGCAAGATCTCTTACAAATAGAAGAGACTGAACAAAATGGCAAACATATTTCTCACAATAAACGCAATGTTGCTATTGATGTGAACAGTAAAATTGCCATTCGCCTCAACAAACAGGCAATACAGCAACGCATACAGCAAGTTGTTCCTGCCAACACCAACGATACGACCGTTCAGGTATTACTAAGCGATTTGGAGCAAGTGAATGTCATCACTGACCAATACCTCCAACACCTCACTGCCTTAGATGAAGCCATTAAGCATAGCTCCAAACCCACGACTAACTCCCGCCCTAACCGTCGCGGTACCGCCGCCGACAACAAAGACCTCGAACAAGCCTACGCTAATATGGCACAGCAATACGTTGATTTCATTGATGCCGTTGCAGACACTCCTATCGAGGACGAACTTAACGACGAACTCGATGCTATGGCAGAAGGGGCGCAGACACGCGGCGAACGCACCTCCATATTTGAACAATATAACAAAGTATTTGAGGTAGCCACGCGCCGCCTGAATAACAACCGCCGTATGGCAGACACCATACACCAAAATGATGACCGCTACTACATCAGGGTAGGAGCCTGGATTGTCACCAATGGCACCACACGCCCCATACACCTACAGGGTTTTGACGAATTGGCAGAAGGGCAGCGATATGAGGTCAGCCGCAACCAACTTAACATACAACCCCAACAGCAACAGCAGTTGGCACAATACAAACAGATTTTCGCCAAACGACAAGTTAGCATCGACCAAGTCCTTTCCACTTGCAAAAAGCCGTATGTGGATATGATTGACTCGTGGTTGGTAGATGTGAGAGGCATTCGTTCCGAGATAGAGGCATTGATAGATAATATCGAAAATTCTAACCGCGTTGTTTCGCTCAAGACCAAAGATAGCTTAGACGAAAAATCCCGTCTATACATCGAATACTTAGACGGGCTTAAAAATAAATACATCAGAAAAGTTACAGGCGGACAACTCAAAAATCTTCTTGCCTTAGCCAAAGAAGACCTCAAAGAACTACAGCAACAAACCCTCGCATTCATGGACATTAGGCGCATATTGACCGGCGAATTGCGAACTGCCGACCCCAGCGTGAATAACAACATTCAGAACATTGTCTTGATGATTAACAACCTATTAGGACACTACGAAATGGTGAAAAATTACGTCAAAAACTTTGCACTCCTAACGCCCGGTGATGAAGTTAACCTCGAGGCGCTGGAATTTAGCGAACTCGTTTTCCAACAAACCATTGACGAAATGCCCGACTCCACACAATTTGATATGCTATACACGGGTAGCCGCAAACAAGGTGACTGGGTTATTATCAAAATCGCCGCCGAAAAGGGACGTTCCAATAGCGACAAGCCCACACGCCCCACCGAATTGGAAACACACAGCCTCCGACTCCTTAATGTACCCGCCCACATAGATATGGTAGCTAACTATGCTTTTGCTCGCCCGATGCAGCGCACTTTCGACGGCACACTGCCCAATGGTCCAGCCTACAGCCTTATTGTAAAACCTAAATCGCGCAGCCAAATCTACCGCAACTACATCGACGCAGGTGCAGGACTCAACTTCTCCACCTTCGACTTTGACCGCGACGGCAATCCCGAAATAGCTGCGGGTGCGGTGGTCTCTTGTTTTCGTGACTATTTGCAAGGTGGTGTGGGCTATAATTTCAGCCGTGCTAAACCTTATTTCCATGCAGGGCTTCGCATTCCCATTCCCAGCACGCCCATAGGTTTCAACAACCCACGTGGCAGCAATACGAATACCGATGCCGTGAATTTTGAGCCTATGGAATAATAGGCACACGCTTATGCCTAATATACGCTAACCAATAAACCCATAATGCCATGCCAAAGCTCATATACGCCATAGTTGGCTATCTATTCATCTCCCAAAACGCACTACTCTTTGCCCAAAGCCCTATTGCTGAAATAATATGGGGCAATACCGATGTTACGGAGCAAGCCCTCGCCACACGCCAAGCCCCCGACGGCAGTTTATATGTTGCGGGCATGAATGCCAGCGGTAGCATGGGCAACTATGACATCACCCTCACCAAACTATCATCAACAGGCGAAATACTATGGTCTCAATACTATGGAACGCCTAATAATGACTATTGCGCCGATATGGAAATGGACGAACAAGGCAACCTATACCTCGTTGGAACAACCGAAAATAGCCTATTGGATTCCGATGGTATCATCATCAAGGTAGATGCCAATGGCAACCTGCTATGGCAAACAAACACGCCGCCCTCTGCGGTCATAGAAAGTTTATCGGGTGTATGCCTCGCTCCCGATGGAAGTATAGCGGTGATTGGCTTTAAAAACGACCTCAATAACGCTAATGATTGTTATGTGGTTAAAATGGACGCAATGGGCAATTTTTTGTGGGAACATACTTATGGCAGCGATGGCAATGATGTTGGCTACAAAATCCGCTATACGCCCGATGGCAACTATGTATTTACTGCCGATTCTGATAGCTTTGGACGTGGTACGATTGACATCTATGTTGCTAAAATAGACACAGCAGGCGAACTACTGTGGGAAGTGGTAGCAGGAGACGATGATTATGCCAACGGAAGTAAAAATATCATCGTAACCAATACGGGTGACTATTTAATATCGGGCGAGTCAGTCGTTAGCAGCATTGCAGCATTTGACCTCACCCTCCTCAAAGTCAGCCAAGCGGGTAGTTTGTTGTGGTATCGCCAGTGGGGGACTCCCAGCAGCACCGAAGCAGGTTTTGGTATTGCCCAATTGAGCGACGGAAGTTTTGTGATAAGTGGCTATAGCAATGCACCCGACCCTAACGAGCCTATCAACGGTTTATTGCTGCATATCGACAGTTTGGGCAACGAATTGGGCGCACAATACTTCGGCAATGACGAAATTGATTTGCTATACCATATACTTCCTGATAATAATGGCAACTATTGGCTTACAGGCTTCCAAAATCAAGCTGGTAATGGACAGTATTATGTCATACATAGCCCGCTTCCTTATTATACAGGACAAACAACTAACCATATAACCGAAAAACTTAGCATAACTGCTCACTACCAACAGCAACAGCTACTCATAAAACCCTCCCAAGCTCAAACGGCTTCCCTTCAGCTCTATAACGCACAAGGAAATGTGGTTTGGTCACTGCCAAGCGCCCATTATGAGCCAATAAGCTACCAATTTATGCTCCCATCGCTGCCCACAGCTACTTATTTTCTCTCTTTTACTACCACCAAACAAGTGTATACAATGCCTATTTTTGTTCATATACCATGATACTTTGATAACGGACATGGAAATAAAGTACGTTCAAGGATAATTTTTATCCATTCCACCTTTTATCTGCTTGGTTGCGGGTAAAAGGTGTTTTTTTCGCCCTTCAATCCATCAACTTATTCCATTCCGTTTTCTACCTAAAACACCCTTTGGAGGTTCTGAACCTCCAAAGGGTGTTTTATTGATAACAAGGTTCTTTGAGGTAGTTTGGAACATCAAAAGTATCGGCTATTTTGAAAACTATTTGGGGGCTAAGATGACAATATTTGACCACTTTTGTAATAGAATTGTAAAATTTTCATAGTTTATTGCTATTATTAGATTCTTTTTTGTAGCTTTGTAATAGTTTATTAAACCATTAAACTTTATATCCCAAATGGCGAAAAAAAATTATCCTTTCGTAGCAAGGAGTTACCTATTATTATGTAGCTTTCTCCTACTTTCGTTTTGCTTTAGCACAATAGCAATAGCCCAACAGACTGTTTTGCTAAAGCCTATCAATGTGTCACAAGTATCCTTATTGCCCACCGAAAAGTTGGATTTTTGGAATAGGCTCAATGCCTTGTCCTACAAGAAAAATTTATCTGTTGTAAAGGTAGGTGATGTGCCAAGTTTGCAACAAGATGGCGTGCTAACTTTCACTATTCCGGGCATCGCCGCTACCATTACTGCCAAAGCAGTACGCGTGGAATACGAAGCCGAAAAACAGTACATCTGGCAAGGCAGAATCGACCAAGCAGGTTATATGTCTATCGTGAGTACTGATGACGGTATGTCGGGTTTCATACAACTCAACAACAAATACTTTGTATTGTATCCCTTATACAAAAGTTATTGTGCTTTGTTTGAGTATGATATGGCTGCTATGCCCGCCGACACTTGCCTTACTAGTACAGTTCCCACTACTGCTCTCCAAAGCGCAAGCAGTAGCATAGATTATTGCGCAGAAGATGACAATTGTTCTTCTATTATTGATGTATTGGTGCTTGTTACACCCGAAGCCCGCACTTGGATAGGTGGAACATTTGGCAACAATTGGCTCAATGCCCTTGCATATGTTATCAATGGTGCCGAAACAGTCAATCTCGCCTTTGCCAATAGTGACATTAATGCACGCGTGAGAACCCGATATGCAGCGCTTAATAATTTTATCTATAGTGGTGATACTTCTATTCTTAGTGACATATTCAATTTAAAGAATCATACTACTGCCAAAAGCCTAAGAAATCAATATAGGGCAGATTTGGTGATTATGCTGACCGATAATCGTTATGGAGATGTTTTGGGAATTGTATCTGAAATAGGACCTGATACCTATAATTATGACGATGCTTATGGCATTGTGACGATTAACAATTTGTTAAACCCTCGCTTCACTTATGCCCATGAAGTAGGACATTTGTTTGGTGCCAGACACAATACCAATGACAACTGTGAGTGCGATGGAGGCGATAATACAGATATTTGTGCGCATGGTTGGCGGTTTGATGATGCCAATGGCATAGAACGCCGAACCTTGTTGGCAAGGTTGGGCAATACGGAACAACGCTTGTTGCACTATTCCAATCCCGACATCAATTTTAATGCTACTCCAACGGGCGATGCAGACAACGACAATGCGCATATGATACAAAATACTAGTTGCGCCTTAGACGGATATAGAAGTGACCCCAGTTTTAAGGCAACAATGTCAGGCATTACGCAATGGTGCCGTCCAGGGCATCCTACCACCGAACCTCCCATTACTTTTAGCGCTGTTATTACGCCCACAACGCCCGGATTTCCCGGTATTCCTCCTTATTCCTACGAATGGCGCTGGAATCTTAGTGGAATTTTTAATGCCGCTAATCCGGGAACTTTACTTGGCACAGGGTCTAGCATCACTCTCAATGAACCCTTGTTTTGTCCTTCTTTTTTCTTGCGTTTGCGCGTCACTTGTGCCGATGGCGTAGTGAGCAATAGCACCTTGCAAATCAATACAGATTTGTGCGAAGTGGGCTGTGGTGGAGCAGGTAAGAGTAGTAGTAGTATGTTTGAATCGAGCAACAAAAGTCTTTCTTTTCAAATTATACCCAACCCTGCCAACACTTCCTTTAGTGTTTTGAATGCTTATTTAGATGCGGGCAAATATCAACTACAATTAGTAGATGCCTTTGGTAAAATAGTGGATAATAGATCGTTGACGATTGAGGAACCAACAGCACCCATGCAGCAACATTATTCAACCGAACACCTGCCCGCAGGAATATACTACCTCAATTGGGTGGGGAATGGCAGTAGTCAGCACCAAAAAATTATTATCACCCACTAAACCCCCAACATTATGAAAAAAGTACTATATCTATACCTTATGTTGGGCATAATGGTGGTGAACAATAGCTGCCAAAAAAATGATATGCCGCTCTATTTGCCCGGCGATATGATACACGGTAGCCTTCATGCTTGCAGGAATGGCGACGATTGGGTAGCATCAGGCTGGGCAAAACGTTATCAAACGGACAGAAATTTTTTTCATGTTAGAGGCAATACATTTACTGACTATGGGGCTTTGCGAGAAGATTTTATCATATCTTATATTCCGTTAAAAAAAGGTAAATATGCTATTGATGGGGATGAAAATTCTATTTATGCCAATACAGGTCATCTTTATTCGTACTATGGTACTTTTGCAGACGATGGTGATGTTGCTGGTGATATTTACTATTTACGCAAACATCCTAAGAGTTGTATAGAAATTACGCACTTAGATACGCTGACGAATAAAGTAGAAGGCGAGTTTGAGGTGTATTTAGAAGTAGAAGCACCCAAGCGAGGCGAACAAAACGCCGATAAACTGTGCTTTAAACGTGGTCGGTTTTCTGTAGATATTGATTGA
>JAEUUX010000114.1 GCA_016787295.1 Chitinophagales bacterium
GACACAACAGGCGAACCTACCGAAACGTTCAACGTAACTTTGACCAACCCAAGCGGTGCAACAATTGCCGATGGTACAGGTGTTGTAACTATCTTAGACAATGATAGTGCCACAGGTCCTGCCTCAGTAGGTAACTTTGTATGGAACGATGCCAATAACAATGGTATCCAAGACCAAGGCGAATTGGGTATTGCTGGTGTATCTGTTAACCTCTATACTTCCACAGGTTCATGGGCAGGTTATGCTGAAACAAATGCTAGTGGTGCTTATTTGTTTAGCAATGTGGCACCGGGTAGCTACAAAATCTGCTTCAATCTTCCTTGGGGTTATAGCAATGTAAGTCCAAAAGATCAAGGTAATGATGATGCAACAGATAGCGATGTAAATGCCATTTCAGGCGGTTCTGCTTGTACAGATGTATTTACAGTAGCTGCGGGTCAAAACATCACTACTATTGATGCAGGTATGAACAATGGCACAACACCAACCCAGCCTACCATCAGTATCAACGACATCACAGTAACAGAAGGTACTAATCCAACAGCGACTTTGCAAATTTGTGCTTCCGCTACAAGTACTTCACCTATTACTGTAACCTATACTACAAGCAATGGCACGGCTACATCGGGTAGTGATTATACCACAGTATCTGCCACAGCTACTATCCCTGCTGGTCAAACATGTGTGAATGTGACCGTTCCTATTATTGATGACACAACAGGCGAACCTACCGAAACGTTCAACGTAACTTTGACCAACCCAAGCGGTGCAACAATTGCCGATGGCACAGGTGTTGTGACTATCTTGGATACTGACGGCGGCGGCGGTGGTACTTGTAACAATATCACCAATGCAGGACAAATTGGAAATTACCAATCGGGTGCCTCACCATTTGACCCTGCCAATATCGTAGAAACGACGGCTCCTTCAGGTGGTAGTGGTACATTGGAATATCAATGGCAATCAAGTACTGACAACTGGACATGGACTAATATCGCAGGAGCAACTTCTGCTACCTACGACCCAGGTTCAATTACAGTATCTACTTATTATCGTCGTGCAACACGTCGTTCGAACTGTACCGAATATTTATATACTAACGTTGTGATGAAAGAAGTAACCGGCGGCGGTGGCGGCGTAAATTGTGACGACATTGTTGGTGGAGGTATTACAGGCACACAAAGCATTTGTGCTGGTGCCGACCCTGCACCACTCACAAGTACTGCGCCTGCAACTACTTCACAACCCGGTGGTGTTCGTTACCAATGGTTCCGTTATACAGGTGCAACTGCTCCAACTGATCCAAACTTTGCGGGCGATATTGTATGGGGAGCAACAAGTGAGTCTTATGACCCACCAGCATGGCAGATTTATAGCCGCACATGGTACCGTCGTTGTTCAGGCGTGAATAATAGTGCTTGTTCGGGTATGCCAGGCGAAACACCTTGGATTATGATTGATGTTACTTGTTCTAATTCAAATAAATCAGACATAACCATTCCTGCTCTTTCTGCTATAGCGGTATCTCCTGTTCCAACTGCGACTAACTTGACTGTAAGCTACGAAAGTGGTTTGAACCAAGAAGTATTGTTACAAGTATTTGACGTAACTGGTAAAGTTGCTTCGGCAACAAAATACACTGCAACAGAAGGCACTAATGAAATAGTGTTAGAAGTAAGTGGTTTAGTTCCTGGTTATTATGTCATTATGCTTGACAATGGCAATACGCAACAACGTGCTAAATTTGTGGTAGTGAAATAGTTTTTTCTTATCCATATAGTACATAAAAACAATTGGGCTGTCTTCCGAAAGGAGGGCAGCTCAACTGTTTTTGGTTGCCCTTATATGTTTTGTATCTTCCACCGATTAAAAAGTTTTCTGAGTGACTTCATTACCCAAACAATAATGACACATTTTTACCGAATCGATGTTGTTATATGGCTAAAATTCCGTAACTTTGCCGCTCCAAATTCCGTATTTTAAAAAATCTAATTTAAAAACCATGTACAGAACACATACTTGTGGTGAATTGCGCCTTAGTGAAGCTAACCAAAATGTTACTTTAGCAGGCTGGGTGCAGCGTGTCAGGAAGTTTGGCGGACTAACTTTTGTGGATATTCGCGACCGCTATGGTGTAACACAATTGGCATTTAATCAGCAAAATAATGCCGAATTGTGCGAAGCTGCCGAGCAATTGGGGCGCGAATATGTGGTACAAGCCAGTGGAATAGTGGTGGAACGCACAAGCAAAAACCCCAACTTACCAACAGGAGATATTGAAATTCAGGTGACAGATTTGCAGGTTTTAAACGCCTCCAAAGTTCCTCCTTTCTTGATAGAAAATGATACTGATGGTGGCGATGATTTGCGTATGCAATACCGCTACTTGGACTTACGCCGTCCGTCGGTACAAAAAAACCTTATTTTGCGCCACAATATTGCTCAAGAAGCGCGTCGTTATTTGTGCAATTTGGGATTCTTGGAAATAGAAACACCTTTTCTCATCAAAAGCACACCCGAAGGCGCACGCGACTTTGTGGTGCCTTCCCGCATGAATCCAGGACAATTTTATGCCTTACCACAATCACCGCAAACTTTCAAACAGTTGTTGATGGTATCGGGTTATGACAAGTATTTTCAAATTGTGCGTTGTTTCCGCGATGAAGATTTGCGCGCCGACCGTCAGCCCGAATTTACACAAATAGACTGTGAAATGGCTTTTGTGGAGCGCGAAGATGTATTGCAAACTTTTGAAGGTTTATTGCACCACATTTTCCGATATGTCAAAAATTACGACCTTGGCGAAGTCATCCGCATGAGTTATGACGAAGCTATGCAACTATATGGCAGCGATAAACCTGATATTCGTTTTGGTATGCAATTTGTTGAACTAAACAATTTGGTACAAGGTAAAGGTTTTAAGGTGTTTGACGAAGCCGAGTTGGTGGTGGGCATTGTAGCCAAAGGTGCAGCCGACTATACACGCAAACAAATCGATGAACTAACAGAATGGATGAAACGTCCTCAAATTGGTGCTAAAGGTTTGGTATATGCACGTGTGGGCGAAGATGGCAGCGTAAAATCATCGGTAGATAAATTTTATAGCGAAGCTGACCTACAGGCAGTTGCCACTGCTATGGGTGCCGAAAAAGGCGACCTTATATTCATCGTGTCGGGTGAGGCAGCCAAAGCACGCAAACAATTGAGCGAATTGCGTTTGGAGATGGGGAGCCGTCTGGGTTTGCGCCGTCCTGACGACTTCAAAGCCTTGTGGGTATTGGATTTTCCTGTATTGGAGTGGGACGAAGAAGACCAACGCTGGATAGCTTGTCATCACCCCTTTACACGTCCCAAAAATGCAGCTACCTTATTGACCGAAAATCCAGCTACTTTAAAAGCCGAAGCCTACGACTTGGTCTTGAATGGCAACGAAATTGCAGGCGGTTCTATCCGTATTCATGAGCGCGAGTTACAGTCCAAAATGTTTGAGTTACTCGGCTTTAGTCCCGAAGAAGCACAACGAAAATTTGGTTTTTTGCTGGGTGCGTTTGAATATGGCGCTCCGCCACATGGTGGTATCGCTTTTGGTTTTGACCGTCTATGCTCCATTTTGGGGGGAGCTGATGTGATACGCGACTTCATTGCATTCCCCAAAAACAATAGCGGACGCGATGTGATGATTGACGCGCCATCTTCTATCGATGATAAACAAATGAACGAGCTAAAATTGCGTTTGCAGGAAATCACAAAAGCGTAGGAAACAGTGATATAACATTGACAAAAACGGTGGATTTAATTTAAAACCCACCGTTTTTTGTTGCAAAACAATGCAGTATTCGCGAAAAACGCCTCATCTCCGCACCAAACAAATACCATTTTTTAATCACCCCATATTATTTGCCATGAGAATTTATTTTTTAGCCATACTATTAATGCTTTGTTGGAGCTATGATAGTTATGCACAATCGGCACAACAACGCCAACAACACGGTCCTTCCAACTATAAATCGCGCATCGATATGTATGATGACATTTCCACCTATTTCATTTTGCCCAACGACGAAGTGATGCAAAGTGATGGCAACGGTGGATTTGCATTAGTGGGCTATAAAGAACCCGCTCCCAAAGGACGCAACGAATTGTTGTTTACTTTCACCATTCTACAAACAGCCATAACCTACGGCGTTGACCGTTATGGGCATGTTTGGCGCGACTATGGCGATTTTCGAGAAATTGTGGGCAATGCCAATCGAGCAGGGCTTATTGAACAAATGAAATAGCCGAGTGTCCAAAGTGCATTTTTTCGTTTATTTGTCTAATTTTTGCTATTGAACAACCATAATTTTGTTAAAAATATGCAAAATGCCTATATTATAGATGCCGTTCGCACGCCCATTGGGAGTTATGGCGGCAGTTTGAGCGCGGTTCGCCCCGACGATTTGGCGGCGATAGTGATAAAAGCGCTCTTGCAACGTAACCCACAAGTTTCACCCCAAAGTATAGAAGAAGTGATATTTGGGGCGGCAAACCAAGCAGGGGAGGACAACCGCAATGTGGCGCGTATGGCGGCTTTATTGGCAGGGTTGCCGGTTACTTGTGCGGGTGTCACGGTCAATCGTTTGTGTGCTTCGGGTTTGCAAGCAATTGCCGATGCGACGCGCTGTTTGCAATTGGGCGAGGGCAATATCTATATTGCTGGTGGTGTGGAGAGCATGAGCAGAGCGCCTTTTGTCATGCCCAAATCTCCGACTGCTTTCCACCGAACGCCCGAAATTTTTGATACCACCATCGGTTGGCGATTCACTAATCCCACTTTAGCAGCCTTGTATCACCCCTACAGCATGGGCGAGACTGCCGAAAACGTTGCCCAAAAGTGGCAGATTTCGCGCCAAGATCAAGATAACTTTGCCTTTGATTCCCAACAAAAATACCAAAAAGCCCACGAACAAGCGTTATTTTCCAACGAAATAGTGCCTGTGGAAGTGCGCATCAACAAAAAAGAAACACGAATTGTCGACAAAGACGAACATCCGCGCCAAACAAACCGCGAAAAATTGACACAACTGCCTTCGGCTTTTGTCAAAGACGGTAGCGTAACAGCAGGCAATTCGTCGGGCATCAACGACGGGGCAGCGGCGCTGTTGCTCGCCAACGAATCGACGGTAGTAGAACAAGCTTGGCAACCGCTGTTGCGTGTGGTAGCAATAGGTATTGCGGGTGTGGAGCCTGCCTATATGGGCATTGGACCTGTGCCTGCCATACAAAAAGCCCTGCAACGCGCCCAACTTCGGATAGAAGATATCGACCTATTTGAACTCAATGAAGCCTTTGCTGCACAAGTGTTGGCATCGGTGCAACAGTTGCACATACCTCTCGAAAAAGTGAATGTGCGTGGTGGAGCTATTGCTTTGGGACATCCTTTGGGCTGTTCGGGTGCGCGCATCACCACCACTTTAGCGTATGCCATGCGCGACCAGCGAGCGCGTTATGGTGTGGCAGCAATGTGTGTGGGGGTTGGGCAAGGTGTAGCAATTGTGTATGAACGCGTGTAATTGAATGAATAACTCATGCTACGCACTCGCCCAAAAAGACAAGGTAAATTGGCAACAATTTGTTATTATTCGAAATACTGTTACCGCAAACGACAAATGGTGATTCTTCTTTTTTGCTCATCCAAACAGCAACAAAAAAGGGTGTCCTTTTTTCGAGTGGATTCGTCCGACGTGCTATGGTCTTTGCTTAATTTTGTGGTAGCTAATGCGAAAAAATAGGCAAAATATTTACTAAGTATTAGTACATTTTATATAATTGCTATGTTTGTCACAATAGGCTGTTTTATAACAGCAAGTGCGTAACATGAATGAATAACAAAAAATCCACCAATGACCAAGCATTGGTGGATTTTTTATTGCATTTTGCAAACAAAGTGCTATTTTTTCAGATTTAAATAAGTCAAAATGTCATTATAGCTACCCGATTCGTTAGAGTATAATGCATAATTGCGGGCAGTTTGCAGCCATTCGCGCGTGGTGGGTTTATATTGTGCGCTCACCTGCCGCAAATCGTTGGTGTTAAGCGGCACCAAACGGTTTTGGCGAATAGATTCGGGGATTTTGCTTTCTATTGCCAAATCCACGACAGCCTTAAGGTCGGCACCCGAAAAACCTTCGGTCATTTGTGCAATAATCTTTGTATCGACTTTGTCTATAGGCTTTTCGGCGAGCAAGATATCGAGAATTTTTTCGCGCGCGATTTTGTCAGGTGGAGCCACAAAAATCAAACGGTCGAAGCGTCCTGGTCGTTTGAATGCTGTGTCTAAATACCATGGCGAATTGGTCGCACCCAGCACCAAAATACCATCATTATTGTATTTTACACCATCTAATTCGTCCAAAAACTGGTTGATTAAAAAACGGTTTGTGGCATTGCGCATATCAGAACGGCTCGCCCCAAGAGCATCAACTTCGTCGAAAAACAATACACAAGGCGCATTTGTTCGGGCAGTATCAAAAATTTCGTGCAAGTTTTTTTCGCTATTTCCCATCCACATATCCAGCACATCATTGATACCAACGGCAATAAAAGCGGCGTTAATTTCGCCTGCGGTGGCGCGTGCCAAGTGGGTTTTGCCACAACCCGGAGGACCATACAACAGAATCCCGCCACCAATTTTTTTACCAAAAGCCTTATAAATATCAGGATTTCGCAAAGGATGAATAATTTTGAGGGCGATTTCTTCTTTCACGTTCTCCATTCCGCCGACATCTGAGAAATTGATGTTTGGTTTTTCCAAAATTTCCGTAAAAAAACCATCTTCATCTTCCACCTCATCGGCATTGTGTGACATTGGAACAGCCAATTTATTTTGATTAATGGCATGGTTAATTTCCACCAAAAAGTCGTTATCCGCCAAAAATTTATCTTTACTAACCGCTATTTCATAATTTTCTTTGGCATTTTTGTAATCTTTTTCAGCAAAACAAAGGCGCGCCAACAGCATATACAGACTGGGCGCGGTGTATTGATGTGCCAACAATTCCTCTACTACAATATGGGCAGCATCTGTTTTGTTGCAAGCATAAAAAGCATGTGCCAAACCCAATTTGAGTTCCTTATTTTGTGGGTCTATTAACAAAGCTTCTTTGTAGGTTGCTTCGGCTTCGGTATAAAATTGATATTTGAAATAAGTATTCGCAAGCAGGTGCAACAATGGCAAGTTGTTGGGCGAATATTGTAGGGCAGCCTGTAGCTGCAAAATTTCACTGTTGTAGTCTGGCATTTATAAGATTTGAATAATTGTTTTGAAAGAGTTTGGTATTATTCTGTATCATATTTGGGCGTTTCCCTTGCGGGTCGGGCTGCTATGGGCTTCGCTAACGCTGCGGTGCTTCGTTGCTCTCCGCACTGGCTAACGCCACCCTCCGCATCCCTAACGCGGCTTCGCAAACGCAAAGATATGACATATTTTCAAGCAGATATTCTACAATTCCACCACGAATAAACGTCCTTGTTGTGCATCGTCAAGTTGAATACTAACCCGCACAACATCATCAGGCAAAAGTGGAACAATGATTTCTGCCCATTCTATAAGACAATACGCATCGGCATACAAATACTCTTCTATACCGATGTGCATTGCCTCGTCTATGTCGTTCAAGCGATATAAATCTAAATGAAAAACCTTTTCTTGCTTGGCAGTATGGTACTCGTTGGCGAGGCTATAGGTAGGACTACTCACCGCGTCCACCACGCCCAACTGTTGGCACAACACTTTGATAAAAGTGGTTTTTCCAGCACCCATATTGCCCGTAAAAGTAATGATACGTCTATTGCCTATCTGCGCCAATAAAGCTGTGGCAATATCAGGCAGGTCAGCGATTGACCGAGCGTGCCAATGCAATGTCATTTTTTGTATGGTGTGTGTTATTTGCTAAATTGTGGAGCCACCACCAAATCTTTGGAGTCTTGTTGGTAGCGATAAAAACCT
Organism: Chitinophagales bacterium; assembly: GCA_016787295.1. GTDB lineage: Bacteria > Bacteroidota > Bacteroidia > Chitinophagales > UBA2359 > JAEUUX01. Next base: position 7,988 of record JAEUUX010000114.1, read on the forward strand.
TCGCCCGATTTCACACCCAATTTACCCGCCATGACCATATTGACCAACAAAGGACAAGGGGCGTATTTGGGATTGCCAAAACCATCATGTAATACGCGCAAAATAGCCAAACAAACATCTAAACCAATAAAATCGGCTAATTGTAATGGTCCCATAGGGTGCGCCATACCCAACTTCATTACCGTATCAATTTCGGCAACACCAGCAACACCTTCAAAAAGTGTATAGGCTGCCTCGTTAATCATTGGCATCAAGATTCTATTTGCCACAAAACCGGGATAGTCATTGGCTTCGACAGGCACTTTGCCCAATTTTTTGGAAATTTCGACAATAGCGGCTGTTGTTTCGTCACTTGTGGAATAGCCACGAATGATTTCGACCAATTTCATCACAGGTACTGGGTTCATAAAGTGCATACCAATGACTTTATCGGGACGTTTAGTTGCAGCTCCGATTTTAGTAATGGAAATAGAGGACGTATTGGTTGCCAAAATAGCTTCGGGTTTACACATTTCCGACAAACGGTAGAAAATGCCCAACTTAATTGTTTCGTTTTCGGTGGCAGCTTCTATCACCAAATCCGATTTTTCTATGTCTGAATTTTCCAACAATTCGTGCGTATAGAGGCGCGACAAGGTGCCCAATTTATCATCTGCCGAGATAGTACCTTTGTTGACCATTCGGTCGAGGTTTTTGCCAATTACACTCACGGCTTTTTGCAAACTGTCTTTGTTAACATCAACCAATTTGACCGTATAGCCGTTCATCGCAAAAACGTGAGCAATACCATTGCCCATAGTACCTGCACCAATTACTGTTATTTGTTGCATATATTTAGTATGTAATTATGATAAAAAAATAAATAACAATGCTTATTGTTTCTAATTGTTCAAGCAAAATTGCTTAGACAATTAGAAATTTTTTGTAAGAACTGTTATTCTGCCATAAAATTAGCAAACATATCCACCAATACACCACTAAATGCCAAACAAACACCGGTCATAAATACATAGAGTGTGGTCATGTAGTAGGATTCGGCTTTTTCGCGCGGATATGTCATGTTTAACAAACGATATAAGACGATGATGAGACAAGTGGTGCCAATCAGGACACACAACCCGACGAAATAAGCCATTGCCTCGGACAATTGGGAATCTGCTTTGACCCAATTGGCAGCAAAATTAAGGATAAAACCCAATATAATACCTGTAGCAGTTACTAGGGGTTGTCTGTAGGCTTGTATTTTGTCTTCCATAATTTTTATTGGAGGTCTATAATTTTTTCTGCTTCGCGGTTGCCGCTTAGATAAGCACCATGAGCGTTCGAAAAATAGTCTTCGTTGGTGTGTTCGCCTGCAAAGAATAATTTGTCGTTGACCGTTTCTGCCAAGTCGCTAAAATGCTCCATTTTTGTACCAACTGCGGTATAGGAATAAGACCCAAAACTATTTTCGTTACTATTCCATTTGGTTCTCAAAAGGTTAGTTGGGTTGGGGATATTATTGCCATACATATCTTTGAGGTGTGCCATAATTTCAGTGATAATTTGGTCATCACTCATTGTTTCAGTTTGGCGACCATAGTCAGCATACGCAAAAGTCATGAGAGCATTAACGCTGGGATGAAACTTCTTGACATTGACAAAATAATTGAACTTATCGCGCGTTTCGGGCGTATAGGAGATGTATTGGACATCGTCCCAAAAAGCAGTATCCCAAGTCAAAAGGAATTTGTTGACGCAGTTCATGCCTACTTTTTCGATAGCAGTTTGTTTGGTAGTGGGCAGTTCTGGCACAAAGGTAATGATGTTTTGCTTCAGCACGCCCAACGGTACAGTCACTATCACATAGTCGGCTTCGCTAATGGTATTGTTATGAGTGATTTTCACTTTGTCGGTGCTATAATCCACTTTTGTGACACGTTGGTTGAGTTGCACGGACAGTCCGTTGGCTAAATGGTTGGCAATGGTGTCATAACCGTTGGTAATAATTCGTTCTTCTCCACCAAAAACTTCGCCTTCGTCATACAACAACGAGGACAATTTGTCCAAATCTCCTGTATCAAAAGTGATGTAACTCGACAAAAAGAATTTGTACAAACGGTCGTTGGCATAATTGGGATATTGGGCATTGAATACAGTTTGGAAACTTTGGGTTTCGCTACCACTATCCATCAGGTTTGCCAATATGCCATACAAATTGTCTTCGGCTTCGTCATATATGGCTGCGCTGCGCACAACGCCACCGATGTCATAGGATTTTCGGCTGTCATCATCAGTAAAAAAAGAGGTCATATTTGCCTCTTCTGCCAAATCGGTAATGGGGTTGCCGTCGGTGCCGTGTATCCAACTTGCACCCTCGTCAAAGGCAATACCAAGGCTACGGTTGGTGCGCAGGCGACCACCTACTTTTTCTTGTGCTTCGAGGACTGTAACCGTAAAGCCATTGTCTTGCAATTTTTTGGCGGCGGCAAGACCAGAAATGCCCGCGCCGACGACAATAACCGATTTAGATTCCCCAACAGGTGTGTCTTCGCATGAGGCAAAAACAAGCGGTGCTACTAAGAAACTCGATGCTCCTTGTAGGGTATTTTTGATAAAGGTTCTTCTTTTCATGAAAGAAAATGGTAATTTTTTGATATCTAAATTACTGCAAAAAAATTACTTTACAATCATACCTGCTCCAACAGTTTCGTTGGTGCCTTCGTCTATTAAAATAAGGCTACCAGTGATTCGGTTGCGGCGGTAGGTATCATAGAAAAACGGTACTGTTGTTCTGATTCTAATACGTCCAATGTCATTCATACCCAATGCCACATCGTCTTCGATTCGGTGGAGGGTGTTGATGTCGACTTTATATAGAATTTCCTTGACCACACAGCGTGCTTCGCGCGTGGTATGCTTAATGGCATATTTTCCGTTGACTTTTAGGGGTGTTCGGCTCATCCAGCACACCATCAGGTCTATATCTTGGCTAACTTCGGGAACATTGCTCGGACGCACAATCATATCCCCGCGACTGATGTCGATATTATCCTCAATACGAACCGTAACAGACATGGGCGCGTAGGCTTCCTCCAAACTGCCGTCGTATGTATCTATGTGGCTTATTTTGGAGGTGAAACCCGAAGGAAGTACCATTACTTCGTCACCTACTTTCAAGACTCCGCCTGCCACGCGTCCTGCATAGCCCCGATAGTCGTGGTATTCGTCAGACATTGGACGAATGACGTACTGCACAGGAAAACGACAATCGATGCGGTTGTGGTCGCTACCAATGTGGATATTTTCTAGCAAATACATCAAAGTTGGTCCTTCGTACCAAGACATATTTGTAGAACGCTTAACAACATTATCGCCTTTCAAAGCGCTAATAGGTAGGAAGTGCATATCGAGAATGCGCAATTTGGACGCAAAGTCCTCAAATTCGTCGCGCAAAACCGCAAATCGTTCTTCGGAATAATCTACCAAGTCCATTTTATTGACACATACTACCACATGTGGAATGCCCAACAAAGAGGCAATGAACAAGTGACGACGACTTTGTTCTACCATACCATGTCGAGCATCTACCAAAATAATGCTCAAGTTGGAGGTTGAAGCACCTGTTACCATATTGCGTGTATACTGTATGTGTCCAGGGGTGTCAGCAATGATAAATTTGCGATTTGGAGTGGCAAAATAACGATATGCCACATCGATGGTAATGCCTTGTTCGCGCTCGGCACGCAAACCATCGGTCAACAGCGCCAAATTGACATATTCTTCGCCACGCTGCTCTGATGTTTTTTTGATGGCTTCATATTGGTCTTCAAAAATAGATTTACTATCATACAATAAACGACCAATTAAAGTGCTTTTGCCATCATCTACACTACCTGCTGTCGAAAAGCGAAGCAGGTCCATATCTAAATAACCTTTTGAAACACTCATTTTTTAATAGGATTATTGGGGACAAAGGTAGTGCTTTTTTGGGTGGAATTACACGATTTTGTTTAGAAAACGTTTTACAATAAGTTGATAATGCTTGCTTAAGCAAAATATTGCACCCAAATAGCAATGACGAGTAACAAAATGTGGAGTAATTCGGCTATGCGTTGGGTTTTGATTTCACTAAAACTATAGGCTAACAAACCCGTGAGAGGCAATAACAATACAACGACAGGGGCAAATGATAGGCGTGACATAAACAAAAAACTCAATATGCTAATCGCTAACAAATAGACCAAAATAGTGAGTCCATTACGGACGCGCACAATGCTTCGATAGTATTGGCGCTGAAAAAAAACAATGGATATGCCAAAAACTAAGGCAAAACCCAATACTTTGGAGATATTTGCCCAAACAGAAACGGGTGTTTGTGTAACTGCATTGACTATATGTGTGAAGTGGCTCAATAAGGCAGGCAGTTCATCAACAAAAAAGTATCCTACAAAAGTCAGAAAATACACAATAACAGCGCCTGCAAAAACCAACAACAATTCGCGCCAATTGAAAAAACGGTTAATATTCAAGGAAATAACCACAAAAAGGAGCAAAACTGCCGTAGGAAGATAGCACAAAGATGCTAAACCTACCAAAAAACCAGCATCGAAAGAATGTAGTAAACCTATTTCGTCGGCACTTTCGTTGACCTTATCCAATGCCAATAACATAAAAAAATTGGCAAAGAAAGGCGGACTATAGTACAAATCATCACCAATCCATGCACACAACAACACAAAACAAAGTGCTGCTAAATAGTTGTATTCGCCCAAAATGCGGTATCTGTTCAACACCAAATTGAGCAATAAAGCCTGTACATAGACCAATGCGGTATATACTATAGGTAAGATATAGGGAGGCGAAGCAGGAATGCTTTTTATCACCCAATCGATTAATTGACCAATAGGTGCAGCCGTTTGTAGGTGCAATTGTGGCGGAGTTAGGAGCAGATAGAAATGCAGCAAAAAGGTATAGACCGCCAAAAAGAGCAAAACGACCGCTTGCGACGACTTAAATAGTTGTATCACAAAAAAACATTGTAACAATCAATAAATGAACAACGACACGGCGACTAATTTAGAACAAGCGCTGTGCTTCCATTTTTAGTTCTTCGATGGCTTTATGCAAAGTAAGTTGATGGCTGCCTTCCAAGAAGTATTGCAAAATGGAGCGACTCAACTCAATGGCAGGGGCATCGGGCGAAAGGGTGCGTCCAATGGAATTGATAACGGTAATCATTTCCTCAACAGAGGCACCAATCAATGCCCATGAACTTGTAGAGACATATAGTTGTTGGGTGATATTGTGTTCATATTCGGTACGGATATTTTGCACCATTAGGAACTGCAATTGTGCCACATTCATATCGGGCATTTGGGAGCGAACAATGAGGTTTTGTGGAGTCACGCGTTCCAACAACAAAATAAGCCGCTCATACGCTTGTAGGCGAATAGGCAACATTTCGCTGCGGTTACTATTGGCTAACTCTTGCATACGCAAGTTGTAGTCTACATTGCGTTTGTCCTTTTCGTTGCCCAAAATGAGGTTCATCACCACATAGGTAGTCGCTAAACCGACCAAAAAAGGAAAAGAGGCTTTGACTAATTCTACAAAGACGCTTAGGGTGTCCATAAGATAGATAGGTTATTTTTGGGTTTGATAAATAACAATATTAGATCATGTAAAATTTATATCTTAATCAAAGGGAATGCTCAAAAGTACTTTACTACTAATGCTTTCACCATTTTTTAAGGCTGGTTTCCAACGCGGCATCTCTTTAACCACACGAATTGCCTCCTTGTCGTATGCTTTTCCAAGTGATTGGTTTATGGTAGGATGTAGGATTTTTCCATTTGCATCTACAGTAAAACTGACCACCACTATCCCTCGTAAAGGTGGCTCAGGAACATTGGTAGGATATTTTAAATAATATGAAATATACTTTCTTAAAGCCCCCTTACCTCCAACAAAACTCGCTTCAACATCATGACAAGCACGTTTATCGGTTATTCTAAAATTCATAGGTAGTGTATATCTCACCCTAACAGGCTCATTTTTGTAACTTCCGGGCAACCAACGTGGCATGGAACGCACAACTCTTTCTGCTTCTTCATCACAACCACCACCAATACCTCTTACTGTATGTACATTTGTTATTAAACCATCTCTTTCCACAACAAAAGACACATATACTTTTCCTTCTATGCAATTTTGAAGAGCTTTGTCAGGATAGTCTAACATCCTAAACAAGTATGAATACATGGAGTCTTCACCACCAGGAAAAGAAGGTTGTATTTCAATAGGATGCTGCCATTCTTTTACAGAATCTATAGGCAAGGATTTAATAAAAGCTATTTCATTGGTTGCAAAAAGGTGATTACAATAACTAATAAATAACCAAATAAGAAAAATTGTTCTCATGATTAAAGTTTTAGTGAATTTATTGAAATTAAAGCATACTGATTGCTATTCAAACGCGCAAAAATACAGCATATTGTTTGTATTTCCAAAAAACAACAAAAAACGGTTGGTTTGCAAAGAACGGCAAAGCCAACCGTATTATTTTATCCTTTCCAACTATCTTTGAGGTTTACGGTAAGGTTAAACACCAAATTGTCGGGTGTGGAGTCTTTATCTAAGCAAAAATAACCTTTTCTGATAAACTGAAAAGCCTGTCCCAAGGTGGCTTCTTGCAACGAAGGCTCGACAAAAGTCTGCACTATTTGCAATGAATTGGGATTGATAAAAGTGGTCATATCTTCCTCTTGCGCTCCCGGTTCGGGCTGTGTGAAAAGGCGATCATATAGACGCACTTCAGCAGTGCGAGCTGTTGCCGCCGAAACCCAATGCAAAGTGCCTTTTACCGAAATGCCACTCGTATCACTGCCGCTTTTGCTGTTTTCATAATAACTACAGTGTAATTCGACCACCTCACCTGCTTCGTTTTTCACCACTTCGTCGCAACGAATAATGTAGGCATGTTTGAGGCGAACTTCTTTTTGTGGCGAAAGGCGGAAGTATTTTTTGGGTGGATTTTCCATAAAATCATCGCGCTCGATGTACAGTTCGCGCGAAAAAGGCACAGAACGGTTGCCAGCTTCGGGGTTTTCGGGATTGTTTTCGGCATCGAGCCATTCGGTTTTGCCTTCGGGATAATTGGTAATAACCACTTTGATAGGGTCGAGAACCGCCATGACACGTGTAGCAATTTTGTTGAGATGTTCCCGCACACAAAATTCCAACAAGCCAATATCTGCCACATTTTCGCGACGTGCCACACCAATGCGGTCGGCAAATTCGCGAATGGCCTGAGATGTATAACCGCGTCGGCGCAAGCCAGCTACAGTGGGCATTCGGGGATCATCCCAGCCATTGACATAACCTTCATTGACTAATCGTTTGAGGTTGCGTTTGCTCACAATGGTATAATTGAAATTGCGGCGTGCAAACTCGATTTGGCGTGAAGGAAAAATACCCAACTCCCGCAAATACCAATCATACAAAGGGCGATGTGCCTCAAACTCCATGGTGCAAATCGAATGCGTAATGCCTTCCAACGAATCACTGACGGGGTGTGCGTAGTCATACATCGGATAGATGTTCCAGTCGGCACCTGTTTGGTGATGGTGCGCTTTTTTGATGCGATAGATAATGGGGTCGCGCAACAACATGTTGGGCGAAGCCATGTCTATTTTGGCGCGCAAAGTACAAGTGCCTTGTTCAAATTCGCCATTTTTCATTTGCTCAAATAAACGCAAATTTTCTTCGGGTTTAGTATTGCGATATTGACTTTCTTTACCTGCTTCGGTGGGTGTGCCTTTTTCTTCTGCAATGGTTTCGGCACTCGAAAAATCTACATATGCCTTGCCATTGCGAATCAACTGACACGCAAAATCATACAATTGTGGAAAATAGTCGGAGGCATAAAACTCCCGATTCTCCCAATCAACACCCAACCAATGCACATCTTGACGAATGGAGTCGACAAACTCTATGTCTTCCGATTCGGGATTGGTGTCATCAAATCGGAGATTAAACAAACCTTTGTATTTGACCGCTAATCCATAGTTGAGACAAATGGAGGTGGCATGACCCAAGTGGATGTAACCATTGGGTTCGGGTGGGAAACGCGTATGTACGCGCCCGCCGTGTTTGTCGTTTTTAATATCTTCTTCTATAATTTGCTCGATGAAGTTGAGCGAATGGGTGCCTGATGTATTTTCGTGGGTCATATTGAGAGGTAAGTTTGTTTGGAATAATAACAAAAACAATAATGATGTGGTAGCACAAAACAGTTTGATACGCTATTATATAGCAATAAAGCAACTATACTTAATCATATTGCAAGGCAGCCTGACTAAGTATAATTGCTTATTCACCAAAAGGGTATGTAACAAAAATATTTGGTAATGGTATAGGATTATTGCGCAATTGCAACAACTATTTTACGTGAACGCTATCAGAAACGCTTAAACGTTTTCTGCCTCTTGCACGACGACGTGCCAATACTGCGCGGCCACCTTTGGTTGCCATTCTCTCACGAAAACCGTGTTTGTTTACCCTTTTGCGTTTGGAGGGTTGATATGTCCTTTTCATAATGGTATAATAATTTTATGTTGTACGACGATAGTGGGTGGCAAGCACTACTGCGTACTGATTAAGCCATAAACCACCTTTTTGCTCAAAGCGGGTGCAAAGGTAGTATTTTTTTTTGAGATTTTGGCGCGGGTTTGTTATTTTTTTTGACTTTTTTTATTCTTGTTCTTTTATTAAGTCTAAGAATAGCAGATATTGCAGCAAAAGAAGCTCGAAAAGTGCTTATAGGAGCAATGATTTGGCTTATTTGACAGGTATGCTAATTTTTTGTCCTACTTTGAGGGTATTGCTTTTTAAGCCATTATATTTCATAATGCTTTCGATTTTTGCGTTGTATTTATCTGCGATGCTCGAAAGTGTATCGCCTTCTTTGACGGTATAGACCACTGTTTTGGGTTCGTTAGGTTTAGATTTTGTTTTTGTGGGAGTTGACTCTGTAATGGTTTTACCGTCTTTAACATGATAGCGCGATTTAATGACTTCGGTTAGTGCTTTTTCGTCTGTTTTTGCTACTCGAATGTCGAGCAATTGTCCTGTTAGTATTTGGTCGCTACTAAGTCTGTTCCAATCCATAATATTTTCTTTGGAAGTATTCATACTAATAGCAATGTATTCCAACTCTTCATCGGGTAATACTTTATATTTTAGAATGACCGAGTCGGCGCTGATTGTGGCAGTGCTTGCTTGAGTAGGCACATTGTCGATGGTTGATGTGGTAGGTTTATATTCACCTATTACATTGCCATATTCGTCTATTTTTTTACTTAAAGGATGATCGGGCGGTAGGGGCAAAATGGCGCTTGTTTGTCCCACCACTCTGTCTTGCGAACCTGCCTTAAGGGTTTCGATATAAGAAGCCAATGCACCTACTTTGGAAATAGGCACTACAAACGGATATCCTTTGATGGAAGGTGGCACCATATCTGTTTTGAGAGCAGGATTCAAAAACTTCAGATCTTCGTAGGGCAAGTTCAGGTGTCCTGCAATAGATTTGATATCTATCTGCCTTTTGATTCGAAGCGTATCGGTTAAATAATAGGTATAAGAAGGGTCTGTTTTATAGAGGTTGTGTTCGGGATAATAGTTCATCACATATGCAGCAGCCGTAAATAATGGCACATAAGCCTGTGCTTCTAAAGGCATAAAAGCGGCAATATCCCAATAGTTGTAACGATGCGATTTGCCAATGGCTTTATTAACGACTCCCTCACCAGCACAAAAAGCGGCTATTGCCAAATGCCAATTTCTATATTTTTTGTACAAAACCTTGAGGTAACGCGCGGCGGCTTCGCTTGACAAAAGTGGGTCACGACGTTCGTCTATCAGGTCGTTGCTTTCTAAACCATACAAAGTTGCGGTTTTGTAGGACAATTGCCACAAACCAGCATTGCCATTTTCAGATTTAGCACCGGGCAATAGCGCCGACAGCATAACAGGAATGTATTTGAGTTCGTAGGGAAGTTCATAACGGTCTAAGGCGGCACCGATGGTTGGAAAATACATATCTGTACGAGCTAACATCTGTTTAACTTGTCCGCGCTGTTGTTGTATATACATATTGATAAAATTACCTACCATTTCGTTGTATTCCATAGGAATAGCAGTTTGTAGGGCAGATAAGCGTGCTTGATAGGTATTGTCATCATACGAAGGTTCTTTACCCGCATTGAGGGGGTAGTTGGCTTTTATGGGAGCAATCAGTTTGTGGCGCTTAATAACGTCTATAGAAGGCATAGCTTCGCTATAAAGGCTGGGCATTTCCAAATCAGGAAAAGCTGTTGGCTCACTAAAAACTGTCCGTGTAGCAGTTCGCGCAGGAGTTGGTTCAAGCATGACAGGTTTTCCGCTCAGAGGTTGTTCTGTTGCAGGCGTGGCAACGGTTTTGGTAGTTTGCTCGATAGTTTTGGCGGGAACATTTTCGTCACCTGCATCAAGGTCATCGATTAGAATATTAGTACCACCATAGTCGAATTTAGTGGAGTCTTGCGCCCAAACAAGGGACATTGTACCTAAGAGGCAGCATAGAATCAATAAAGTGGATTTCATTTTGGGGGTGTATTTTGAGGAAAATGGCTTTTATGAAATTTGTGGAAGGCAGTTTTATTCCACTACCTTCAAAGTGCCACTTTGTAAGATGGCTTGGGAAGTGCCGTTTTTTTCTTGCACAAATGCCAAAACGCTGGCATTATCGGGATTTACATTGTCAGGAATTTGAAAACTAAATTTCTTAACATATACTCTGCCTGCTTGTTTGTCGGGAGCTGTAATGGCTTGCCCTTCGACAGGAGTGACGACTTTGCGCAAAACGTGTTGGTGGTTATAATCAGGAATAACTTCGGTTGTTCCGTTTTCAGCATTTTCTTGTGCCTCAATGATGTTGTCTTCCAACAAGAAAAGATGCAAACGATTTTCAGTAGTTTGGGTTTCGGTATAACGCACTTGCAAATACACATCGAGTTGGCGTGTGGCAGCGGTATAATTTTTGTGGATATACAAATTGACAGGTGTGGTTTTGAGCAATTGCTCGGCTACTTTTCCACCCCAACGGTTGGCATTAACAATTGCTAAATAAGACTCTCCTTCGAACAATATACGGTCAATGGCGGCGGCAGGCACAGCGGGAACTTCCAACATATCATACAAGGCTTGACCTTGTGGGATAACCATGTTTTGGGTGCTATAGTTCGGGATAGGGTCACTCAAAAAACCTGCATGAACAGCCACACTCGCTATGCGTCCGCTGTGAACAGACAATAATTCGCTTACGACTTCGTGTCCCGCAGGACAGTTAACGCATTGCACACCAGTAAAATCCTCAAGTAAAATTACCTTTTCTTGTGCTGCTACCACAGTACCGATAAAAGTAGAGTCATTGTAAATGGGGGTAATTTCGGTGGTGGTGGTAGTATCTTCTTCACCACTATCATTGTCCATATTTATGGTAAAAGGTGGGTGTTCTTCACAACTCCAAATTGCGGTAAGAACGATGGTAAAGCCAATAAAAATTAGATTTTTCATCTTAAAATGCTTTATATGGTACATAAACGGCAAAGATAATGCTGTTTGTACGAATAACCAAATTTTGGAGCTATATAAATCATTTTAAGCCTATTTTTGGATAAAGATACAAAAAGAAAGCACACTTTTGGACTACTAATGCCCCCACAGAAGGCTGTCTGTTATTTATTTTACAATTAATTTGAAAAAATGTTAAAAAAAAGGAGGTAATTTATCGAATGCTCGATAAAAAATGCTATTTTTGTAGGTTATTTAGACAATGCCCCTGATATAGGGGTTTTGAGCTTATTTTTGCTTACTTTGGCAATGTATTTAAGCAGTTGGTAAAATGGCTACATTCTTAACCTTGTTCATGGTTCAATAAAATTTATCAAATTTAAAACTAAGATGAAAAAAACGAAACAATCTTCTTTTGTATCAGCAAATCCTACTACAGGTAATATCATTAAGCAATATCCCGAACATCGCTGGCGACAAGTCCACCATATATTAGATAGAGCAAATATTGGTGTGGGGATTAGTCAAGAAATGGGTTTAGAACAACGTTGCTATTGTTTGAACAAAATTGGCGATTTGTTGTTACAACACCAACGCTACTTTGCCGAACTGATTACTATCGAAATAGGGAAACCTATTGTACAAGCGATGGCTGAAATCGAAAAATGTGCTTGGGTCTGCCGCTACTATGCCGAATATGCTACCGACTATCTGCAACCACAAACCGTAGTGACAGATTATCAAGAAAGCATTGTTTATCCCGAACCGATGGGAGTTGTTTTGGCTGTTATGCCTTGGAATTTTCCCTTTTGGCAGGTTTTTCGTTTTGCTGCTGCTGCGATTGTTGCGGGCAATGCTGTGGTGTTGAAACATGCACCCAATGTGCCACAATGCACCATGGCAATACAACAATTGTTTGACGATGCAGGTTTTCCACCTGAAGTATTTCAGCATTTACTTGTTAGTCATTCCAAAATGCGTTGGGTAGTAGAGTCCTACAAAATAGATGCTATTACATTTACGGGTAGTGTTGCCATAGGTTCCAAAATCGGCGAAATTGCAGGACGTGCCAACAAAAAAACGGTCATGGAACTTGGAGGTAGCGATGCCTTTATTGTGCTATCCGATGCCGATTTGAAAGAAGCAGCCCGCATAGCCGTGCAGTCGCGCATGCTCAATAGCGGACAAAGTTGTATTGCTGCTAAACGTTTTATTGTTATGGAAGATGTGGCGCGCGATTTCATTGGTGAAGTTATCTACCATGTTAAACAACTGAAAGTGGGTGACCCTATGGACGAATCCACCAATGTTGGTCCCTTAGCCCGTCCCGATTTGCTGGTGCGCATGGAAGAACAATTGCGCCTATCGCAGCGTATGGGTGCCAAAATTATTGTCGGCGGCAAACGTTTAGAGGTAGATGACATACCTGCCGAAGAAAGTCCTTATTTTGCTCCAACTATTGTACTACATGCCGACCGAGACATGCCTTTATTACAAGAAGAAATTTTTGGTCCCATTATGCCCATTGTTACTGTTCGCAACGAATCAGAAGCCGTGCAAATTGCTAACGATACGCCATACGGTTTGGGTGCTAGCATTTGGACAAGCAATATAGAGCGTGCCAAAAAAATGAGCAATTACTTACGAGTTGGCACAGTTTTTATTAATGGCATGGTCGTTTCTAACCCTATGTTGCCTTTTGGAGGTGTAAAACATTCAGGTTATGGTACTGAATTGGGCAAAGAGGGGTTGTTTACTTTCACCTATCCCAAAGTTATGGTTGTACAATAAAAACTTCTCTCATGGTATTTATTTGTCAAAAATCGTTATATTAAAATAACAAAAATGGCTGTCTCCAAACAAGAGGCAGCCATTTTTATTGCAATGAAATATATCGTGTAATTTATTTATGCTCGCTTTTGCTGATAGTAGGTAGAACAAAAAACGAAATCGGTTCGCCATTTTCGACATAAAATTTCGGACTTTGCTGACCCGATGTCAATTGTTTAACCGATTTATTTACATAATTTTCTAATTCGTTGGTGTTTAAAAAGCCGTCCTGATTCGAATCTGCATAAATGCGTTGGTTGTTGGAATAAGTAAAATCTTTACCCGCAAAACAATCAATCATAGCTTCTGTAAAAGCACCATTTTTCCACTCGTGTCTTTCTTGTGACAGTTGTTGTTGGCTGCTCGAGGCAAAGAAATACAAGGCTCGTCCCGATTGCAAAGAGGCTTTAAGTTCTTTGACTGCTAATTCGGTATCTGCTGCCGAACCTTTCATCGATAATTCTGACCCTGCTCTGGCACTATGACAAGCATCCATCATTTGGATAACAGTGCAGTCAAATTCTTTGATTTGCTCCGCTAACCATTTGTTTTCCAAAGCACTTGATGTGAGGTGTTCCAAACCGGGGTCGGTGTCGTATGCACGCAAATAGAACTCCCCTTTCGAGTCAATTTCACCATGTGTGGAGATGAACATCAGCACCAAATCGTCTTTGGTGGCTTGTCCGCGGATATCCACAATGTTTTTCTTGATTTCTTTGAGGGTAGCTTGTTCGTTAGTGATGGTTTTGATGATAATATCTTCAAAAATACGTTGTTCTTTGGGTAGACTTCTTTGGGTTTCGAAAATAGCTGCTAAATCGCGAGCATCATCGTCGGCGTAATTGATATTGTAGGCATTGCTTTCAAATTCTGCTACACCAATCGTCAGAACATATAAAGTTGGCTTACTATCGGAACTTGTTGGCTTATAATAAATGTCGAGCGGCTCGGATTCTACAGACCCATTGGCATTAATGGCTTCCAAAATTACTACATTTTTGCCGGGTGCCAACTGTACTATTTTATCAACAGGGAAAATTTCGGTATTGTTTTTAATAGCAACGGGACGTGTACCTTTGGCAATAATATCTTTTTGTACTTTTCCATTAACAGTCAAATAACAAGACAACAAAGGCACAGAAGTGGCTATTTCTGCTTTAAAAGTATAATTGGGTGTATTAACCACCAAATCTTTGGAATTATCGAGCAAGGTAATCAATGGTTTTTGTGCCATTTGAAGTGGCTGTACGCGTTTAAACGACCCAACATTTTCGTAATCGGGACTAATGGCATAGACACTTTTTTGGTCAATAAAACCCACTTTACCACTCCTTTGCACAGCCGCAAAACCTTCCGAATAGTCGAACAACCATGTAAATTGTGGCATGACTACTGTTTCGCCTTTGAGGTTGATGTAACCAAATTTGTCATCTATTTGGATTTTTGCCATACCATTTTTAAACGACTCTGCGGCATCATAGCGCGGTGGTACCACCCAAGTACCTGTCTTGTCTATATAGCCGAACAATCCATTGTATTTGACCGCAGCCAAACCTTCCGAAAAATAGCTTGCTGCCTCATATGCAAAAGGAATAATAATTTGTCCTTTGTGGTTGATGTAGCCATACTGTTTGGTATTGTCGGTCACGGCTGCCAAACCATCTGAAAAATGTGTAGCTTGGTCATATTGGGGTTCGAGCAACCAGTCACCACCACTTGTCACATAACCATACTTGCCTTGACAACGCACCAATGCTACATCTTCTGACCAAAAGGAAGAGGCAAAATCGCAATTAGGTAGTTTTACCGTTTTGCCCGTTCCGTCGATATATGCCCACTGCCCACCAATAGAAACAAGCGCTTTTCTATCCGAAAAATCGTATGCATCATCATACATGGGGTCTAAAACCACTTCGCCTTGAGCGTTGAGATAACCATATTTTTTATTTTTTGCTACAAGGGCATATCCTTCCGAAAAATCATTTGCTAAATCAAATTGTGGCTCGATTAACCAACTTCCATCAGGGCGAATATAACCCCACAAGCTGTTCTTTTTGACGCGCGCCAAACCATTATGGAAACTATAGGCATCGTCATATAAGGCATCAGTGACTTTGTTGCCTGCTCCGTCAATGTATCCCCATTTTCCATTAATTTGCACGTTGGCTATATCCTCCGAAAAATCATTTGCAAAATTATAGGTAGGAGGCACTACCCATTGACCAGTCTGATTAATATAACCCCACTTACCTGCATCTTTGGCAGGAGCTAAAAGAACTTGAGCTATCGCATTACCCGATAACATAACTAACAAAATGGGTAGTACAACATGAGTAAAGATAGGGTTTTTCATTGTTAGGAATTATTTAGGTTAAAAAAGACAAAAACTATACCAAAATGATACAGCTATAAATAGGTTCTGTGTCTTTAAATGACTGTTTTGTGACGGTAAAATTAATAAGAATGTTGCATTTTTTGCACAAACACTTTTTTATTGACATAATAACCTTTTATAACCACCTGATTATCAGGAGTTTATAAATAAAATTTATGATAATAAAAATCTGCAACTGCTTGATTATCAAAGAGTTATGCGTTTTTTTGTCACCTTGCTATAATCAAGTTTTAAATAAACGCAAAATGAAACCCACAGCCTTGCAAAATAATGACAACAAATGCTGTATAAACATTTTGGGACAACAAGAACAAATTAAAATAGTGTATAATTTTCAACAGAACTTGCCTTTGTTAAACGGTTAAAATCAATTTGGTCTATGCCAATAGTTTGGTCATAAACTGCATTGCCTATAGCTTGTAACAAACTGCTTTGTATTTTTTGTCCACTATTTTTCTTATCATTTTGCAAATAATAAGTAAGTGTGGCTATGGCATCATTTGGAATTTGATAAGCTGGAAATTGTTGTTGTAAATAATTACAAACCTGAGTCCCAACACTTTCGGGCAGCAAACCTTGTTGCACAGATAGGCGCGTTTCGGCTATCATGCCCAACGCAACCGCCTCGCCATGCAACAACGGCTCGGAGTCATATTGCAATGAATAACTTTCTATGGCATGTCCTATGGTGTGTCCAAAGTTCAAAATTTTTCGTAAACCTTGTTCCAAAGGGTCTGCTTCGACCACCTCTTTTTTAATCAACAAAGAGGTGTGTATCAATTCCTGCCAAGATTGTGGCGCAGATATATCAACTGTTTGCAGTTTTTTCCAATAATCGGCATCAGCAATTAGGGCATGTTTCACCATTTCTGCAAAACCATTGAGCAGTTGTCGGGCGGGCAAAGTTTGTAAAAATTGTGGGTCGATGAACACCGCTTGCGGATTTTGAAAAACACCCACACTATTCTTAATACCACCCAAATCAATGCCTAATTTTCCACCAATGGAAGCATCGACTTGTGCCAACAAAGTAGTAGGAATTTGCACAAAACAGATGCCTCGCTTATAGGTTGCCGCCACAAAACCGCCCATATCGCCAATTACACCACCACCCAAATTGAGTAGCAGCGAACGACGGTCAAATTGGTACTCCAATAGTTGTTGCCACAAAAACGCACAAGTATCAATGTTTTTGTGTTGTTCGCCGCTGGTGATGGTCAAAATAACTGCCGATTTCAAAGACGGAACAACCTCCAACAAATAGGGCAGACAGTATTGGCGCGTATTTTCATCGACCAATATCGCTATGTTCGAATATTGTTGGCGTTGCAAAAAAGGAGCTAAATAAATGTCTATAGCTCCCAAAAAAACGGTATAATCTTGGGTTTGAATAATCATTTGACAAAATTATTTTGGAAACCACCAACAATAACACGACATAATCAAATCTCCAAAGGCTTTTTAACATCAATACTTTGGAGATTTTTATCAACGAAATATGCTGTACTAATGTTGTACAATAATTTTTTGTGTTTGCACTTTGCCTTGTGCATTCTCCAATTGCAACCAATAAATGCCATTTGGATAATCTGCCACCGAAATTTGCTGAGTTTGACTAGGAAAAATAGCCAACATTTGCCCCGCCGCATTATTGATTTGCCGAATTCCGAAACCAGAACCATCAGGAAGACTAATATAATTGGCAGTAGGATTGGGGCTGGCTATGGCAACTGACAATGATTCTAAATTGATACCCACCGCTGGAGCTTGGTAGTGGAAAGATACCGTACCAACAGTATTGACCACCGGCAACACAGTTGCAGACAGCAATGGGTCGCCGTGTGTGTTATCGCGATATTCGTAGGTGATGGTTTCGGTGGGAATAGGAATTTCGGGCAATGCAGGCACATCAAACCAAAAATCACCAAAAAGTGTGACGACATGTACCTGAACACCATAATCTAAAGCGTCGGTGCGCTGGGTTCGCAAAACGTCGGTGGTTAGCATATTAGGCAGCGTCAGTTTTCCATACGCATCAGCCACCACATTCGAACGGATAATCAAACGCACCTTGAACGAATCTAAGGTGGCAAAAGGAATTGGCACTAAATCCTGCAAAATGGTATCTAAGCCGGGAATATCACTCACCGCCAATTTCAAGCCATAGTAAGCTGTATCCACATCGCTATAGCCATAACTTATGGGAGCATGGCGCAAAACGTATGGTTTTTCGAGTGCCAAAGGTAAGTTAAAACCCAAAAGATTCAGGCTACTTCCCACCGCCTCAACACGCGAAGATTGAATGTCGGCATAAAAAGTAAGCGTTCCTTGCACGTATGGAACAATGATGTCGGCACTTGGAAAATTGGCAACAGCAACAGGGTCTCCCATAGCTGTAACAAAAGTATCTTGACGCACCAAATCGGCATTCAGGCTCGTGTAGTCCCACACTTGGTTCATGCCAGCGGGCGTAACAGTAAAAGGTTGAGTATCCGCATCTTGGGCAATTGGGTATGTGTCGCCCGGAGTCGGAAAGGTGGCATTGGTAATCACCACTTGGCTATAAGCCATCAAAGGGAATAGCGTCAATAAGAGTATTAACGTTTTTTTCATAGCAACATGTGTTTTTAGGATGTATAATAACATAGCAAAACCCAACCAATTATGCCACTATTTAGATAGATAATTGGCTTGTTCAAGATTTTTTATTTATTTGGGCGTTTCCCTGCGGGTCGGGCTTTGCGGGGCTAACGGTGCAAGCACCAGCCTGCGGCTGCCCCTACAATCCCTAACGCGCTTCGCCACTCGACAAAGATACTTTGGGGAAAGAACATCAAAAAACACCACAACAAAATACTACTTAGGTGGCAGTTGTGTCAATCAGGCGGGTTTGTGTGGGAGGAACATATTGGCTCATTTTGTTCAGCAACAAAACAGGATCTGCGTCTACCAATACCATATCTTGGTAAGTTTTTCGCAGAAACCCTTCTTGATTCATCATCACAATAGTATCCAACAAACCCGAATAATAATTATTGGTATTCAGAATGCCCATGGGTTTGGTGTGTAGTCCCAATTGTCCCCAAGTGAGCATCTCAAAAAATTCGTCCATCGTACCATAGCCTCCTGCCATAATAATGACAGCATCGGAACGCTCGTGCATCGTCATTTTGCGTTGGTGCATACTCTCGGTGACAATCATTTCAGTAAGATTTGGGTGTGCTACTTCGGCGGTTTGCATAAAAGTTGGAATAACACCCACCACTTTGCCACCTGCCGCAAGAACAGCATCGGCAATTGTCCCCATCAAGCCCACCTTGCCACCACCATACACTAAGGTAAGGTCGTGTTGCGCCAATAGTTGCCCCAAAGCAATAGCAGCCGTTTGGTAGATGGGTTGATAGCCATTGCTGGCACCACAAAAAACGGCTACACTTTTAAAAGAAAAAGACATGTTTTTTGGTTTAGAATTTTTGTATAGAAAATTTTTGCCACAGTATTATTTTTCCGAAACCAATTCATTAGATTCAACAAGATCTGTTTCAACAGAACTTGTTTTCAAGACGGCTGCCGAAACCCAAATGCTTGCTTCATACAAAAAATACATCGGAACAGCCACTAACATTTGCGACATAACGTCGGGAGGCGTAATAACCGCTGCAATGACCACAATGGCTAACAAGGCATGACGGCGGTATTCGCGCATATCGGCAGGCGTGACAAGCCCCACTTTGGTCAAAAAATACACCGCAATAGGCATTTCAAACACAATACCCGATGCCAAAACTAAGGTGCTAAGAAATGAAATATAGGAATCTAAAGCAACTTTGTTGGCAATAAATTGGCTGGTTTGATAGTCCACCAAAAAATTCATCGAGAAAGGCACCATCATATAATAGCCAAACAATACGCCAATCAAAAACAAAATGGAACTATAAAAAACAATGCGGCGCGTATATTTTTGTTCTTTTTCATAGAGAGCAGGCTCGATAAATCGCCAAATTTCCCACAAAAAATAAGGAATAGTCAGCACTACGCCCACCAATACCGACACCTGAATGTGTGCCGAAAATTGACCCGCCATTTGCATATTCATCACCTCAAAATTTATCGGTTTTAGGCACAAAGAATTTCCCAAACCTAAACTGTCCGACAATTGACACAACATACGGTATGTCCAAAAGTTGGGGTTTTTGGGTCCGAATATTATGGTATCGAAAATAAAACTTTTGCCAATAAAAGCCGCTATAGTAAACACCAATAAAGCGGCTATAGACCTTATGAGATGCCATCGTAGGACTTCTAAATGCTCAAAAAAAGGCATTTCGTTGGAAGTGTTTGCCATAAATACAATTAGTGCTAAATATATTTAGTCGGTGTTTTGTAGGAGTTGTTGATAGTCGGCAATGCTGTGTCGAATGACTTCATAGGCAGTTTGTCGGTCATAGATACCCGCTACTTCGCAAGTGCTTGGGCTTTCGGGCAGATTTTTGTAGGTCAAAAAATAGTGTCGTAAACGCTCGATAACCGATGGTGGAAGTTGGTCGATGTCTTGGTATTGTGCATACAAAGCATCACCTTCGAGAACCGCAATAATTTTATCGTCGGCTTCACCCTTGTCTATCAGTCGCAAACCACCTATGGGACGGCATTGGAGCAAGATACCTCCGTTGGGAATGTTTTTTTCGCTCAGTACACAAATGTCCAAAGGGTCGCCGTCGCCACTATGCACATCGTTGCGTCCGCTTTCTTGGGCGCAAAATTGAGCTATATTGACACCACAATAAGTTTGTGGCACAAAACCATAAAGGGCAGGCACCACATTGGAGAATTTTTGTGGGCGGTCTATTTTGAGCCAACCCGATTGTTTATCAATTTCATATTTTACGGTATCTGTTGGCACAATTTCGATAAAAGCAGTAACTATTTCGGGAGCTTTGTTGCCAAAATGAATGCCATGCCAAGGATGCGATTTAAACAATTGATAGTTTTTCATGCTGTATTTTATTTTGGGAGTGTGCTTAAGCGTGCTGCCAACCTTGTGCTACTAATGGATAAGGTTTGTTGTTTTCTGAAATCAAAATACAACCTTCTTCGGCGGCAACAATATCGCCGATGATGCTAAAGGTGTCGAGTTCCTCCAAAATATCTATGTGTTGTGGCGAAACAGTGAACAATAGTTCATAGTCCTCGCCACCATTGAGCGCACAAGTTGTTGGCACCATATTGAAACGGAAAGATAATTGTTGGGTATCGGGGTGCATGGGCAGTTGGTTTTCATAGATGCGACATCCCACTTTTGACTGGCGGCAGATGTGTAGCAGTTCTGAAGACAAACCGTCCGAAACGTCTATCATGGCAGTTGGTTGTATTTGGTGACTTTGGAGCAAAGCAATGATGTCGCGCCGTGCTTCGGGTTTCAGCAAGCGCCCCACCACATATTGTTGTTGTTCGAGGTCGGGCTGTATGTTGGGGTTTTCCAAATACATTTTTTTTTCGCGTTCCAATAGTTGTAAACCCACAAAAGCTGCACCCAAATCACCACTTACACACACAATATCACCTACTTTGGCACCATTGCGATAAACAATGTGTTGTGAGTCGGCAGTACCTATGGCAGTGATGCTAATGCACAAACCCGTCAAAGATGAACTTGTATCACCACCCACCAAATCGACTTGGTAGTACTTGCAAGCCGTGTGGATACCATCATACAATGCTTCTAAGGCTTCGACACTAAAGCGCGCCGAAACCCCTATGGATACCGTAATTTGTTGTGGTGTGGCGTTCATGGCATAGATGTCAGATAAGTTGACCACTACTGCCTTATAACCCAAATGTTTGAGCGGTGTATACATTAAGTCAAAATGTATGCCTTCCAACAATAGGTCGGTTGTGACGATGGTTTGTTTGCCTTCGTGGTTCAGCACGGCGCAGTCGTCACCAATGCCTTTGATAGTCGAATGTTGGTAGTGTTGTGTATTTTGGGTGAGATGGTCTATTAGTCCAAACTCGCCGTATTGACTAATGGGAGTGGGCATTTGGGGAGAAACGTTATTGAAAAATGATTGTTTGGGACTTGTTCAATTGAGAATGTGGTGTGTATAGGCTACACATTTTCATTGTTATTTTCTGCAACAGTATGTTTTGTTTGTGTATACTGTTCCCACTGTTTGCGGCGATTTAAGCGGTCTTGGCGTTGTTGTTCTTCTTGGGCTTGGTCTTGTTTTTCTGCTTTGTCGTATGCCTGAATAATTTTTTTGACCAAACGATGCCGAATCACATCATCTTCATTCAGATAAACTGTTCCGATTCCATTGATATTGGACAAAATGTGCAGGGCGCGGGATAAACCTGATTTTTGATTTTTGGGCAAATCTATTTGTGTCAAATCACCCGTAATAATACATTTGGCAGAAGGTCCGATACGCGTCAAAAACATTTTTAACTGCAAATTAGTGGCGTTTTGTGCTTCGTCTAAGATGATAAAAGCGTTATCGATGGTTCTGCCACGCATAAATGCCAAAGGCGCAATTTCTATGATTCGGTTAGTCATGTAGAAATTGAGCTTTTGCAGTGGAATCATATCGTCCAAAGCATCGTACAGAGGACGAAGGTAGGGGTCGACTTTTTCTTTGAGGTCGCCGGGCAAAAAGCCCAGATTTTCGCCTGCCTCCACCGCAGGGCGCGTCAGAACGATGCGTTTCACCAGACCATTTTTTAATGCTTTAACAGCCAAAGCAACGGCGGTATAGGTTTTGCCTGTTCCAGCAGGACCAATGGCAAAAACCACATCGTTGTTTTCGACCAATTGCAGCATTACTTTTTGGTTGGGTGTGCGAGCTTTGATAAGATGTCCATTAGGACCATACAAAATAACATCTTCATTGCCCTTAATAGGCAACATGGGAGCAACACCAGCCAACAGTTCTTCTATTTGCTGCGGACTAATGCTGCCATGTTGACTAATAAATTCGGTAAGTTTTTCAACCTTATCTTTGAAAACATTAATGTCTTCGGTATTGCCAATGACTTTTATCATATTGTCACGAGGCACTAACTTGAGCTTGGGAAAGGAGCGGCGCAAGATGTCAAATTTGGTATTATTGATACCAAAAAATTCTACCAGATTAACTCCTTCTATATAAATGATGATTTCGTTCAAAAGATTTGAGGGGATATTTGGGAGATGATGGATATCGAAGCAAAAAACTGACAAAAAATGTTTTATTGCTCCAAAATTGTTAAAAAATTAATGATAATGCCGTAAAGTAAAACTATTTTTTGTGTTTATCCAACACGCTTTGTACAAACTCGACAGACTTATCCAAAGCTATGGCAATACCTTCTGCATCGATATGCAGGGTAGTGTGCATTCTGAGGATATGTTGTTCGATTTCAGCTTGTTGCTGTGCTAAGATTTGCTCTTTTTCGGCTTGTTGCTGTGCTAAGATTTGCTCTTTTTCGGCTTGTTGCTGTGCTAAGATTTGCTCTTTTTCGGCTTGTTGCTGTGCCAAGATTTGCTCTTTTTCGGCTTGTTGCTGTGCCAAAATTGTTTGCTGCTGCGCCAGCATT
>JAEUUX010000115.1 GCA_016787295.1 Chitinophagales bacterium
AATGCTGGCGCAGCAGCAAACAATTTTGGCACAGCAACAAGCCGAAAAAGAGCAAATCTTGGCACAGCAACAAGCCGAAAAAGAGCAAATCTTAGCACAGCAACAAGCCGAAAAAGAGCAAATCTTAGCACAGCAACAAGCAATTTTAGCACAGCAACAAGCTGAAATCGAACAACATATCCTAAGAATGCACACTGCCCTGCATATCGATGCAGAAGGTATTGCTATGGTGTTAAACAAACCTGTCGAGTTTGTGCAAAGCGTGTTGGATAAACACAAAAAATAAAATTTGTTGTATATTTACATCACTGAAACCTCCCCTACTATGAAATTTGTAAGTCAAGCTCGTATCGCATTTTTTAATGAACATGCAGTGGAAGTCTATGGCAAGACTTTCGAACAAATTATTGCCGAAAAAGAGCAACAGCAAGCCGAAAAAGAGCAAATCTTGGCACAGCAGCAAGCCGAAAAAGAGCAAATCTTGGCACAGCAACAAGCTGAAATCGAACAACATATCCTAAGAATGCACACTGCCCTGCATATCGATGCAGAAGGTATTGCTATGGTGTTAAACAAACCTGTCAAGTTTGTGCAAAGCGTGTTGGATAAACACAAAAAGTAGGCTCTGTTATAGATATGGTTTTTTACTACATGATTATACTTTCTTCTTGTTTAGCTATCTAACTGTAACACGTTTTTTATGAAAAACTATTTTATTATATGTTCGTTATGGTTGATTGTAGGTTGTCTATGTATTAATGCTCAAACCAACCCTAAACTCAAAACTTTGGTGGTTTCGGAAACATACAACATCTGTAAAGTGCAATATGACCCAAGTTTGAGCCAAGTTATTAATCAGCATGATCCAAGTTTGAGTGACTACGCTGTTGATGGAGAAGAGGCGGGAGGTTTATTGGTGTTGTTGGATACGCAATTAGACCGTAACAATCCCACACGCTACCTAATTGGTTATGACCAAGGACCAAGTGATGACCCAAGTTTTATTGTTTTTTATAAGGACACCAAGCAAGCTGTAGGTAAGACACCCCATATTGCAGGATTAGAATTATTGTTGTTGGGCAATGGAGCAATTTACTCTTCGGGACACACCAACAATATGTTTAACGAACGCCACAAATATGTTATTACTAAAGGTGAGCTATCGGAGGTGAAGCAGCCTTTTTATTACGCCAACATCACCAGCGAACTTTATAAGGATTTCACCATCTATGCTGACAAAGAAACCATGCAGCAAGCTGTGGCTTTTTTGCCCAAAGGAACGAAAGTAACTGTGGTTTTGGCGGAAGAGTATTTTGCTCCTGATATGCCTGATTATCCACAGCAACGTTTTTTGTTAGCTTCGCCATTGGGTTTGTGTGGCTGGGTTAATTTACCTTATTCTCAAGCCGATGGCAGCGATCCTTCTGTTTCTGCCGACCAAATTACGGGCATTAAAGGCATATTTTTTGCGGGTGACTGATAGTATAGTTGTTGTATTGACACAGTTTTTGAGGGGCGAAGCGCGTTAGAGATGGTAGAGGCAGCCTGCTAAGGCTGGTGCTTGCACCGTAGCGGCAGCGAAGCCTCGAACAGCTCGACCCGCAGGGTAACGCCCAAAAAATAAAATTACCAATTTGTTCGTTGTTGTTTTGTAAATTATTTGGACAAAAAAACTGCAAAATAAGCAATAAATAACCCAAAAATCATTTGAAATACTTAATTCTCACTGTTTTATCACATCTCATTCCAAAATTCTCTATCTTTGCAAAAATATTATGGCAAACCCAAAAATACTTTTTTTTATAGCTTTTGTCTTTGTCGGTAGTTTGCTTGCTGGGTGCGACCCATACCAAAAACTATTGAAAAGCACTGACTATGACCTAAAATTTGCTAAGGCAAAAGAATACTACAACAAAGGCGAATGTGAAAAGGCTATTCCTCTTTTTCAAGAATTAATGACCATCTATAAGGGGACAAAAGATGTAGAAAATTTATATTATTATTATGCCTACGCTCATTATTGTAATCAAGATTATTTAATGGCATCGCACTATTTTAAATCTTTTGTTGATGTGTATCCCAAAAGTGAGTATACTGAAAATGCGATGTACATGGTTGGGTATTGTGCCTACTTGCTTTCGCCGCGTATTTCGCTCGACCAAGAGGACACCCGTCGCGCCATAGACAATTTGCAAATGTTTATCAATCAATATCCCGAAAGTCCTTTGGTAGAAAAAAGTAATGGTTTGATAGATGGTTTACGTGCCAAATTGGAACAAAAAGCGTATGATAATGCCATGTTGTATTACAACATTCGTAGTTATAAATCTGCTATAACAAGTTTCAAAAACCTGCTTATCGAATTCCCTGACACACATCGGCAAGAGGAAGTTGTGTTTTTGAGCCTAAAATCTAATTTTTTGTTGGCACAAAACAGTGTCGATGCCAAAAAAGAAGAACGCTACCAAGCTACCATTAGTGCCTATACCGAGTTTATTGATAAATATCCACAATCGAAATACCTGCGCGAAGCCGAACGCATTTTTTCTTTATCCGAAGCCCAAATTCAGCAAATAATCAAAAACAAAAAATCATAAAATATATCCTATCATCATGGCTATTAGCAAAAATTTAAAGAATAAAAAGAAAAATTACAACATCGCTCCTGTTATCGAGCCGCGCAATATTAAAGACGTAACTGACAAAACGGGCAATATCTATGCCTCTGTCAACGTTATGGCGCAACGCTCCAACCAAATTGCCTCGGTACTCAAAGAAGAGTTACAGTCCAAACTGCACGAGTTTTCGAGCCAAGCCGACAACCTCGAAGAAGTCAACGAAAATAAAGAACAAATAGAAATTTCGCGTTTCTATGAGCGTATTCCACATGCTACTTTGTTGTCGTTTGAAGAATTTATGGACAACAAAATTAATTATACAAACAACAAAAAAACAGAAGTAGAAACAATAGACTAATCCTGTTTGTTGTTTGTCTTAAGTATTGTTTCCTATTGTGTCTTGCTCCTTTAATGCCTTGTCACACCTAATTAAATATCATGTTTTTACGCAGATTTTTGTTTCCACTTACCCTTTTATTGGGTTTCGTTGTTTTTGATGCTTGTTATTATGACAACGAAGAAGATTTGTATGGTGGTGATAATAATACCACTTGTGATACAACCAGCGTGACCTATAGCCTCAAAGTGTTACCCCTGCTTCAAAGCAATTGTTTGGGCTGCCATGGCGATTTGAGCGCTAATGCTCTTGGTGGTGGCTACGACTTGCAAGGCTATGACGACCTCTTGCCTATTGCTCAAGACAACTTGTATTGTTCTATTAACCACGGTAGTGGCTGTTCGCCTATGCCCAAAGGAAATGCCCAAATGGCAACTTGCAACATTGCTATTATCAAAAAATGGATAGATGATGGCGCACCCAACAATTAATCTATCATATCCCAAATCAATAAACAGACTTATTGTATTATGAAAAGAGTATTAATCCTTGTCGCCATTTGCGCCATCTTGGGCGGAGTCTACGGCTACTATTTGTGGAACAAACCCACTGCCGACGCAAGTAGCCAAAGCACCGATTTTGAGGTTGAATCCACAGCCTTATACCAAGAGTATGGCAACAATGCTGCCGAAGCCGATGCTAAATACTTAGACAAAGCTATTGTAGTAGTAGGCACTATTGCCACAGCTCCGTCTACTACCGAATCGGGTTTGGTGAGCATTACGCTTGATGGTGGCGAAATGGGCGGCGTAAACTGCGAGTTGAGTCCCGAAGCCAGCAAAGCCTCTGTCAACAACTTCCAAATGGGACAAAAAGCCAAAATAAAAGGCATTTGTTCGGGCTTTAATGATATCGATGTGGTATTGAATCGTTGTGTAGTTTTGCCCTAAAAAAAACAACACCTTGTTTTATTTGCCCAATTAAACCTTGTTTTCTCCCAACAGTCTAAGACACAGCGAACCATCAATTTTGCTATTCTTTGACCATAAAAATTTTCCTAAAACATGAAGAAATTATTGTTTTTGGTAGTATTTAGTTTGGCTACCACTATCCAAATTTTTGCACAAGTGCAAATAGCACGCAACGGACATGTATCTTTTTTCTCCGATGCTGCATTAGAAAAAATCGAAGGGCATAACAACAAGGTTGCCAGCACCCTTAATACTGCTACAGGCGCTTTTTCGTTTAAAATGAATATCAAAGCCTTTGAATTTAAACAGGCTTTGATGCAAGAACATTTTAACGAAAACTACATGGAGTCGTCCAAATATCCCTATTCTACTTTCAAAGGACAAATCACCGACCTTAGTAAAGTAAATTTTAGCAAAGATGGCACCTACAACGTGAGTGTTAAAGGCGACTTGACTATTCACAATGTAACTAAAAATGTGACAGTTCCCGGTCAAATCATTGTTAAAAATGGCAAAGCCCAAGCAAAAACTGTTTTTAATGTGGCTGTTGCTGATTATGGCATCGAAATCCCTGCTTTGGTAAAAGACAAAATTGCCAAAGAAGTGAAAATCACTGTAGACACCCAATACGAACCCAAAAAATAAGTTTCTCAAGAATCTCTCCGTTTTTTTTGCTTCTTTATCAGCAATTTTCGGAGTTTGACCACACATTTCTATACCACCACACCAATCGTAGCGCAAAAAGGAGTATCAGTTAGGATTACTCCTTTTTGTGTTTTTGCGTTTATATTTGTAAAATTATATTACATGAACCCAAAAAATTACTTACTTAGCATTATCATTCTTGCCCTTTTATTATGTTTCCCAAACCTTGCACAAGCCCAAGACGACGATGTAGATGATCTGTTAGAAAAAGAGACAGAATATGCCGTTGCTTCGTTCAAAACGACCCGTGTTGTTAATGCACATTCTTTAGAGAATACCTATAATGGGGTGTTGGATTTTCGCATCTCTCACCGTTTTGGTTTCTTAAACGGCGGTTTTTACGATATGTTTGGTTTAGACAATGCTACTATGCGCCTCAATTTTGACTATGGCATCAACGACTGGCTAATGGTCGGCGTGGCACGTAGCAATTATGAAAAAACTTATGATGGTTTTGTAAAAGTCAAAATGTTGCGACAAAGCACAGGCAAACGCAAAATGCCCTTTACCTTAGCATACGTTGGTGGTATGGCTATCAAAACTGTTAAATTTGCTGACCAATCGCGCGAAAACTTTTTTAGCTCGCGCCTATATTATTCCCATCAATTGCTCATTGGTCGCAAATTTAGCGAAGGCTTCTCGTTGCAATTTATGCCAACATTGGTGCATCGCAACCTCACCCTATCGCCCGAAGACAAAAACGATGTTTTTTCTTTGGGTGTGGCTGGACGCATAAAGCTCTCCCGACGCGTGGCTCTCAATGCCGAATATTTCTATGTTTTTCCTAACCAAGTAGTAGGTATGGGCGACACCTACCACAACTCCCTTTCCTTGGGATTTGATATCGAAACAGGGGGTCACGTCTTCCAACTCCATTTTACCAATTCTACTTCTATGTTAGAAAAAGGTTTTATTAACGAAACAACAGGTAATTGGCTTGATGGAGATATACATTTTGGGTTCAATGTTTCGCGTGTGTTCACACTCCGAAACCCTGTTAAAAAATAGGCTTCTATTATACTGAATTGAAAATACTTTTCGGATTTGACAATAGACGATGTTACTCACTCTCTCCAAAATGTAACATCAATTAACGGCCATTTGCTGTTCCTCGAAATACTATTATCGTAAGCAACAAAGGGTGATTCATCTTTTTTGCTCACCCAAAAAAGAAGCAAAAAAAGGTGTTCTTTTTCGAGTGGATTCGTCCGGCGTGCTGTGGTCTTTGCTTAATTTTG
>JAEUUX010000138.1 GCA_016787295.1 Chitinophagales bacterium
CCAATATTTGCCCCGTATTGTTGGTTGATATTAGTACAGACCGTCTCCGCCGCTGTTACAGCAATACCTACACGATTAACTATTGCAATCAAGGGACACAAAACGCCACCAATGCCTATTTGCAAGTGTTCCTGCCCGAAATCATAGCTATCCTCGACGCTTCGCAAACCTACACTACCAACAACGGATACTATACCTTTGCACTCGGTGACGTATTGGTGGGCGAATGCAATACCATTATGGTCACAGATTCAGTGGCGTGCGACACGCCTTTGGGAACAGCCGTGTGTGCCGAAGCCTATATATTTCCCAACCCGTCTTGCTATGACCCATCACCACTATGGGACGGTTCGAACTTGGAAAGCGATGCCACCTGTTTGGGCAACAGCATTCAGTTTATCATTACCAACAACGGTAGCGCGATGAATGATAGTACGGAGTACCGCATATATGAAGACGACTTGGTGAATGTATTCTCTAAAATAAAATTGGAAGCAGGCGAACAAAAAGAAATCATGGTAGCTGCCAACAACGCCACCTACCGACTTGTTGCCAACCAAACACCCAACAACCCCAATAGTACTTATACACAAACGGTCATAGAGAATTGCAACAACAACAATAGCTTAGGCTTTGTGATAAGCCAATCGGAGAATGACCTACAGCCTAACTACGAGAATGACTGTCACGAGGTTGTGGGAGCGTATGACCCTAACGACAAAATGGCTGTACCGCGCGGCATGTCCGAAGAACACCTTTTGCCACCGAACGAGGGTATTACCTATACCATTCGTTTCCAAAACACAGGTAGCGATACTGCCTATAGGGTAATGTTGGTCGATACCTTAGCATTGGAATGGCTCGATGTGGCAAGCCTACACATAAGCGCAGCAAGTCATGCCTATCAGGTGCGAATCGAAAATGGCAAAACGCTCATTGTTACTTTCAATAATATTATGCTGCCCGACAGTAGCACCAATGTGGCGGGTAGTCAGGGCTACATCAGTTTTAAGGTATTGCAAAAAGTGGATAATCCCATGAGGACACGGATAGCCAATTTTGCAGACATTTATTTTGATTATAACGATGCCGTTCGCACTCCCACCATTTTTCATACCATTGGTCAGGCATTGATTAACCATAGCCCAACTACTGAATCACCCAATAACAACACACATATCTACAGTCTGAACCCTAATCCTATTAATAATATTCTATCAATTAGTATCGATGCGTTGCCAACCGATGCCGATATCGCTTTGGTCAACTTATGTGGAACAATTGTTTTGCAACAAAACCTACAAACACAGCACTCGCTCGTTTCTACGCAACAGCTACCTAACGGTATGTATATCTATCGCATCACCAACGCCAAACAGCAAGTTATACAAACAGGTAAGTTAATCATTATTCATTAGATAGGGTTTGCAAGTGCATGACCTTATATGTTCAATAGTGGGCAATATAAGAGGTTTTTTAATTGTTATAGTCAAAACAAATCATACTTTCAATTATTTGTTTATAATTTGAAAGTTTAGTGTAAGCAATGACTTTAATTCATCAGCATAACTTAAAGTATTGTCCAAATAATAAAATATCTTTTCTTCAAAAGCCGCT
>JAEUUX010000186.1 GCA_016787295.1 Chitinophagales bacterium
ACAATATACGTTTTATGCAAATAGCAGATATGGATAATGACTCCGACAAAGATGTTATAATTATTTTTGATGATAAAAATACAATAGCATGGTATGAAAATTTGTTGTTTTTTCCAACACCTCGTCCAAACATTCCTTCGAACTCCTATCAAATTTATCCTAATCCCACTAATACCTACTTAACTATCCAACAAAGAACCGCGTCTGTTGCGTATTATATACTTTATAATACCATTGGGCAAGTAGTTACTAAAGGAACATTTAACACTCCAAGTCATACCATATCTGTAGAACCCCTTCCCGCAGGTACCTACTATTTACAAATCAATGGGCAATGTCTAAAAGTGGTTAAATAATATCTATATAACATATTACTATATTTAAAAATTACTAAAAAATACATGAAAATTACTGTAATTCGTAAATTTGCATTATTATACACTGTGCTAATAATTCCATGGCATTGTTATACTTCACTAGCCCAAACTACATTTGCAGAAGGCTACATCATTCAGCAAGCAAGCAATAATATCTATTTTAATGCAGAAGTGGGTGATTTGGATAATGATGGAGATATAGATGTAGTAGCAACTTTAGACGATAATACTGTGTGGTATAAAAACGATGGGAAAGGCAATTTTGGCAATCCAATAACAATATGTCTTAATATGACAAATGAAATTCAAGCTATTGATATGGACAATGACAATGATTTAGATATAATTTATAACAATTTTTTTTCAATTACATGGAGAGAAAATGATGGAAAAGGAGATTTCAGTAAGTACCATATACTTGCCTCTGGTGCTGGAAATATGAATATTATTACTGCTGTTAATCCCATTGATATTGACCAAGATAATGATATAGATATAATCGCTGCAATGTCTCCTGACCATGCCTATTTATACTGTTATATCAATAACGGACAGGGCGATTTCAAAGTTCAAACACCCGTGAAAGAAGGAAATAGAATTACCTTCGCATGTGCCATTGATGTAGATAATGATGGAGATTTAGATATTATTGGTGCTTTGGGAGGAGCAATAGTTTGGTATGAAAATAAGGAACAAAAAGAATTTATGCCCAAAAAGTATATTACTAAGTTTATTGGTGGAATGGAAGAAGTTTATTCAGTCGATTTTGATAAAGATATGGATATGGATATTTTGTCGGTTTCTACATACGATGGTATATCTTGGTATGAAAACAATGGTAAAGATGGGTTTAATAAACAACATTGGATAGATGTGCCACAACTATCCTATTCTAAGAGTTATTTTGTTGGTAATGCTTGTGCGGCGGATTTAGATAATGATGGTGATATAGATGTATTGGGAGGTTCATATATGAGAAATATTATGGCTTGGTATGAAAATGATGGAATTGGTAATTTTGGATTGCCACAAAATGTTGCTAACACCATTTATGGAGCATCGGATATCTGTGTTGCTGATTTTGACAAGGATAATGATTTAGACGTATTAGCAGTTCTGTATAATGATAAAACTTTAATATGGTATGAAAATTTGTT
The DNA here is from genome assembly GCA_016787295.1 of Chitinophagales bacterium. GTDB lineage: Bacteria > Bacteroidota > Bacteroidia > Chitinophagales > UBA2359 > JAEUUX01. The sequence goes on from JAEUUX010000186.1 coordinate 1,535, forward strand.
GTATTCCACTATCAACTCAGTTGTTAGTAATAGTGTTCCTTATTGTTTTTTAGTGGAAAACACACTGACTATCCAACAAAGAACCGCGTCTGTTGCGTATTATACACTTTATAATACCATTGGGCAGGCAGTTGCTCAAGGAACATTTAACACAGCGAGACATACTATATCAGTAGCTCACTTACCTACGGGTATGTATTCTTTACAAATCAATGGGCAATGTTTGAAAGTGGTGAAATAGAACGAAACAACCTAATTATTGGGCAAAAAACAAGTATTATTAGGCAAAAAAGCACAACATAAATACATTTTTTGTATTTTTACCGTACCTTTGCTATGTAAAAACTAAATTTTGTTATCCATGCTAAAATATTGGTGGTTAATTGGCGGTAGTATAGTTGTTGTGTTGACATTTGTGGCTGCTTCCATGGATTTTAGACACACCGACAACTATATTAAACGACAATTCCGTAACAAGGCATATATGCCTACTTTTGCAAATTTTCAAACCCCAAATGGCAAAACTATTCATTATTGGGGCATCAATCTCGAGCAAAGCGACAAACCGACATTGTTGTTTATTCATGGAGCGCCCGGTTCTTCCTACGATTTTATCAATTATATGCTTAATGATACTCTTGTGGCTAACTTTCGTTTAATAACTGTTGACCGACTTGGCTATGGTTATTCCGATTTTGGACAAGCCTGCGCCAGTATCGAACAACAAGCTCAGGCAATCTCCCTGATTTTTGAACGCCATCCGTCCGATAAGGGTTTTTATATTGTAGGGCATTCTTATGGGTGTGCTGTAGCGTGTTATTTGTTAGCCAATTACCCGACTTTAATTCGTCAAGGTATATTGGTTGCACCTGTCATTGACCCCGAACATGAAAAAATATTTGCCATTTCGCATTGGGTAAAACATAAATGGTTACAGCCCTTAGTGCCACAAGTGTGGAAAGTAGCCAACGTCGAAAAACTAGAACATGCCAACGAATTGCAAAAAATGTCAAACATTTGGGGACAAATAAAGCAACCCGTTTTTGTACTACATGGCGAAAAAGACTGGATTGCACCGATTGACAATGCCACTTTTGCCGAACGATATTTTACGGCTGCCAACTTACGCGTGTTTCGCTATGCCAAATTAGATCACTTTATTCCTTTTACAAAACCACATTTGATTACACAAATTTTGTTGAATAAACAAGACTAAATTTCGTTAAATACCAAAATGCCGAATCTTGTATATGATTCGGCATTTTGAGTATTGCTAAAAAAGTGTTTCCGATAGGAGTTTAGTTATAAGTAATGTCAAATGCTCCTTCAGTAATACTGTTTCCACTGCCACCTGTTACAGAGGTACAATCAAATTGGAATGTTCCTACAATTTTTTTGGTGGTAGTATTAAAAGTTGTAAAAGTAACACTGCCATTAGATGTTGCAACACATTGGACGTTGCCGTTGGTGTTGGCATATAACATCGATTCGGTGGCGCTGGCGGGATATGTACCTGCTGCAAAAGCTCCTGTGTGGTTGATGGTAATGGTGGTGGTGGCAGCCATGCCTATAATTGCTAAACTTGTCTCTACGGCAGTGGCTGTGACGGTAGTAGCTGTAAAGGCAGTGCCTTCTATTTTGCAAGACAAACTGTTGGTGCCACTTGTATTACAAGCAGGGCAAGAACCACCACAATCGACACCTGTTTCTGTGCCGTTTTGTATGCCATCGGTGCAGGTAGGAGTAGTGCTACATTGGTTGGGGCAGGGACCACCACAGTCTACGCCCAGCTCGCCGCCGTCTTGTACGCCATTGGTACAACTTACAGCATTGGCACATGCGTCACAAGGTCCGCCACAATCAATACCTGTTTCGCCTTGGTTTTGCTTGCCATCATCGCAACTAAAATCTTGTTTACAAGAACTTATTACGAAAAGCGATGTTAAGACAAATAAACAGAAAAGCAGAAGATTTTTTTTCATGGACAATATAGATTTAATTTTTCAGTAATATTTAATGTTCGTGAGTGCTGTTATTTGATTTGGACAAAAGGAATGCTTCAGGGAATTCGGATTAGCCCAAAATAGGTTGTTGTGAATTGGTGTTTCGGAGTTGCTCCAAGAAGTTGCGGACAGAAGCAAAAGAAACGGTTTGTTCCTCAAAATGTACCAATGCTTTCTCTACTTCGGGCGGACTGGCAGCAAAATGGGCAAGAATATTGTGAAGGTGCATTTTCATGTGTCCTTTTTGTATGCCTGTAGTGACCAACGAACGGACGGCGGCAAAATTTTGTGCCAAACCAACAGCCGCAATAATGCCCATCAATTCGGTGGCAGAAGGTTGCTCCAACAACTGCAAAGAACGATTCGCTAAGGGATGTATTTTGGTTAAACCACCCACAGTTCCCACTGCCAAAGGTACTTCTAACTCAAAATAAAAGACATCATTTTCGACCCAAGCCTTGCTCAATGATCGATACTGACCATCGCGTGCAGCATATGCATGACCACAGGCTTCTATTGCCCTAAAATCGTTGCCTGTGGCAATTACGACGGCATCAATGCCATTGTAGATTCCTTTGTTGTGGGTAGTGGCTCTGTATACATCGTTTCGGGCAATATGTACGGCTCGCACAAATTTATCTGCAAAAATTTCGGCAGGCATACCTTCTACCTTGCCTAAATCTTGAATCGGACATTGCACACGACAACGCACCAAACATTGTGGGGTATAATTGGACAGAATTGCCATAATTACCTGAATATCGCGCTCTTCGGGCGTAAAATCGTCGTAAGTATCGGCTTTTTCGACCAACAAGCGAGCGAAATCTTCAAGCAACGAGTTGATGAAATTTGCTCCCATGGCATCGCAAGTAGTGACTTCCAACTGCAATTGATAATAACCAGCCTCTATTTCGGGTAAATACTTGAGGTATAGATTAGTAATGCCTCCGCCGCGCTGTTCCATATTTTCGGTTAGGTATTTCACGTTTTGGAGCATGTCGGCTTTGACAGCATTGAAAAAACTGTACAACTTAACAGGGTCGGTACCATTCCAAATAAAATGAACTTGCCCGACTTTGGTGGTACCAACAATGTCATAATGAAAGCCATTGCGCGTATACCAAAACTTAGAACCGCTCGAAGCCGCCGCCACCACCGAACTTTCTTCTATGACCATCGGCACGCAATAAATTTTTCCGTTAATCAAAAAATTTGGGGCGATACCATATGGCATATAAAAATTGGTAATCGTGTTTTCGCTCATACCATCAAAAAGGCGCTGTGCCTCGACGTTGGTGTGCCAAAAGCTGGCAAATTCACGAGCTACTTCCATGGGGTTGTCCGTAAAAAAATGCTTGACCAACCAAGCCAATTTTTCGGGTTTCGAAAAGCGAGAAAATCCCGCAATCATCTTGTCTTTTGTTTTCATACACAGGATAATTTGACCCTTTATCAACAAAAATTGCCGCAAATGTAGCAGGAATATCTTAGACTGCCAAAAAATATAGGTCTATTTTCAAAAAAAAATGAAAGTTCAGCATTTTTTATAATTATGATGGTCTAATAGGATACAAAAAATACTCTTATCAACCTTTTAATGTCCCAAGTACACCAACATAACTATTCAAAACATCTGTCACAAACTGCTTCATTTGGTTCTTTCTTGTCTAAAGAAGTCGACCAAACCATGGATAGGTGCTTGAATAACTTTACCCATAACAACACCTTGTTGCTTGGCACATTCGTCCAAAATATCGCTAAAATAATGGGCAATAGAACCCACAAAATGAGTAGGATATTGGTCATAGTTGGCATAACATTTGACACGATATTCAAAAAAATCATCAAAACATTTGGCTATTAACGCTCGAATACTTACGTCTGTTTTGTGTTCATACAAAAATTTGGCGAAAGAAGACAAAAAACCTTTGGGATGTGGTTCGCTATAGACCTTTCGCAAAATAATTTCTTTGTCTACATGATAGATAGCATTAAAAGCATCATGAATATTTTGAGGCAAACGTTTATACATAAATTGGCGCAACAATTCTATACCCAAACGCGTGCCACTGCCTTCATCGCTCAAAATAAAATCCAAAGACGGCACCACCTCATGTACTTTTTGTCCATCAAAAAAACAAGAATTAGAGCCTGTTCCTAAAATACAAGCGATACCAGCTTCGTTACCACAAGTAGCTATAGCTGCACCCAGAAGATCGTGTTCAACAAATATGCGAGCATTAGGAAAAACGCGCTGTGTGGCGTTCGCAATGCGAGCATTTCGTTCCTCACTCGAACAGCCCGCCCCAAAGTAACGCAACTCTTGGACTTGCAAAGCCACTTCGGTCAGTTCGCTGCTATGATTAAGGGCAGTAACAATGTCTTTTTCGGTATGAAAAATAGGGCTAAACCCCATTGTGCTATATTCGCCTAATTGGTTTTTGTGAGCATCTAACAACACCCAAGTTGTTTTGGTGGCTCCGCTATCAGCAATTAATATCATGAAAGAAAAATGAAAAATATGTTATCGTGAAACAAAATTAAGATTTTTTGGAGCGCGCTTTGAGTGACCATGTTACGCGGAAACGAGCCACCTCTTCGCCTGCTTCATTAGTGCCAATCGACTCGGCTGTTACCGTCACTGCTTCGCCTGTAGCCACTGTTTTTTGTACTGCCTCAAAAAAATCGTCGCCTTTGCTAAAAGTGAAAGTGCTAAGATCTGTTGCTTTTTTCGTAAAATCAGCCTCTAAGTTTACTACCAGAATAGCAATCGGTTTTTTTATCCAATCAATTGCCATGAGTGCAATAACACCTGTTGCCATTTCGCCTGCCATGCTCAACACAGCAAAATAAGTAGATTTAAATGGATTTTGATTCAACCATCTATAAGGCACACTCACTTGACAAGTCATAGTGTCGATGTGTTTGATACGTAAACCCGCTAAAAAAGCCATTGGTAATTTGGTCAACAAAAACAAACGAAAAAGCCAAGGATTGCTTAAACGACCAATAAATTTTCGGATTTCTGGTGAGTCGGCGTAGCTTGTGATAAAAGATTTTTCCATGAAAACGGTTTTTTGGTGCAAAATTAAGCGTATTTATTAAAATAGCCGTATCTTTGCGGCAATTTTCTTTAATTCCTTCGCAAAATGCTCAAATAAATGTTTTTTAAGCACTCCAAATAACTTTATTAAACATACACGTCCTTCAATTGTTACTATAGTATACGTAAAAACCATCGAAACAAATTTTGTTGTGCCGAGATATAATTACGCCATTGACTTCGACAATAACTGGAAAGAAGTCGTAAGTGCAATGTTTATTGATTTTTTAGCGTTCTTCATGCCGCGTCTTTATGCTGATGCCGATTTGACGCGCGAACCAACTTTTTTGGAACAGGAATTCTACGAATTACTGCAACCTGAAAACAACGAACAAACGTTGGATAAATTAGCCAAAGTTTTTCTAAAGAGCGGCGAAGAAAAATGGGTTTATGTACATATAGAGTTTCAGACGGCTGCCGAAAGTCATTTTGCCAGACGAATGTACAACTATTACCAAGTCATACGAAGCAAATATGGCAAAGATATGACCGCCATTGTTATCTATACAGGCAAACATCGCCCGCGCAGATACAACTGCTACCAAGAAGAGCATTATGGTACGCTTATTTCGTATCGATTCAATACCTATTCGGTCATTCAGCAAGATGAAGCTGAACTATTAGCCAATCCAAATCCTTTTGCCATAGTAGTTTTGGCGAATTATTATGTTCTGAAAACAAAAGCGAACGACCCCGAACGGCTAAGTTTTAAGGAACAAGTTTTTAAATTGGCAAGCGAGAGAGGTTATGACTACCCAAAGACCAACAGTTTGTTATTGTTTATCTATGAGTTAATGAAGCTATCTAAACCACTTAGCCAAGATTTTTATGAAAATATCTGACATTACGCAGGCAAAAAATTAGGAAAAGCGATATTTTTTGTTAAGCAAAATTCCTTTAGTTGCCTAATTTGCTCTTTTGCCGTTTTAAGTGCGTGTATTAAGACCTGCCTTTTGAGTTGATAATGGTTCTTCTTGGT
>JAEUUX010000222.1 GCA_016787295.1 Chitinophagales bacterium
GCAATACTTGGGTGTAATTTGCCCAACAATTTGATAAGAAATAACAAAAGCCTGCAATATTTGACATTGCAGGCTTTTGTGTGGCTATAAAGTTACTTTATTTCACAAATTTAGTTGCAACAGTTTGATTGCCGCTGGTAGTGCGCACCAAATAAAGACCGTTGCTGTATTGGTCAATAGGGAAAGAGAAAGTTGAGGTGTTGGCAGTAAATTGTTCTACCAAAGTACCGTTAACATTGTATACTGCAATTTGTGTTGTTTTGTTGGTGTTCAAAAGTACTGTTGCAGTATTGTTGGTTACATTAATGTTAGCCGCAAAAGCGTTTTTGTCAACATTATCCATACCAATAATACAACCTGTTGCTTTCCACACTATAGTGTAAGGATTTGACAAGCCATAATCGAAGTTAATGCCAAGCCCAGGAGCGAAGGTGCAGAAAGCATACTCAACATCTTGGAGCGTTAGACCGGGAAATAATTCGTTTAATATGCTAAATATGTATCCCAAATGCACGTTGCCATTTGAATCTACAGGAATCGGCTCACCCATAGCCCATAGTGGGTTTATTTGTGTTGCCAAGGCATTAAGAGCAGTTTGGTCGTAAGAGAAAGCATGGAATTGGTATTCGGCATAGTTTAATACATTGCCATCGGAACCTACAAAATCGAAAGCACCATTATCAGACAAACCTACAATAAGGTCTATGGTTGCTCCTGTGAAGTCTACGCCCTGTTTAGAAACAACGATTTTGGTGGTGTTGAGCGTGCCTGTGGTGCTGTATTGTGTGACGATTAGGTCGTTAGGGTCACTATTAGGGCAGGCTTCGGTAGCAGGAGCTATGGGAGTGGGGGATCCACCATTAACAATACAAGCAAGAGCAGTCATGGTACAAACCACGACGCATACGAAAATGGTAAGTAATACTTTTTTCATGATTGAATAAATTTTCTTTTTGACTTAATACGATAAACGAGTGCAAAGGTAATTGTTTTAGGCAATACTTGGGTGTAATTTGCCCAACAATTTGATAAGAAATAACAAAAGCCTGCAATATTTGACATTGCAGGCTTTTGTGTGGCTATAAAGTTACTTTATTTCACAAATTTAGTTGCAACAG
>JAEUUX010000223.1 GCA_016787295.1 Chitinophagales bacterium
GCAATACTTCTGTAATACCTAAATCTTGGTGGAGTTGCAGACTATTGTAGAGTAGGTAGTTTCGCAAAGGTTGTTCGTCTTTGGCGGCGGTGTTTTGCAAGTTAGTCCAAATAACGTGGTTGTATTGGTCGCCTATTTGACGACGAATTTCATTGGCAAGGGCAGTTTTACCTATGCCTCCTATACCATTGAGCAGTACAATGGCTTTGCCGCTGCGAAATTGTCGGGCAATAGTTTCGATGTCTTGCGTTCTGCCCAAAAATATGGCATTTGGTTGCCAGGGGTCACCTATGCGATGAGGAGTGGGGTTGGGTTGCAAATGGTGAGCTATGCGTTTGGCAAGGTGTTGCAGCATCTGAGGATTATCCAACGGTAGCAGAATATTAATTCGGTTGTTGTGACTGTCTTGGAAAATGATGTTGCCATCGCCTCGCACACTTAGCGAATTGCAAGTACGGATAATCTGGTCTGGGGTAATGTGCTGCTGCTGTAACAAAGGGATTAATTCAGAGAGTAATTCGGAGGGGAATTCGTTGTTAAGCATATTGGATTAATTTTAAGAAAATAGAGAATGTATGCGGAATAGGTTTTGTCTATGACTGCTTAATCAGTAACTTATCGTAAATACAATTTTGACAGAGAGATAGGTTTGGTATTAGAGATGCTTACAGATAGATTTATATAGGTTTTAGACTCGGAAAATAAAAGAGATGATGTTTTTAATTTTTGGGGAAAATACTGGGATTGACAATAGGCAAGTTTGTTTAGTTTTTTCTCCCTTACTTTTCTCCAAAAGCGGGAGTTTTTTGTTTATTGTTATCGTAGCAAAATTATTGTTTATGGCAGCAAAAGGTCTTATAAAGAAAATTTGGTTTTGTCATTTTTGGTAGCAACATGGGTAGCAGTACTATTTGTTTTTTTAGTTACACAGGGAGGGAATACAAATACTTTCGGTCGACTTTAGTTTATTTTCATTGGCATTTCGAAATATTTTAAAAATAAAAGAAAAAAATCTATAATATGCTTACTGTTCTATGCAAAATACTTGACTATTTATTAGCTGCAAATTTACGGTTTTTCTGCCAATACCCTGAAATTTTTTGAGTAGTTTTTTTACAAAATATTTATTTTTTTTGTTAAAATGCCATTTTTTGTTTTTTGCTGAGAAAAAACAATTACATTTGGGAGTTTGCAATCTCAGAGTGCTTGTTTCTTCATTTTTTCTTTATTTTTCTACTTAATAATATAGTTTTTCTTATTTTGTTGCTTTTTTTGTTTTTTTATTAACACAAATACCAAAATTAACTTGTTTTGCATTCCTAAAGATAAAGCTATAGGCGTTTTGTCACACAGAAAAGTATTGTTATACGGACATTGTCAGAAGAAATAATCTACCCCTATTGTCTAAAAAACTTTTATTCCCCAAATAAAATTATGCGTTTATTGATGCAAAAATAGCTGTGCCTTTGTCCCTCAAATATCATCAATTTTTGCAGGTTTTTTTTGTGGTTTGGAATACTTTTGGGTAAATTAGATGGGCAAGCTAAACGAAAACTTTGCCAATAAATTAAAATAATTAACTATATTACAACAAAAACACGCCCCAAAGAGTAAAAAATATTTTTTCACTTAAAACTTGCCTATGTGAGAAAAAATTTCTGTATCTTTGTGCCTGAATTGTTGCCCTGTTTTTTTGGGGTGATGAGGTATGTTTTTTAATATGGGTGGGCTGTTATTTTTTGAAATAGTTTTACAAAATTCTGTATTTTTTTTATTTCCTGTAACGTATCAACCAGAAAATGAATGATTTAAAAAATTTTAAAATTCTTTCCATCGATGGAGGTGGAATAAAAGGTCTTTATTCAGCAACTGTCCTCGCTCTCTTAGAGGAAGAGTTTTGTCAAAAAACAGGGAAACACATTTCGGATTATTTTGACATGATTTGTGGAACATCTACAGGAGGATTAATTGCATTAGCCTTATCTGTAAAGACACCAGCTATAGAAATAGCAAATTTTTATAGACAGAATGGGAAAGAAATTTTCCCGAATCACAACTCAATATTAAGCAAAATAAAGCAATATTTTTGGCGCGGGAAGTACAAAAATTCAGTTTTAAAAAGCAAAATAGAAACAGTAGTAATGGATAAAACAATGGCCGAATCACATAATTTATTGTGCATTCCTTCCTTTTGTCTCACAAAAAGTTCCCCTACTATTTGGAAATTTCCGCATAAAGAAGGTAATTACACTAGAGACGCAAAAATTAAAATGTCGGATGTAGCTTTATCTACTTCTGCTGCTCCAACATATTTCCCTGTTCACGAAATTCATCCACACGGAAGGTTTATAGATGGAGGTGTGTGGGCAAATAACCCAACTCTTTGTGGTGTTCAAGAAGCGATAGAGTTTTTTATAAACCAACCACTACATGATGGAGAAGTAAGGTATAACAACTTACAAGTATTATCTATTTCATCAGTAAATAAACCAAGTGCTGAAAATTTGGCAGGAAATTTAGATAAATCTTTTTTGGGTTGGGGAGATAAATTATTTACTCCTTTTTTTGAAGGACAAGCATTTTTTACAGATAGATTCATGACTAATGCTGTACCTAAAATTTATCCTAACGCATTTTATCATAGAATACCAAGCCCCAATCTTTCGCCAGAACAGTCAAAATATATAGATTTGGACAAAGCTAGCAACGAATCTATAGCCCTTTTAGAATACTTTGGAAATCAGATAGGGCATGATTATCAAGCAGCGAAAAGAGCTTTAGTATCACCTTTTTTTCAACAATTAAAAACCTATAAAACATTATAAATCATGGCAAATACACATAATTTGTTCCAAGAATTCAATACAGAAATTTCTGTAACACAATCTAAAAAAAACAAAATGACAACCTCTAAGAATGCTTTGCGTGAGCGAGTTAGAAAACATTTTAAAGAAGAACATCCTGAATATATCCCTAACTTCTATATTCAAGGTTCGTATAAAATGAAAACTAACATTAGAACTAAAGATGATATTTGTGATTTAGATGATGGTGTTTATTTTTTTCGAGAACCTGATGTTGAACCAACAACTTTACAAACATGGATTAAAGATGCTGTTAACGGGCATACAACAACCTCACCAGAACATAGAAAAAAATGTATTAGAAGTATATTTTCAGGTGATTACGAAATTGATATGCCAGTTTACATCAAAAAATCAGAAGGGGAAAATTACCAAATAGCTGTTAAAAATACGGGATGGGAAGAAAGTGACCCTAAAGAAATGGTTGATTGGTTTAATACCCAAAAAGACGAAAAAGGTGTTTTAATTAGAATTGTAAAATTTCTAAAAGCATGGTGTGACTTTAAAAGAAATAAAATGCCATCCGGTTTAACAATGACAATTCTAGCTTCTAATGCGAAAAACAACATTTCCTATAGTGAAAATAGGGATGATATTTGTTTAAGGGATATACTTAAAGAAATCAGAATAGCTATAAGTAGTCCCAATGAATTTAAGTGTATTGTTCCAGCAGTTCCAAACGATGATTTATTTGCAGACTATGATAACACAAGAAAAGATAATTTTCTTACAGCATTAGACAACTTTATAGCAGATGCAGAGAAAGCCATTACGGAAAAAAATTACTTAAAAGCAAGCAAATACTGGAAAAAGCATTTAGGTAATCGCTTTAAAGACGGAGAAGATAAAGACGAAGAAGACGAACAACAGAAATTTAGTAGTCTTTTCGAACTTGCAAGTCAATCAAAACCTTGGCAAAATGAAAAATAGTATATTTGAACATCAACTTGATGAAGTTATTCAAAATTATCCCAAACTTTCTAAATTTCCTTTAGGAAATATCTTTATCCTAAGAGGGATTGTAGATATTATTGGTAGTGATGGAAAGTTTTGGGATAGTTACGAAATTGAAATACATCCTCATAAGGATTTTCCAAATAAATTTCCCATACTCTTCGAGGTTTCTAAAAAAATCCCTAGAAATCCAGATTGGCATATTAATATTGACGGTTCATGTTGTGTTGCTGTTTTACCGGAGGAACTTATCATGTGTAAACAGAGTCTTACCGTTTTGTCATATATAGATAAATATGTTATTCCTTTTTTTGCTAATCAAACGTACAGAAAATTGACTGGAAATTTTGCCAACGGAGAATATTCTCATGGTATTGCGGGAATACTTGAATTTTATGAGATTATTTTTCAAACAAAAGATATAGAATTAATGAATATGCTAAGTAAATGGATATTAAATAATCCAAAACCTAATAGGACAAATATGTGCTTTTGCGGGAGCAAAAAAAAATTCAGACATTGTCACGCGCAACTATATGATAAAATCGCAAAAATTGGAACAGAAAATGTAGATATTCATTTAAGAATCTTGTCTTTAGTTAAAAAATATTGACAAAAAACAAATTGAAATACTTAAGTACCCCCCAAAAATCCCCCTTCCTCCAAAAGGGGGATTTTCAGCGCCCCAAAAAACAAAAAAAACAAAAAATCCCCAAAAACCCCCTATCTTTGCACCCAATAAAGTCCAACACCACAACCTTCATTTGGAAAGTCAAAAAAAATCCCAGCCAATATGAAACTCTCCCAAAACAAATACGCCTTATATCCGCCCCTCGAACCCAAGGTCGAAAAATGGGCAATATCACAAATCAGCCAGAACCTAACACAATTCAAACAACACTTCGCCGACCGAAGCCAGCAACACATCTTATCCCTCCTCAACAACGACCCCAAAAAACTCCACGACGAACTCGCCAAAGCCCTATATTTGGAGCGTTTGCGCATGAAAGTAGAGCCATGGAGCAACGACCCGCGCGACGAAAAACCATTTTGGGGCAAAGTCAACGAAGACCTCGTCGACAGTTCCCAGCTCAAGCCCCTCGAAACCTTCCAAGCCGACCAAGAGATTTTTCAGCGCATCATCAACCGCTATGTCGACGAAATCGTCGGCTATTTTAGTCCCAACACCTATAAAATAGCCACTTCTTCTGTGCCACACATCGTGGCGCGCCTCCTCAACACCGTCTCCACGCGCCGCCTAATGGCAGGCGAAATAGACCTCAACAGCCGCCTAAAAATAACAGGCGACCTCGACAACATCCGCCAGCTATCCCAAAAAGGAACAATCCTCCTCACTCCCACCCACTTCAGCAACCTCGACTCCTTGCTCGTCGGCTGGGCGGTCAGTTCCATTGGCTTGCCTGCCCTTCTCTACGGTGGCGGGCTAAATCTCTTCAAAGGCATTGTGTTTAGCTACTTCATGGAACGCCTCGGAGCCTACAAAGTCGACCGACGCAAAAAAAACTTCATCTACATCGAAACCCTCAAAATGTATTCCCAACTCACCCTCCAAGCAGGTTGCCACAGCCTGTTTTTTCCCGGAGGCACACGCTCCCGCAGCGGACAGATAGAAAACCACCTCAAACTCGGTCTCCTATCCTCCGCCATCGAAGCCCAGCGCCGCAACTTCATCGAACAACCCAACGACCCCAAAAAGATTTTCGTCCTGCCCCTTGCCATCAACTACCACTTCACCCTCGAAGCCAGCAGCCTCATCGACGAACACCTCAAACGAAGCGGCAAAGAGCGCTATTTCATCGACCGCGACCAGTTTCCGGGCATCCTCAAAACTGCCAAATTCCTCAACAAAATAATTTCTACCGAATCAGAAATCATTCTCTCCTTTGGCGAACCAATGGACATATTGGGCAACCCCGTCGACTCCGACGGCAACAGCCACGACCAACGCAACCAAGCCATCGACCTCAAACAATACTTCACCCACAACAACCAAATCACCACCGACTACCAGCGCGACTCCGAATACACCAAAATCCTCGCCAACAACATCATCAAAGCCTTTCATCGCTGCAATACCGTCCTGTCGAGCCACATCATTGCCTTTGCAGCCTACCAACTGCTCCTCCGCAAAAACCCCAGCTTAGACACCTTTGGCATGTTGCGCCTCCCCGACGATGCCACCAATATTCCCTACAACGTTTTTGAGCAAACCGTCCAACTCCTCCAAACCGAACTCATCTGCCGCGCCCAAGACAAACAACTCAACATAGCCACACATGTCACACTACCCGTTGCCGAACTCATCCAACACGCCCTAAAAAATCTCGGCATATATCACTCCACTCCGCCCATAGCGCAAACCCGCGAAGGTGACATTCATGCCCAAAACATGAACCTCCTCTACTACTACCACAACCGGCTCATGGGCTACGAATTAGAGACCCTATTCTAAAAAACGTGCATATTCAATAACCGTTATGTAATATTATTTTTGGGCGTTTCCCTACGGGTCGGGCTTTTCGAGGCTTCGCTTTGCTTCGGTGCAAGCACCAGCCTGCGGCTGCCTCTACAATCCCTAACGCGCTTCGCCACTCGAACTTTTGTACCTATTGCTTTTTTGCGGCGGCTTACGCCTTGCTGATGTGTTCAATAATTTACTCTCAATTACTTTGTTACTATCTCATGTTACGCACTTACTGTCCCACAACAGTTTATCTTGACAAAAATAGCAATATAAAAAATGCGCTTGTACTTACGCTCTTTTCGCTGTCCGAAATAGTGCTGTAGTCGGTCGTTGAGGCACGAAAATCACGAAGAAATGTACAAAGAAAGATAAATTGCCTCAACCGATTGCCTACATTTTGTGGTAGCGAATACGTAAAAACAGACAAAATAGTTACCAATTTGCTTGCTACCACAAAATTAAGCAAAGACCACAGCACGCCGGACGAATCCACTCGAAAAAGAACACCCTTTTTTGCTAATTTTTGGGTGAGCAAAAAAGTAGAATCACCATTTGTTGCTTACGATAATAGTATTTCGAGGAATGGCAAATTGTTGCTAATTCACCTTGTCTTTTTGGGCAAGTGTGTAACATGAGTTACTATGTCCAAATAAAAATCTATCTATCATTCAAATTAACAGAACAACACCTATACTCCCCCAAAACCACAGTACCCACCAAAATCCAACTATTCACCACCACCATGAAAATTGCGCTTTATAGCCGAACCCTCAAGCCCGAAGACCACCAATTTATCTGCCAACTGTTAGACACCCTTCAACAAAACAACATAAATTGGTGTATATATCAGCCCTATTGGGAGCAAATCCAACAACAAATCCAACCACTCTCCCACTCTGCTCCCGAAACCTTTGTCATGGGTGACACCCTCGAACAACACGTCGACTTTGTCTGGAGCATTGGCGGCGATGGCACCATCATCAACACCATCGACCTCGTCCACGAATCAGGCGTACCCGTTTTGGGTATCAACACAGGACGCTTGGGTTTGCTCACCGACATCACCAAATCCCAAATCCGACAAGCCGTCCATGCCCTCCAGCACCAACAATACACCTTAGACCGCCGCACCCTCCTCCAGCTACACACCGAACCACCACTTTTCAAATCCACCCAATTAGCCCTCAACGAATTTGCCATACACAAAAAAGATACCTCCGCCATGATCACTATCCACACCTATCTCGACGGAGCTTTCCTCAATTCCTATTGGGCAGATGGCATCATCGTAGCCACCCCCAGCGGCTCAACCGCCTATTCCCTAAGCTGTGGCGGTCCCATTGTGCAGCCCGACACCCAAGCCCTCGTCATCACGCCCGTTGCACCTCACAACCTCAATATGCGCCCCATCATCATTCCCGACAAACACACCATCTCCTTCGAAATTTCGGGACGCAACGACAACTATCTTTGCTCCTTAGACTCCCGCTATGCCACCGTCGAAGCCAATCGCACCCTAACCGTCACCAAAGCTCCCTTCACCCTCAATCTTGTTCGCCTCACACCACGCAATTTCTACACCACTATCCGCCAAAAATTACTTTGGGGACAAGATAGCCGTAATTAATTTCGGGTTCATACCAAAAAAACCTTTGTGTCTTATGCTCCTTATGAGGTTCATAACAGCATAAATAATTTTCTCGCCGCAAAACTCTTTCTATTTTCCACCCCCATTTCGCCCAAAAACTTATGTGCCTTTATGTGCCGCCTTATGTGGTTCGTAGCAATTTTAGAAATTTCGCCGAAAAGTAAGCAACTTAGTACACCTCCCCCATGCAAATAATAAGCTATAACGTCAATGGCATTCGCGCAGCCCTCAAAAAAGGATTCGCCGAATGGCTACAGCAACAAAACCCCGACATCATTTGTCTCCAAGAAACCAAAGCCCACATCAACGACATTCCCACCGAGATTTTTACCGATTTAGGCTATCACTGTCATTGGCACAGCGCCCACAAAAAAGGCTACAGCGGTGTTGGCATTCTTAGCAAACAAGCACCCGACCAAGTGACCATCGGTTGCGGCATACCTCAATATGACCACGAAGGGCGCGTCTTGCGTGCCGACTTTGGCAACCTCTCTGTGCTGTCTGTCTATATGCCGTCGGGTAGTTCAGGCGAAGATCGTCAAAATTTCAAAATGCAATTTCTCGCCGATTTTCGCCCCTTTATCGAGCAATTGTTACAACAACGTCCCCAACTCATTATAGCAGGCGACTATAATATAGCTCACCAAGCCATCGACATACACGACCCGATTCGAAATGCCAATGCCTCCGGATTTTTACCCGAAGAAAGAGAATGGCTCTCCGATTTCTTGACACTTGGCATCACTGACACCTTCCGACACCAATACCCCCAACAAAAAGACCATTACAGTTGGTGGAGTTTTCGTGCCAACGCCCGACAAAACAACAAAGGTTGGCGAATCGACTACATCTGTGCCAGCCTTCCCATCGCCCAAACCATACAAGACGCAGGCATTTATCCCCACATTCAGCATTCCGACCATTGTCCCATTTGGGTAGACATTGCTCCGATAAGTGTTTCCTCCTAAAAACCATAAAACCCCTGTAGCCTTCTCTTGCATGAGATAAAGCTATAGGGATTTTTTTTGTTCCTGTTCTATTTTATCTATTTTGTTGGAATAAAGCCCTATGACTACCATAGACTATAATGTTGCTTCAACAATTAGATTTTTTACTCCAAAAATAAAAAATACCCGCAACAAAAAATGTTACAGGTACTTTCTAAGAAATATCGTTTGTTTTTTAGTTAAAGCTATTTAATAAAGGTTGAGTATTAGTAGAATTAGTGCCATTACCGCCCGATACAACAATATTGTCGATGGCAATCCAACCAGATTCTTGTCCGCCATTATTGTATACGATGCCTAAGCGCATATCCGAACTAATGTATTTAGAAATATCTAATGTAAAATGTTTAGAATTAAGTTGGTTAGCTTGACAATTATCTTTGCTAAAGTTTTCCAATACAAGTTGCTGTCCATTAGTGTAGACCACTAAACTAGCAGTAGCATTGTTTTTATGGAAAAAATGAAAATCCATCTCTAAAATAAGTTGGCTAACCGATGTAGCATCAAAGGAACTCGAAACCAATAAACCTTGCATTTCACTACCATTCGTTAAGTCGTTTAAAAACGCTACACAAGTACCATTTGTTTTTCTAAGCGCAAGGCAGTTACCAATCTCCCAATTAGTATCTCCACCTTTTGCTTGATTAGTCCAAGAATTGGGAATAGAACAATTATCAAAACTTTCAGCAAACAATGTAGTTTGTGCCTGAACATAAGTAGCAGTGAAGGATAAAACAACAACTAAAAATAGGTTGCGAAAAAGCATGGTTATCATAAGTTTTAGGTTTTAATATAGGTTATTATTATCAAAAAGTGTGCCATTTTTTTTAATGGGCATAAACAACAATAATATTTGAATGACTGAATGTAGTGATAAAGTAACAGTAAAGAAAGGACTTGCACTACAACAAACATCTACCAAATTTTACGGCAATTGGCGGAAAAAGTTGCAATGCAAGTCCATGCTTGACCTATGTAGGCTTATTATAGGCATCAAAAAACTACTTTCTCTACTAATACAATCGTATGCTACTTGTTATTGGCTTACAAACGCCTTATTTAACCTATATTATTTATTGCATATAATGCTAAAAAGCAAAGCCAACAACAAATTCAGGGGTAATTTCCAAGTTTTTCAGTTTAATTGCAGAAGGTTCAGTAGTAAGGTGTTCCAAAACAGTATTTTTGAAGTTACTAAAGCCCACATCACCAGCCACACCTATCCGTAGAACCCGAAACATCTTAATATTGAGTCCACCTGTAAAGGCAAAACCAGCAGCAATATTACCTTGTTTAAAGTCTTCTGTAATCTGGTTAAGGCTATTTGTTACCTTATCTTTCGCATTAAAACTAATTGGAATATAAACACCCAAGTAGGGTTCAAAGCTGCCAACATGAAAAAATTTTTCTACCCCCAAATAGGCAGTTAAATGCTCTCGAACAGCCTCATAGTTATTGGTTCCTGTCGAAAAGTTGTAGTTAAAGTTGGTTGCCCCCACACCCAAACGAAAAGCCCATAGGTGGCGGTCAAACAAACGGAGGTTGCCCGAAAAAGACGACTCACTACCATATTCGACTGTAGTTCCATTGCTACCAGTCACTTTATCAACACCAAAAGATTTAAAATTGGCTGTAAGCGCCACTTTTTGTTGCGCAAACACTACAGTCCCCTGTATACAAAACAGGACAATAATACACAGCAATACTCGTTTCATACACATTGTTTTAGAATGAACAATTATAAATAGACCTTTATTAACGTTATAGGGTTTAATTTTATTGTCAAGCCGTGTGCCAAAAAAACTGTATCTTTGCACCGCCAAAGTTTTTTGCCCATTTGGGGTACTTATCCATCAACTAATATTATGACCCAACAAGATAGACAATTCACCGAACGTGCCAATGTGTGGGCATTTTTGCGACGCTTGTTGCGCTATGCCACAGCCCATCGTCGGTGGTTCATTGCCTTTTTATGCACCATCATTTGTGTGGGGATTTGTGATGCCATTTATCCCTTAATATGGAAACTGTATTTGGACAACTACATAGTGCCACAAGTACAACAGCACATCGCCCAGCACCAAGCAGGCGATACACCCATCATCAATCCAATGTGGTTGTTGAGTTATGGTGCTATGTTCTTGCTCAATGGCACCATTCAGGCTATTTGTGTTTATTTCTTTGTCAAATATGCAGGTTTTATACAAGAGCGTGTGATGTACGATTTGCGTCGTCAGATGTTTGTCAAACTACAATCGCTTTCTTTCTCTTTTTTTGACAAATCGGCACAAGGTTGGCTATTATCGCGCCTCACCTCCGACACCGAACGCGTCACCGAACTTATCTCTTGGGGTTTGTTGGAATGCACATGGGGTCTTACGATGATTACGGCTTGTATGAGTGCCATGTTTTTCTACAATTGGAAGTTGGCATTGATTGTTGCCACTACTATTCCTATTCTTGTTCTTTTATCGTTCAAAATCAGCACAGTTATTCTACTTTTCTCGCGCCAAGCCCGCAAAATCAATTCCGAAATAACCGCTACTTATACCGAACACGTCAGCGGTGTGGAGACCAACAAAATTACGGCACAGGAGAAACGTGTCAGCACCGAATTTTCATACCTCACCAATACCCTGCGCAGTGCCTCGTTTAGGTCGTCATTCTATACAGCCCTATACATGCCGTTGGTTATTTTTGTGGGTGCTGTGGGCGGCGGCATTGTATTGTATGTGGGTGGTCAGATGACTTTGGACGCTCAAGGCGCACTGACCGTTGGTACTTTAGCTGCTTTTTTCAACTATGCCACCCAAGTCTTTTGGCCCATATTGGACATTGCTAAGTTTTATGGCTCCACACAACACAGCCTATCAGCAGGCGAACGGATTTTTAGCCTATTAGACGAACAGCCCTCTATTGTCGACCGTCCTAATGCCTCCGATTTTGACACCATAAAAGGAGCTATCACCTTCGAGAAAGTGAGTTTTGCCTATACCCGAAACAAAGCGGTTTTGCACGACATCAACCTGCATATTACCGCAGGCACGTCGGTAGCCCTCGTTGGTGCAACAGGCGGCGGCAAGTCCACTATTACCAATTTAGTGTGTCGTTTTTATGAACCCACCGAAGGTATTATCAAAATAGATGGTGAGGATTATCTGAACAAAACGGTGCATAGTCTCCGTAATCAATTGGGTGTGGTCTTGCAAACACCCCATCTGTTTGCAGGCACTGTGCGCAACAATATCAGATATGGCAGAATAGATGCCACAGATGCCGAAATTGTAGCAGCTCTCAACTTGGTGGGTGCCACCCAATTTGTGCAACGTTTGGACGACGAAGTGGGCGAAGCAGGCGGTTATTTGTCGATGGGCGAACGCCAATTATTGTCTTTTGCTCGAGCTATTCTCAAACAACCACGCATTTTAATCATGGACGAAGCCACATCTGCCATCGATACACTCACAGAAGCTACTATCCAAAAAGGTATTGCAGCCATGCTCGAAGGCAGAACATCACTCATCATCGCCCATCGTTTATCGACCATTGAACATTGTGACCGTATTTTGGTAGTCAAAAATGGTGCTATTATAGAAGATGGCAACCACCAAACTTTATTGGCAAAACACGGCTATTACTATGATTTGTATTCCAAATATGCCCAACAAGAGTTTGTGGAGCATTATCATTCCAACGAAACATAGTACGCAAACAAAAGTGCTAACTACTCTATTTTGTCGGAAAAAAGTTGTTTTTATGGTATGGGTGCATGGACTATAGCATTGCATCAACAATCGGATTCTTTATGCCTAAAAAATAACGATATTTTTTTGTTCGAATGGCGAAGCGCGTTAGGGATGCGGAGGGTGGCGTTAGCCAGTGCGGAGAGCAACGCAGCACCAAGCGTAGCGAAGCCCGTAGCAGCCCGACCCGCAGGGAAACGCCCAAAAAAATCAATGCGTTATTATCAGACTATTTAACCCCAATGGAACACTGCAACTATTTCATGCTCAGATTTCTTTCAAATTCCAAAATAATATCCTAAATATTGTTCCATTATCATACACTTTGACCATAATTTAGTATCTTTGCAACAAAATTAATAAACATGAACATTACAATTATTGGAGCTTCGGCTGGTGTGGGTTTAGAAACCGTAAAACGTTCCTTAGACCGTCAACATACTGTTACGACTCTCTCTCGTTCGGACATCTCTCTTCCGTCTCATCCGCAGTTAATTACACTCAAGGGAAGTGCTACCAACAAAGCAGATTTAAAAAAATCGTTGGAGAAGGCAGATGCGGTTATTGTGGCACTTGGCACAGGAAAAAGTATGAAAGCCACTACTTTATACTCCGATTTTGCTCGGCTTTTGGCAAGCATACAGCAAGAAACCCCAACAAACATTCCTTTTGTGGTATTGACAGGCTTTGGGGCAGGCGAAAGCGGTGCTTATCATTCTTTCTTGATGGGTTTAGTTTTCAAATTTATGCTCAAAGATGTGTATGCCGATAAAACCCGCATGGAAGAAATCATTGCCCAATCAACGCTACGATGGGTCATTGCTCGCCCGGGTGTTTTGACGAACAAACCTCTGACCGAAAAATATAGAGAGGAAACCAAACTTTACAAAGGTATTAATATTGGCAGTATCTCGCGCGCCGATGTTGCCGATTTTTTAGTCAAACAAGCCGAAAATCCTACATATCTACACCAATATTGCTCATTGGCTCAATAAACAAACACATCTCTAAAATTTATAATCCATATAACAAAGCAAATTTATGCATTCGGGAACCAGATATAGCAATATAGAACTGCTTGGTTGGACGCGAAAAACTATTTATTTTTCCCTCATTATCAGTACAATACCCGTTGTTTTGTATCATATAGTAGGATGGAAATGGATAGGTATTCCTTGGACAGTGGCGGGGCTTTTGGGTACTGCTACTGCCTTTATTGTGGGTTTCAAGAACACTCAAACTTATAATCGAACATGGGAAGCACGCCAAATTTGGGGAGCCATTCTCAACAATAGTCGAGCTTTTGGTATCATGGCAAGAGACTTCATGGATAGTCCAAGTGATACCCAATCGCTGGTATACCGCCATTTTGCTTGGCTTACCGCTTTGCGTTATGGTATGCGGGATAGTCGCACTTGGGAAGCTCAATCTTTGACACATAATATTGAGTATCAACAAAAATACTACAGTGTGCCAGAAAGAGAAACAAGTCTGGAAAGCGAATTGGTAAAATATGTGTCTGCCGAAGAGGTCAAATACATCTTGTCGACCAAAAACAAAGCAGCACAAATCCTTAGTCAACAAAGCAAAGCTATTAAACAATTGTACAAAGACGGCAAAATCGATAACTTTCAATTTGTGGAAATGGAACGCCTCTTGCGCGACCTTTATGACCAACAAGGACGCAGCGAAAGAATAAAAAACTTTCCTTATCCACGCCAATTTGCTACGATTAATGCTGTTTTTATCCAGATTTTTAGTTTTTTATTGCCTTTTGGTATGCTCAAAGACTTTGACAAAGTCAACGAAAATATCACAGGCTTGTTGCATGGCAATATGGTGTGGTTTGTCATTCCATTTAGCACTTTGATTATTTGGATGTACCGAACCTTAGAAC
The DNA here is from genome assembly GCA_016787295.1 of Chitinophagales bacterium. Classification (GTDB taxonomy): domain Bacteria; phylum Bacteroidota; class Bacteroidia; order Chitinophagales; family UBA2359; genus JAEUUX01. The sequence goes on from JAEUUX010000223.1 coordinate 14,599, forward strand.
AAGTGGGTGAAAGTACCGAAAATCCGTTTGAAGGCAGCCCCAACGATGTACCCATTAGCCAAATGAGTCGCACAATAGAAATCGATTTGCGCGAAATGTTGGGCGAAACAGATTTACCTCCAGCTTTGCAACCCAAAAACAATATCGTATTGTAGCACACTTTTTTCATTCTTTATACAGCAGTGTGTTTCAAGAAGTAAATATTATTATCACTTGTAGGGTAGTGTTTCAAAACACTACCCTACGAAATTTTATACATATAGACCTCCTCAAAACGATACTACTTTGACCAATCGCGCGGATAGTATTGCAGGTTTTTTTGTTGTTTTTGAAGCTATCTAAACGCTAATTTTGGGAAATTTAAGCAAATTATTATCATTTGTCTATAAAATTCCCCAAATCTCCGTACCTTTATACCGATTTTCATTGGTTAAACACCAAATAACCAACTATTTTTTGTTAACATAAACAATCAAACCTTATAATAGTACGAAATTTACACCTCTATTATGTTAAACTTAATTTTATTTGGTCCTCCCGGTAGTGGCAAAGGGACGCAGGCTTTGCGTTTGGTTAAGCGCTACCAATTGTGCCACATTTCGTCGGGTGATTTGTTGCGCGAAGAGCGTGCCAACAACACCTCTCTCGGACAAGAAGCTCAAAAGTACATGGATGCAGGTCAGTTGGTACCCGATGCCGTAGTGATTGGCATGATTAGCAACAAAATTGACCAACAATGGAACAGCATTAAAGGCGTTATTTTTGATGGTTTTCCGCGAACAGTGGCTCAAGCTATTGCATTGGATGATATGTTGGCACAAAAAAACACGCAAATAAACCAAGTTATTGCGCTCGAAGTGAGCTTGGAAGAACTAACACAACGCATTGTGGAACGCGGTAAGGTGTCGGGTAGAAGTGATGATACTGCCGAAACAGTCGTTAAACGTTACGAAGAATACCAAAATAAAACTTTACCAGTAGCACAACACTACGAACACCAAAACAAGTTAGTGGCAATCAAAGGAGAAGGGTCTATTGATGATATTACAGCGGCTTTGTCTGCTGTTGTCGACCGCATTGGGCAATAGACTGATGTGCAACCTTATCAATAATAAAATCGGCTATTTCCTTTATGTAGGAGATAGCCGATTTGCATTTTGAAAGATGTTTGGTTGTCGCCAATAGCCTCTTGGAGTCTTTAGCAAGGTTTGACCTGTGTAATATTGTTTTTACCTGTCACGCCTTTATAAATATCGTTGCCAAAAGCAAATACCATCAAACCCAAGAGTAATATCATGCCTGCTACTTGGGCTTTTTCTAAAAAGGCTTCGCTAAGTTTGCGACGGAACAACAATTCGGGCATGAGAAACAAAATGTGTCCGCCATCAAGGGCAGGAATAGGTAACAAGTTCATAAACGCCAGAACGAACGAAATGGTGGCAGTTAGTCGCCAGAATCGCCCCCAATCCCATGTGCCACCATATACTTTGGCAATACCAATAGGGCTTGAAATAGATTCGGTGGCTTTTATTTTGCCCGAAAACATTTTTCGCAAACCCACTACTTGGGTCATAATGGCTTCGCGTCCTTCGACCCAACTATACTGCAAAGCATTTGCCCAAGTATAATTTTGTTCTTTGTAGGGCAGTTTGAATTTGGGAACAAAGCCCAATTTTCCTGAACTGTCTATTTGCGCCTCCAAATTGGTAATTTGTTGGTTGCGCTCCACCGACACAATGCTTTTCTGGTTAGATTTGCGACAAAGCAACTCTTGCAAACCGCTGAAACGCTCCACTTTGACCGAGTCAATAGCCACAATTTTGTCGCCTGCTTTCATACCTGCTTTTTCGGCTCCCGCGCCTTTCGCCACCTCTTCCACAAAGATTTCTTGGTGCATTGGCTCGATGAATTTTTGTCCTGTGGCTAATTCTTTATAAAAATCATCAGGAATTTGCACGGTTTTCATCTGCCCTTGTCTTTCGACTGTAATGGTGCCTCCCAATATAGTTTTGGTCGACAATACATCTTCGAAGCGGACAGGCGTTTCGCCGTTCACGCTCATGATTTTATCACCCGTCTCAAAGCCGATTTTTTGTGCCAATTTATGGGCAAAAATACCATCTTTATTGATTTCGGCAACGGGTGTATAACTTTTTTCGAATTGATGTAAATAGAAAAAGAAGATGATAAGACCCGTGATAATGTTCATGATAATGCCGCCCAGCATGACAATGAGGCGTTGCCAAGCGGGTTTGCTGCGAAATTCCCAAGATTCGGGAGTGGCGCTAAGTTTCGAGCTGTCTTGTGTTTCGTCGACCATGCCCGCAATTTGTACATAACCGCCCAAAGGCAGCCAGCCAAAGCCATATTCTGTTTCACCTATTTGCTTGCTAAAGAGTTTTTTGCCCCAAGCATCAAAGAAAATATAAAATTTGGTGACACGAATTCCAAACATTTTAGCAGCTAAAAAATGCCCTAATTCATGCACAAAAACCAACAGCGATAAACCCGTAAGGAGTTGCGCTGCCATGATAATGTATTGCATCATTTTGTATTAATTTTTTCCGAGAAAATAGCGGAAGTAACGTTTTATGTTTATTTATTTGGTGGTTAATTGTTTGAGGGTTTGTTGGATTTTGTTCTGCAATTGTCCGATAGCAAGCATTTGTTTTGCTAATAAATATACTTCGGTCGTACCAATGGCAGGAAATTCGTCTTCGATGCGTTCAAAATTTTGTTTGGCATTTTGAATCGCTTGTTGCACCCATATCGGATGTTTGCGCGGGTCAAAACCACCTTTGATAATACTATCGACCAATATTTTCCATTCTTTTGGAACTTCGGGATTTGATAAATCAGGTTTTTCCGACTCTTGGTGATAGTAGAGCCACACCTCAAAACAAGGATTACTTTGGGCTATTTGCCAACAATGTTGCACACACTTTTCTCGCAATTCCAAGAGCGGTGCGTGGCGGCTGTTGGTCTTATCTTTGTCGGTGTCCAATACAATCCACACCAAATCTTCTTCGGGGCGATAATCCATGATTGGTATATTTTCCTGCTCAGGATTGTTAGCGGTAGGCAAAAGCGTTTTTTCTGCTATTTGATACAGACCCAAAGGCGAATTATCTTCATGTTCTTGCAAACGATACACGATGAGATGCAAGTGCGAATCCAAGGCTTCGAAATATCGAAAATAGCGGTATTCTCTATCTGCTCCTTCACAAAAGATATACATTTTTTGAGCAGAACGTTCGGGTTCTATACGTTCGAAAAACCTATTTTTGATGGGCATAATCGTGCCAATTTAAGTCGTGTAAATTGCCCAAGAAAGGAATAGAGCCATATCTGCCACTCAAATAACCTTTTTGAATATCAATACTTTTGTGTTCTTTAAAAGCACTTAGGGCATACAAATCGGTGCATCCTTGAGCGTCTTTTTCGGCAAACCATATTTCGTCTTGTCGCAACAAACTTTGGTCTAACAAATTAGATTCGTGGGTTGTGAAAATCAATTGTCCTTTTGTTTGTTCGTCTAAAGAGAATTTTTTTACCAATTCTTTGACCAACAAAGGGTGTAAACTGCGTTCCATTTCATCGATAATATACACCTTTGGCATTTCGGTCAAACCCTTAAAAGCAGGAATAAAATCCAATAGACGCATTGTGCCATCTGATTCTTCATCGGCATCAAAATCGACCAACATGGCTTGCCCGCCCAGATGTTGCAATTGCAATTCTTTTGCCCAAATGGTGCCATTTTCCTCCACTAATACGGTTTCTTTGTTACCCGACCATAGTCCCAACATTTTATTGTCTGCTTCCGAAAGAGCATTTACTAACTTTTCGGGCAAACCTGTATTATGAATCATTTGGGCAGCATCGATTTTTAAGGTTTCAATTTTTTGAATACCCAAACTCATGCCTTGTATAAATTGGTTGGCAAATTTGGCTAATTGTCCGTCCACATCTATTTGGTGCGGCAAAGCACTAGCATGAACGTCTGGATCGATAAGCACTAAGGAGTCTTTGAACCAGCGAAAAGCTTTTTTGGCAAGTTGCAAAGCTTCGTTTTCGCGATTGGCAATTAATTGTAGGATAGGTTTATCATTTTTGATAAATTCCTCCAATAACAATTCTTTCAGGGTTTGATTTTTGGGAATACGCTCAAATGCGGCTGAAAATTGCAAACTACATCGTCCATCTGCATCGGTATTTCGTTCAAAAATCAATTCATCTTCACGCTTGCCCAAACCTGATACATATAATTCTTCGGTAACAATAATTTGGTTTCGAATACCAATGCCATAGTAAAAGGCAACATCTTCTTGCACAAATTCTATTGCCAAAGTTTGTAAACTATTTTGTGGTTGCTCTTGAAACTTAAAAGGTGTTTTTTTGAAAGCAAGAGGTATGCGTTCGGTAAGCACCAACTCTTTCAAAAAGGCAATAGCTCGCACCAAATTGGATTTCCCTGCTCCATTTGCTCCATAAATAGCCGACAGTTTTAGCAACTCAATACCGCCTATTGTATAGATATGGCTCGAAAGGGTGCGCAGGCGCGGACTTGGCAAGAGATGAAACTCTTTTTGTTGTCCAAAAGAAAGAACATTGTCGATAACTACTCTGATTAACATAGCCGTAAAATTTTCACGCAAAATTACTTGATTTAGTTAGTTTTTCCAAATAATTCGCGCCAAAAAAGGTTTTTTGTGTAAAATATTCACATTATACCCACAAAAATGTACCCAACGCCTCTGCAATAGTACGATCATTAGACAAGCGCGGCACTTTGTTTTGTCCGCCCAATTTGCCAATACTCTTCATATATTGTTGAAAAGCATCGGGTTGTAAAATGCGCAGTTGCAAGTTTTGCAAAATATTACCTTGTCGCAAATCGGCATAATAACTATTGCGTTTTTGCAGTTCCGAATCGATAAGAGTTGCCAAATTGTCGGCTTGTGTGGGTGCTTGGTCAAAGGCAACGAACCATTCGTGGTAGGGTTTTCCACCATCGGACGGACTCACCATCGGAGCTACTGTGAACTCGACAATAGGCAATTTTTCGGCGCTATATTGTTGCAAAGCCGCTAACAAAGCCTGCTCTACCTCTTCGGGAATGACATGTTCGCCAAAAGCAGAAATATAGTGTTTGACGCGCCCCGTGACCACAATTCTATGCGGATTCAGCGACACAAAACGCACCGTATCACCCAAATTATATGCCCACAAACCGGCATTGTTGCTCAAAATGAGGGCATAATTAACCCCCAAACGCACTTCACCCAAAGACAAACGGCTCGGATTTTCGCTAAAAATTTCGTCGGCAGGTACAAATTCAAAGAAAATACCCGAATTGCTATTGAGCAACAAACCTTCGTGGTATTGCGAATCTTGGTAGGCAATAAAACCCTCCGAAGCAGGATAAGTCTCCACCATATCCACTTTGCTGCCTATGCTCGCCTCCATTTTAGCTCGATAAGGCTGAAAATTCACGCCTCCATGTACCAAAACCTGAAAATTAGGAAACATTTTGCTCACACTTTGTCCACTTCGCGCTGTCAGACGGTCAAAATACATCTGTGTCCAAGGCGGAATGCCACTAATCAGGCGCATATCTTGAGCAAAAGTTTCGGTAACAATATGTTCCAATTTCTCCTCCCACTCTTCAAGGCAGTTCGTTGCATAACTTGGCAGTTGATTGCTGCGCAGCCATGCAGGAATGTGGTGATTCACAATGCCCGACAAACGACCGGTATAGATACCATTCGTTTTGCTCAAAACAGGACTGCCTGACAAAAATATCATCTTGCCGTCAAAAAATTGCGATTTGCCCGTTTCAGCAACATAAGCAAACAAGGCGTTTCGTGCCGAATTGAAATGGTTGCCGATAGAGTCGCGCGTAATTGGAATATATTTTGTGCCTGATGTTGTACCTGATGTTTTGGCAAAATACAAAGGTTTACCACGCCACAAAATGTCTTTCTCCCCTCGTTTCACGCGTTCCATATAGGGCAACAATTGTTCATAGTCGCGAATAGGCGCGTGGCGGCGATAGTCGGCGTAGGTGCGAATGTTTCTAAAATCGTGGTCTTTGCCAAATTGTGTATGTTCGGCACGATTCAAATTGTCAAACAATATGCGCTCTTGGCAGCTTACAGCTTGCTTGGCAGATGCTTGTATGTTTTGCGTCACCCAATTGGCAATGGGTTTAATGAGCCTTGCTTTCATCTATCTTGTTCTAATATCTGCTGCAAAGGTACGGTTATTTTAGGGTTTTTGGGTAAGGTTTTAACGTTTTTTATAGAAATCACTATGAACCCAAAACTTTGGACAACATATAACTCCTCTGATTTCCGTTTCGAATCCTCATCAGTTTTGATAACGACATTAAAAAAGCGTTATTTATTGTATCATCAAATAAGCCAAACGGGGTGAAATTATTCAAAAAAACACAATATAATGTCACCCCGTCGGGGTTTTTGCCTTTTTTGCTTTGTTTTTTTGCTATAAACCTATCACCCTTTCAGGGTTTGTCTGTTTTTTTATCGTTGTCATTTTCTGAGATACCCCCTAATGTTGTTATCAAGTTTATTTGTTTCATCTATGATTTCGGCAAAAAATCCATTTGCTTTGGAATAATAGCAGACTTTTATTGAACGTAGCCCAAACACCTAAACGTTTAGTTCAAACACTGATAAATAACCCATCGGGGGTTCAAAAACCCCCGATGGGTTAGCAAACGTTTAACCAAAACACCTAAACGTTTAACCAAAACACCTAAACGTTTAACCCAAACACCTAAATGTTTAGCCTAAAGACCTAAATGTTTAGCCTAAAGACCTAAATGTTTAGCCCAAAGACCTAAATGTTTAGCCCAAAGACCTAAATGTTTAGCTCAAACACTGATAAATAACCCATTGGGGGTTCCCCCCCCGATGGATTAGCAAATGTTTAACCCAAAGACCTAAAATATTGGCAAATAATATTGATAATTTTTCTCTACAGTGACACCTAACTACAGCTTCACACTCCCTTTTGTTTATTATTGCGTTAGGTTTTTGTACAAAAATATACCATATCAGTTGGGGTGATATAGCGTTCTGTCGATGCCTTTCGAAGGATTGCTTATAGGGCAATACACATCATTCAGACAAACAAAAATACCCACCAAAAAGAATAGTTGTTCCTTTGGGTGGATTACTTTTTTGTTTATTGTATGAGATAAACAGGTGCAACATAATGCTCTCCAATACAAAAAGTGTTACATCTACTCAATAGGAAAACCTATTGAATGACATAACACTTTACCATATTTACTCACCAAGGTCGGGGTGACTGGATTCGAACCAGCGACCACACGCCCCCCAGACGTGTACTCTAAACCGGACTGAGCTACACCCCGTTTTGCGGCTGCAAAGGTAATACATTTTTTTGGCATTACCAAACAAATAAGGTTTTTTTTTGTAAAAACAATGTTTTTATGGCTATTTGCACACAATAAGCACAAAATTTTGACATTTTAGTGGGATACATTACGAAAAAAACATAAAAATCTGTAACTTTGCACCACCAAAAACCACTTATTAAAAAATCCCCCCAATGGACAGTTATCTGAGGCAACTCCTTCTCTAACATAATATTGTATCCATAGCGCGAAAACAGTGTGTCAACTATTTTTTTCCATCTTAAAAAAGATAGTTGTGGCATAGTGTTTTCACGCTTTATTTTGTTTACAAAACCCGTCCATTGTACCAAATCTATTAGAAATTGGAAATTTTTATTATTGTATTTTTATTAATACTCAATGGAGTCTTTTCTATGTCCGAAATGGCTCTGGTATCGGCGCGCAAAAGTCGATTAGAAGAATTAGCCAAACAAGGCAACAAGTCTGCCCAAATGGCATTGAGATTGTTGCAAGATCCTGAACGTTTTTTGTCCACCGTACAAATTGGCATAACTCTGGTTGGCATTGTTGTGGGTGCTTATGGAGCCGAAACCTTTGCTCCGCGTCTCTCTCCGCTATTAGACAGATTAGGTGTTTCAACAGAATATAGTTATAAGATAGCGTATGGTATCGTCATCAGCATTTTGACCTACTTGTCTATTATTATTGGCGAATTAGTTCCCAAAGCCATTGCCATCACATACGCCGAGCGCATTACGCTTACCTTAGCTCCTTTTATGCAACTCCTTGCCATTTTAACGCGTCCTTTTGTGTGGCTACTTAGCGTTTCTACCAAAGGCTTATTAAAAATGCTGGGTATCAAAGAAAAACAAGAAACGCCTGTCACAGAAGAGGAATTAAAAATGCTCATCGAGCAAAGTGCTATGCACGGTGCCATAGAACAACAAGAAACAGATCTCATTAAAAGCATTTTTCGTTTTGGAGACCGCAGAGCGTATGCCATTATGACCTCGCGCCAAGACACTGTTTGGTTAGACCTGAATGATAGCGTGGAGGAAGTTCGTCAACAAATTTATAGTAGTAACTACACCAAATTTCCTGTTTGTGATGGCGACATGGACAAAGTTTTGGGTATCTTGGCAATTAAAGATTTCTTAAAAGCTGAAAAAGAATCACACATAGACATTAAAGCTATGCTCACCAAAGTAGTCTATGTTCCCGAAAATTTAATGGCATTTAAGATATTCGAGTTATTTCGCGAAAAACGCACCTATATCGGTATTGTTGTCGACGAATTTGGCTCTACTATCGGTTTGATTACCATGCACGATTTGGTCGAGAGCATATTTGGAGATTTGCCCGACGAAGACGAACAGGAAGAACCCGACATCGTGGAGCGTGAAGATGGTTCTATGTTTATTGAAGGCTCCATGCAAATTGACGAATTAAGAGAAACATTGCGCATTCCTGCTTTTGACAACGACGATGAAGATGGCGAATATGCCACTCTCGGTGGATTTATGATGTATAAACTAAACCGTGTGCCACATACTGGCGACAATTTTGAGATAGATGGTTATAGTTTCGAGGTGGTGGACATGGACGGGCATCGCGTTGATAAAGTATTGGTCACCAAAATTGCTACCGAATAAAATTATCATCTAAAATTAATAACACAACACCTCAACTCAATTTACCTCATCTAACCAAAGTCTACTTTCTTGTCCGATTCTCTTATCATCATACCTACCTACAACGAAAAAGAAAACATCGAACGAATGATACACAAAGTGTTTTCGTTGCCACAAAGTTTTCATTTGTTGATAGTCGACGATGGCTCTCCCGACGGAACAGCCAATATCGTCAAAAACTTAATGCAACAGTATCCCGATAGCCTATTTATCGAAGAAAGAAAAGGTAAATTGGGTTTGGGAACAGCCTACATACATGGGTTCAAGTGGGCATTGGGACATGAGCCATATCAATATATCTTTGAGATGGATGCCGACTTTTCGCACAATCCCGACGATTTATTGCGCCTATATGCTGCTTGTCACAGCGAAGGTGCCGACCTATCTGTAGGTTCTCGCTATGTGGCGGGAGGCAAGGTAGAAAACTGGCCATTAGACCGTATTTTGATGTCCAAATATGCCTCCGTTTATGTCCGAATGGTCACTTGGTTGCCTGTTTCTGACACAACAGCAGGTTTTGTATGCTATAAACGGAGCGTCTTAGCTGCCCTCGACCTCTCCAAAATCCAATTTGTAGGCTATGCTTTTCAGATTGAAATGAAATTTGCCGCATGGCAGTTGGGCTTCAAAATCAAGGAAGTCCCCATCACTTTTATCGACCGTGTTGCGGGAGTTTCTAAGATGAGTACACGTATTTTTAAAGAAGCCTTTTGGGGGGTTTTGAAAATGCGCTGGGACAGTTTTTTCAAAAATTATGCAAAAACAAGCAACTAAACTTACTCCAAATCGATAACAAAAGCCATTTTTCTGCCAATATACCCCAATAAACCAAAAAATCATCGACTATTGTTGTAATACACAGCAATTCGTATTATCTTGCAGCCCAATTTTAAACATTGCTGCAATGATAAAACGAATTGCTTTTTTTGTCAACAGCCTAATGCTGGGCAAACAAAAAACCCTAACAGCACTCCACCAAACTTTTGAGAATCATCCACATGATATTTTCGAAAGTCAATATCCGCAACACACCATCAAATTGGTTGCCGATGCCGTCAACAGTCATCGCTATAGTCACTTCATCATCATCGGAGGCGATGGCTCGATGAACGAAGGCTTGAACGGATTATTGCAAGGAGTGCGCCTATCCGAAGACCTAAGTGTGGGTGTGGAACAGCGCTACGATTGGAATGCCCTGCAAAAACTATTCGTTGGTTTATATCCCGCAGGCACAGGCAACGATTTTGCTCGTTCTATTGTTGCCAAACCCAATTTTCAATACATCTTGGAGTGTATCGAACAAAATAAAATCCGCACCATCGACATCGGTTATGCTTTGTTCAACAATGTGGAAAACTACCGATCCGAACGCTTTTTTATGAACATCGCCGATGTGGGTATGGGTGGAGCTGTTGCCGTAAAAATTAATCAAAAAAGTCGCTGGTTAAGCGCCAAAATGTTCTACAACAAAGCCATCGTACAAACCTTTTTGACCTACAAAAAACAAAACATGTTGTGCTATTCCGAAAAAGAAAAAATTTGGGAAGGCAAATCTATGGGCATTATTGGAGCCAACGCCAACTATTTTGCAGGCGGTTTGGGCATTGCTCCCGATGTGCAGTTAGATAGTGGCATGATGCAAGTTGTCGTTTTGGGAGACATCGGCTTGTGGGACTACCTCATAAATTTGCCTATTGTAATGAAAAAAAGACACATTAAACACCCACAAGTTTTTTACCACACTGTTCCCGAAATCATTATTACACCCGTCGACGAAGATTTACCCATTGATATGGACGGCGAATTTGTGGGCTATGCTCCGCTATTATTGCGAAAACTCCATCAAAAACTACATTTCTTAACAACATTAGCCCCCTAAAAACAGCTTCCACTCCTATTCTCTGTTCATCGCCCTATCCTGCCAATATGAACAAAAAAAAAATCATCAACGACCCCGTTTACGGGTTCATACACCTACCGTATGAACTCATTTTTGATTTACTCGAACACCCCTATTTCCAGCGATTGCGCCGCATCAAACAATTGGGGCTTACTTGTTATGTCTATCCTGGTGCCACTCACAGTCGTTTTCATCATGCCTTGGGAGCCATGCACCTCATGACACAAGCCGTTGCCGTTCTACAAGCAAAACGTGTTGCCATCGAACCCGCCGAAGCCGAAGCCGTTTGTACTGCTATCTTGCTCCACGATATTGGACATGGCCCCTTTTCGCACGCCCTCGAACATACCATCGTTGCTGTGCATCACGAAACCCTGTCCATGCTGTTTATGGAACAACTCAACCGCTATTGCAAAGGCAGACTTTCGCTGGCAATGTCTATTTTCGAAGGCGATTATCCCAAAGCATTCTTGCACGAATTGGTGAGCAGTCAGTTGGATATGGACAGAATGGATTATCTCAACAGAGACAGTTTTTTTACAGGTGTAGAAGAAGGAGTCATCGGTTTCGAGCGAATTATCAAAATGCTCGATGTCTACAACAACCACATTGTTGTTGAAGCAAAAGGTATTTATTCTGTAGAGCAATTTTTGATTGCACGTCGTTTGATGTATTGGCAAGTATATTTACACAAAACCGCTTTGGCTGCCGAGTGCATGTTGGTCAAGTTGCTCGAACGCGCCAAATACCTCACACAACAAGGACACACCCTCGAAGCCACACCCGCTTTTAGCCTATTTTTGCAAAATCATTTCACAGAACAAGACTTCCAAAACAATCCCGACCTTTTGGCACAATTTGCCCTATTGGACGACACCGACATAGAAGTCGCCATGAAAGTTTGGCAAAATCACTCCGACCGTGTGCTGTCTATCTTAGCCAAAGGGCTTTTGAATAGACAAATACTCAAAATCGTGTTGGAAAACGAACCCATTAGCGAAGAATTATACGAACAACAACACCAAAGAATCTGCCGTACCTATCAACTCTCTAAAGAAGAAGCCGACTATTTGGTTTTTTGTGGCACAACAAGCAACAGCGCCTATAGTTATAAGGGTAGTCAAATCAATATCGCATACAAAAACGGTGCTATCAAAAATATCACCCAAGCCTCCGACTATCTTAACTTAGCTGCCTTAGCTGCAACTGTGGTCAAGCATTATCTATGTTATTTGAAATAAACTAAAAACCCTAAATATCAACAAATGGAAGTTAAATCACAAGCCATCGCATTTGTTAAAAATGTACGAACAACACCTATAGACGATAACTGGAAAAACATTATCTCCAACATCGAACTCGCCGACCATATCCCAACAGAAGCATTTAACCATATCGAAGATTTTTCGCACCTCGAAATCATTTACTACTTCGACCAAGTCAATCCTCAAGACATCGTTTTTTCTGGACACCCAAGAGGCAACCACAACTATCCTTCGGTTGGCATTTTCGGACAACGCAAAAAAGACCGTCCCAATACACTTGGTTTAGCAACAGTGGAGTTATTGGCACACCAAGGTAGAACAATAAAAGTCAAGTTCTTAGATGCCATTGATGGAACACCAATATTAGATATCAAACCGGTTTTCAAAGAATTTGAACCCCAAACAGACATCAGGCAACCCGATTGGGTAACTGATATGATGAAAAATTACTGGTAGTGTTCTATTTTATGTATTTTGTCGGAAAAAAATAAGGATATTTTTGTTCGAATGGCGAAGCGCGTTAGGGATGCGGAGGGTGGCGTTAGCCAGTGCGTAGCTTGCGAAGCACCGTAGCGGCAGCGAAGCCCGTAGCAGCCCGACCCGCAGGGAAACGCCCAAATAAATCAATGTGTT
>JAEUUX010000246.1 GCA_016787295.1 Chitinophagales bacterium
CAGTTACTTGAAGTGCAACATCATAGCTACTTCCATCACCACCATTGTAGGGGCCTAATTCGCCAAAAGGAATATTGTAGTTACCGGGAACATATTGTCCATCAGCATCAAGCGTTACATAGCTTGCCCAATCAACGAACAAAATAACATCAACATTAGAATCATCTTCGTTTACACCACAATCTAAAAAGCCTGTGTCAAATGACATTAAGTCACCACAGTCGTTTTCGTAGGCTTGGAAAATGATATTAGCTGTTGGAGCAGCAAGGCTCGAACCAACAGGAACAACACCCGTCCAAACTATATCGTTGAGCGAAACGCCCGCGTTATAGTTTGTCACATAGTTACCTGAGTTTGGACCGAAGTCTTCAGGTAGAGAATAAAATTGACCTCCGACTACAAACCCAAAATCTCCTTCTGGAGCTAAGGCAGGGTCAGCACCGGGGTAATTCCAACTAAGATTTCTAACCTTGATTGAAATAAGATAGTTTGAGGTAGCTTGTGCTACAACGTCCATGCTTATAACAAACAAGAGAAACAGGGCAAACATTTTTGCACCTGCTAACCACAGATTGGTCAGTACTGTTTTCTTAATTTTAAAATAAGATTTCAAAAAAATAACAGATTTTATTTAGACTTTTTTTATTGGCATTTTTTGATGATAGATTGGTAGGTAGTGGTAAACACCTTACCTTTACTTTTTACATCTATGGCGGTTTTTAATACGGCTTTATTAACAACACTAATACATTTGGCTTTTTGTTGTTTTTTCAAACCATCTTCCACACTTTTACTTTCTTTTGGAACTTCCATGTTTTGGCATTTACAATAGGCTTCTCCGTATTGGGTAGCAACTTTTTGTATCTCCTCGTCAGGGCTTGTTTGGTTGAGAACAGTTTTTGCAGCGGTAGCATTTTTGTTGGGATTAGGTATCCGTTTCATATTCTTTTTCAACGAGTCGATAACCTTTTGTGAGGCTTTGGGTTGCCAGTTTTCAGGGGTTATTTTTTGGTGTTCGGTTTGTTCTTTTTCTTGTGTATTGG
>JAEUUX010000005.1 GCA_016787295.1 Chitinophagales bacterium
AGTTTTAACCCTGAAAGGGTGATAAGTTTGTAGCGCAATCAAGTAGTAGAATAAAAATAAAACCCTGAAAGGGTGATATGATAAAACAAATACCCAGCAAATACATAACAAATTCAAAATCCATCGAGCTAAAAGGGGATAATGATGGGTAAAAAATAAAATTCTCAACACCAAACTACAATCAACTAACACTAAAGCCCACTTTTATTCAGCTTGCAAAATCAAACCGCCGAACGACAACCGACAAGCTATAATTATCAAGAAAAACAATAAAAAAGTGTGCTGTTATGGCATTATGCTATGTTTCATTGAATAATGTAACCCCTTCGGGGTTTATATTAAATGTTTGTTTATCTATTTTTGCCACAAACTTGTCACCCTTTCAGGGTTTTTATGGGAAATAGAAAATTGGTTTTATTAATTACGGCTAAATAATGGGAAAACCAAATCTCATTTTTATTCAGCTTGCAAAATCAAACCACCAAACCACAACCGATAAACCCAAAAGACATTTCGAATCATAGCCATCAAAATAAAAGATACCCATTAATAAGCTCCAAAATAAAAACCCATATCACGATAGCCACCAAATTTTGGTTTAGCTATATGATATGGGTAAAAAAATACTTTTTAAAATTCATCAAACATAAACCTCAAAAAAAGCGCTGTATATTTTGGCAATTCCAAAAAATATAGCAAAAACATAACTTTTGCTTTTAGAATAGAAAAAGTAAAAGGTAAAAATAGCGAGGTTTTTAATTGTTAATTGTTAATGGTTAATTGTTAATGAAGAGGTTGTCAGGTTGTTTATTGAGGGGATAATTTTTTTTGGAATGAAAAAGTTTTAACCCTGAAAGAGTGATAAGTTTGTAGCGCAATCAAGTAGGAGAATAAAAATAAAACCCTGAAAGGGTGATATGATAAAACAAATACCCAGCAAACCCACAACAAATCCAAAATCCATCGAGCTAAAAAGGGGACAATGATGGGTAAAAAATCAAATTCTCAACATCAAACTACAAGCAACCAACACTAAACCCCACTTTTATTCAGCTTGCAAAATCAAACCGCCGAACTATGACCACCAAGCTATAATTATCAAGAAAAACGATAAAAAAGTGTGCTATTATGGCATTATATTGTGTTTCATTGAATAATGTCACCCCTTCGGGGTTTATGTTAAATGTCTGTTTGTCTATTTTTGCTACAAACTTATCACCCTTTCAGGGTTTTTATGGGAAATAGAAAATTGGTTTTATTTATTATGGCTAAATAATGGGAAAACCAAATCCCACTTTTATTCAGCTTGCAAAATCAAACTGCTAAACGACAACCGACAAACCCAAAAGACATTTCAACTCATAGCCATCAAAATAAAAGATACCCATCAATAAGCTCCAAAATAAAAACCCATATCACGATAGCCACCAAATTTTGGTTTAGCTATATAATATGGGTAAAAAAATACTTTTCAAAATTCATCAAACATAAACCTCAAAAAAAGCGCTGTATATTTTGGAAATTCCAAAAAATATAGCAAAAACAGAACTTTTGCTACCGAACTGTCTAATATTACCAACGCATTTAGTACACCATATAAAAAGAAAACCCTCGCCTATAAAGCGAGGGTTTTTTATGATACTATACAAATTAGTAACAAGAACAAATGCCATTTAAGCCATTTTAAGCAATATAACAATGCCGAAAATAAACTTATCGCAACAAAGTGACATTACCTTTTAAAGTTTCTTGTTTGCCATCGGTATAAGTGACTGTTCCATAATAAACATAGACACCTAACTCTTGAACAATGCCCTTATAAGTACCGTCCCAACCATTGCTAAAGTTAGTAATGTCGGCACTATACACCTTATTGCCCCAGCGGTTATAAACTTCCAACTCTACACGAGCAATATTATAACCACTTAATAAGAAAAGATCATTCACATCATCACCATTAGGACTGAAGGCGTTGGGAATGACGATAGTGTTTTGCTGCGCTACGGTCACAATGCTGGTAGCAGCCGCACTACAATTGTTAGCATCGCTCACCACAACGGTATAACTTGTCGTAAAATCGGGCGAGGCAGTAACGGTGGCACAATCGGTACAATTAAGGCTTTCGGCGGGTGTCCAGGTGTAGGTATAATCGCCAGTGGGGATAGCAGTCAAATTCACACTGCCATTCGATACAATACTTGCTGTGGCTGGTGAAATAGCAGCGCTTATATTGACAACATTTACGCTGGCAGTCGTACTATTTTCGCATTCATTATCCATAACAGATACGGATACGGTAGCAGTACCGCTATTGTTCCAAGTCGCAGCTAAGGATTCTTGGTTGCCATTGGTAGGAGTGGCATTGCTCAATGTCCATGCGTAAGTAGCGCCGTTGCTGGCATCGGTAGTAAGGCTCAAAAGACTTTCGTCTCCCAAACAAACCACGCTTGGAGCAATGATAGCTATACTTGGAATGGGATTATTCACCAAAACAAAACTCACCAAAGCACTTGCGCAAGTATCTGCTACATTCACAGCTTGTGCAAAATAATCCCCTGCCGTTGTTGGGACAAAACTATTGCCTGTCCCTACTATTTCTTCGGTACTATTGTACCAAACAATGGTCGTGTTGGGGGCAGATGTGGCAGTAAAAGCGGTATTATTATTCGTTCCTTCGCACACGCTAAGGCTATCTACTCCTGCAACAACGGCAGACGGCGGCACACAGCCACAAAATTCTGTCACAACAGCCACAACAGCCGCTTCACTCACACAACCATAATATCCTATTTGAACAGCATAATAATTAGTGCTGGTGGCAGTGTTCGCCAAAGTGATAGTTAAATTATTTCCCGTTCCCAGCAAGTCAGTCAAGGCGGCATCGGCATACCAATTGACCGTCTCTGTAGCTGTAGCCACCAAAGGTGTAGCCGTTTCGCCCAAACAATATGGTTCAGTAGCAGTAAGCGTTGGAGCGGCGGGCGTTGGATGAATAGTTAGTTCGACTGGTTGCCTACCACTTTCACAATTATTGGTAGTATCTACCAGAGCTACCCAATAAATGCCTGCTGTGGTGGGTGTGAAGCTATTATCGCTGTCCAAGACGGTTGTCGATGTGGCTGAGTCATACCACTGCAAACTATAGCCACTAGGTGCGGGTTCCGCCATCAAAGGTAGTGGCGTAGCACCTTCACAATAGAATGCGCATAAGACTCCTTGTGGAATTGGCATGGGGGGACAATTGCAATTATGTACCAAAAAGGTCATTGTTTCGCTACAATCGGCGGCATCTGTTACCGTAACGCTTAACGCACTATTATTACTTATGCCCACAACACTGTAGTTGCCGCCACCGTCGTCGTTCAATGCATAACCATCTGCCACTACACCGTAGGGGGCTGTTCCTCCGCTAATACTAAAGCTCGATGTATAAGTGCTAAGGTCAGTTGAACAACTAAAATCGTTTTCTGTAATCAAGATAGCGGTGTTTTCGGTCACACTCAAAGGCAACAATTCGCTACCGCAAGCACTGACCGTTTCTATCAATTGTACGGCATAAATACCGCTGCTACTGGGCGTAAAAGTATTGCCTATGCCGACTTCATTGCCATTGTTATCGAACCAATGTATGCTAAAACCAACGGCAACATTTTGGGCAGTAAAGCTCGGAATCGCCTCTCCAAAACAGTATTGAAGGTCAGTGGCTACTATATCAGGCAAATCGATAGCACCGCAACCACAATTCATCAACACACCAACACCGCTTTGTTCACAGCCCAAAGCGTCGGTTGCCAATAAGTTAGCTGTTTGGTTGGTGGGGATATTGGTCACTTCAAAACTGCCATTGCCATTGTCAACTACTGTACCTACATCGCTACTAAGTTGATATGGAGCGGTGCCGCCCAAGACTACAACATCTATAGAATAACTTAGTAGGTCGCTGGCACAATTACCCGCCATAGTTCCAATAGTTAGTAAGGCGTTTTCATTAACACTAACATCTACAGTATCGCCTGCGCAATTGTTGGTATTATTGCTCAGATAAACAGCATAATCGCCTGCTTGTGGTGCGACAAAAGTACTGCCATTACCTACAATAGTGCCGTTGCTATCTATCCAAATCGCACTATAACCCGCAGGGATATTTACCTCAAAAGCAGGAATTGGGCTGCCTGCACAATAAGTTAGGTTGTTATCTACGACAGTCGGCGTTGGCACAAAAGGACAATCGCAAACAGGTACAGTTAACACCAAATCAGTGCTACAATCATCGTCATCTGTGAATGTAGCTGTTGTAATACTATTGAGCAATATATTTGACACATTGTAATTGCCATTGCCCAAGTCCTCAACAACATAAATATTGCCCGAATTATCACTAACAATAAGGCTACCATTACTAAAATTGCTAACGCTAAAGGTTGTGCCGTAGGTAGATAAATCAGCGCTGCAAGAACTATTGCCTTGAGCGAGGATATGTTCTGTTCCAATGGCTGCTACTACCGCAATACGGCTACTAACGCAATTTGTATTGGGGTCGATGAGTTGTGCATAATAGGTATCGGGAGTAGTGGGGACAAAAGTATTACCTTCTGCCACCAAAACACCACCTGTTGGGCTGTCATACCATTGTACTACATAGTTAGCTGGTGCCGCATCGACACTAATAAGTCCCAAAGGCTGCCCAAAACACACCAAAGAGCCATTAGGATTGGTAGGAGGGGAGATGGGAGGACAGTTACAGTTGACTGCATTGAGTATTGCGCTGGCTGCACACGCGTTGTCATCAGTAACGCTAATTGTTGGAGCAGTAGCAGATGCTATATTGCTAATGGTATAGCTATTATTGCCATTGTCAGTCAAATTACCCATATTACTCGCCACAGTATAGGGTGAAGTGCCACCCGTGAGGCTTATTTCCACGCTATAGGTCAATAAATCGGACGAGCAACTGCTATTATTTTGGTTAATAATCAATTCTGCATTTTGTGACAACACCACTGGAATACGTTCACCCACGCATTGGTTCACATTATCGGTCAATTCGGCATAAAAAGTACCCGCAGCAGATGGCGTAAAGCTATTGCCAACTTGCAAGCTACTGCCCCCGACAGCAGTTGCGTACCAATTGACGGTATAAACTGCTGTATTGTCTACGCTAAGACTATTGGGCGCTGCACCAAAGCAATAGGTGCTGTTCTGGGGATTAGTAGGAAGTGGTACATTGGGGCAAACACAGTCTGTTGGGGCTTGGTTGAGCGAGGCAGTACAGCCCATCGCATCAGTGAGGCTAACATTCCATGCGGTATTATCAGGAATATTTTGCAACACAAAATTACCATTGCCATTATCAGTAACATTGCCCACATTACTGTTGAGAACGTAAGGCAAACTACCACCTGTGACAGCAATATCGACCGAATAGTTCGTCAAATCGGCGCTACATTCGCCTGCACTTGGGTTTATTTGTAAGGCAGTGCTTTGTGTAGCATTTAACTCGATTCGTACACCTTCGCAAGCATTGGCTGTATTTATTAGCGCTGCATAATAAGTTCCAAAATCAGGCGGCACAAAACTCACCCCATTGCCTACAACAGTATTACCTATCAAAGAATCATACCACACGACCGAATATCCCGCAGGAGGAGCATCGACGCTCAAAGCGGCGGGGTTTTCATTCGCACAAACGTTGCTATTTTGTGGGTTGCTGGGAGATGGTACAGCGGGACAGTCGCAAGTTGGTGAAGTTATGTTGCTATTTTGTTGACAACCATCGGCATCAACCACCGTCACAGTAACATCAGTACCAACAACCACAGATAATAAACTATAACTATTGTTGCCATTGTTGCTCACACTAACAGCACCCGCATTTACATTGTATGGAGCTGTTCCGCCGCTGATAGTTATATCAACGCTATAAGATAATAAATCATTAGCACAAACACCTGCTTCGGGGGTGATATTGATAGCGCTTGTTTCGGTCAAAGTGACGGGAATACTGCCACTACTACACGCATTTGTAGCATCATAATATTGTGCATAATAAGTTCCCGCAGCGTTGGGCGTGAAAGGATTACCTGTAAATAGCAAAGTACCGCCATTTTCAGCATCGTACCATTGCACCACCAAACCAGCAGAAGGCGTTGCTACGGATAATGCTGTTGGCGTTCCAGCATTACACATCGTATTACCTACAGGATTCGTGGGAGCATTAATGGTAGGGCAGTCGCAATTGGGAGGTGTGGTACTACCATTTACAGTACAACCGTCTGCATCGGTTAAAGTGAAATTAGCGCTGCTATTTGCAGAAATGCCGCTAATCGTACTGCTGCCATCGGCGTTAGATGTTACTGTATTAGGTGGGCTACTC
>JAEUUX010000013.1 GCA_016787295.1 Chitinophagales bacterium
CCTCGAAATACTATTATCGTAAGCATCAAATGGTGATTCTACTTTTTTGCTCACCCAAAAAAGTAGCAAAAAAAGGTGTTCTTTTTCGAGTGGATTCGTCCGGCGTGCTGTGGTCTTTGCTTAATTTTGTGGTAGCAAGCAAATTAGTAAGCATTTTGTTTGTTTTGTCGTATTAGCTACCACAAAATGTAGGCAATCGTTGAGGCAGTTTATCGTTTTTTGTCTGTTTAGCCGTCACTTTCATGCCTCAACGACCGACTACAGCACTATTTCGGGTGAGGAAAATAGTGTATGTGTAGGTGCATTTTTATAATTGCTATTTTGTCAAAATAAACTGTTGCAGAACAGCAAGTGTGTAACATGAGTAAGCATCTACCGCAAATTTTTCAAGAAAGTAATTAAACGCTCGGCATAATCAGAGTCATTTTGGTAAATGCCGCTGATGTATTCTTTTTTGAGTCGATAGTACGTGGAATTTTGCAAGTCTAAGGTATCCAATAAATCAAAGGCTTCATAAAATTTGTGTTGGGTGACGAAACCAATGGCATTGGCTCTGTCCAACATTCGCGATTTTAATTGCGTTGCCTGCAATAGGCGGCGGATATCTTGTTCATCGTAGCTTTTTCTGCACATTTCTTGTGATTTACCCTTAACTAATAATTTTTGCAGATGCTCGTATTCAAAATAATAAGGAGCATCTTCATTTTGACAAACGGAACAAGAGCAAGGAATTAGTTTTTCCACTTTCAAATTAAAACCTTTGTCCAAAAAACTTTGGTGAATGGCATCGAGGGTATCTACAATGCTGTTCAACAAATCACTGTTGTGCTGGCTTGTTGCGACTACTTTAATAATGTTTTCGCTAAACACTTCGTGTACAAAAGCTGTTTCGCCGCTGTAAGACAGTGCTACGGCATCGTTCCACACCTTGCCCCGCACTATTTTGTTTTTCTGGCGACATATAAAGCGGGTAATAATGCCTTTGGGCATGAACTTATATTCGTACTGCACCCGAACGCCATTTTCTATTGCTATGCCATGACTCTCTTGGGCATCGGGTAGGCGTTGTGGCACGATGTATAGGTGTTCTTGGTCTTGCACCCTATAGCATAGCTCAAAAAGCTCTAAGAGCAACAACAAATTGCCGCGCATAGGCGCATATTGCTCGCCTTGCCAAATGTGGTGTAAGCGGCGGGAGTCGAGTTCGCCGTTTTTCACATCATCGGAATACAAAACATCAAACAAAGCATCAATAATCCATTTGGGACGCAAAAACACATAATTGCACAACTGATAATGGTCGGGATAGTGCAGACATACGCCAACGGCGGTATAGGCATTGGCATAGTCTTGGGCGGTTTCTTCCGAAATACTTTCTTCTTTGCAAAGGGCTATATATTCCTGCCAAGTGATGTAATGTTTTTCGGGATCGGCTGCCAATTCCTCCAAACGCACCCGCACCCGCACAAAAGAACGCGCAAAAACGCGCTGAACAGTTGGTATAGATAGGGCTTCATTAACGATAGTGCGCTCCAAAGCATCGTATTGCGGGCGGTGTTCCTTTTCCACCTTGCTAATATCCAAACCATGAAAAGGATTAAGCACATTGGGAAAGCGTTCGCGTATGCCGGCGGCATTCTTAATCGTTTCGCAATGCCCTTGCTTGTGGTTCTGCACAATCAGCACTTTGCTGCCTTGCCCTAACAACTCAATGATATTGAGCCAATACTCAAAATTGGGATTTTGTTCACGGTCGTTGGACAACAATACATAGAGGGCGTTGCCCGTCAAAAAAAACTGGTGGGCATAATGCTGAATATTCTGCCCGCCAAAATCCCAATAATTGAGTTTAAGCGGCTTCTCCTGCCCGCAAGGATATTCTTTGCTGCTTATTTCTATGGTGCGGGTCGTATCGTTGGGCAAAGGGAGCGGAGCAAGTGGATCCATCAATTTCACTTTTAAAGACGTTTTACCCGATGCCCCCTGACCCACCAACAATACTTTGGCTTCTAATAATTTTTCTTTGCCTTTTTCTAATTCTGCAAAATAGCGTAGTACTGCCTCTCGTCCTTGTTCTATGATTTCTAAAGGTGGAACTTGTATGGGATTATTTTTTACATTAATTTCTCCTTCGTTTGTCCAATCTTCTATCACGAATTGCATGGGTTTTTTACGTTCTAATAAAGGAAGGAAACCCGATACGTCCGTGAGTTTGTTATCATTAAGGTATAATGTTGTCAAAGCAGGTAAATCCGATAAACCAGATACGTCCGTGAGTTGGTTATTACGAAGGTCTAATGTTGTCAAAGCAGCTAAACCCGATAAACCAGATACGTCCGTGAGTTGATTACTGTCAAGGTCTAATATTGTCAGAGCAGCTAAACCCGATAAACCAGATACGTCCGTGAGTTGGTTATTACGAAGGTCTAATGTTGTCAGAGCAGGTAAATCCGATAAACCAGATATATCAGTGAGTTGATTATCTTGTAGGTCTAATGTTGTCAAAGCAGGTAAATCCGATAAACCAGATACGTCCGTGAGTTGGTTATTACGAAGGTCTAATGTTGTCAAAGCAGGTAAATCCGATAAACCAGATACGTCCGTGAGTTGATTACTGTCAAGGTCTAATATTGTCAGAGCAGCTAAATCCGATAAACCAGATATATCAGTGAGTTGATTATCTTGTAGGTATAATGTTGTCAAAGCAGGTAAATCCGATAAACCAGATACGTCCGTGAGTTGATTATTGTATAGGTATAATATCGTCAAAGCAGGTAAATCCGATAAACCAGATACGTCTGTGAGTTGATTATTGTATAGGTATAATATCGTCAAAGCAGGTAAATCCGATAAACCAGATACGTCTGTGAGTTGATTAAGGCTAAGGTATAATGTTGTCAAAGCATTTAGACCCGATAAACCAGATACGTCCGTGAGTTGATTATCTTGTAGGTCTAATGTTGCCAAAGCCACCAAACCCGACAAACCGAATACGTCCGTAAGTCGATTATGGCTAAGGTCTAATGTTGTCAGAGCAGTTAAACCCGATAAACCAGATACGTCTGTGAGTTGATTACTGTCAAGGTCTAATGTTGTCAAAGCAGTTAAACCCGATAAACCAGATATATCCGTGAGTTGGTTATTACGAAGGTATAATGTTGTCAGAGCAGTTAAACCCGATAAACCAGATATATCCGTGAGTTGATTAAGGCTAAGGTTTAATGTTGTCAAAGCCTTTAAACCCGATAAAGGGTTAATATCTTTAATCCCCCAACGTTCATTCCACTTTCCTCCACAAACAAACACGCGCAGTTTCCTCAACTTACCCAAGGCTTCGGGCAGTTGGTTTATTTTGTTGGGTGCTTCTTCATTCGCACTTTTTTTCCCTTCCCACTTTTGCTCCCCTTCATTCCATTCCCGCCACTCATTACTCAACACCAACTCTTCCAAGTCGGTGAGGGTGAATAGTTCGGGTACTTCCTTTTCAAGGTCGGTGAGTCCGCAGCGTCCAAGGTCTAAACGTTTCCAGTTTTCTGCTTTGGCTTGGGCTATTAGCTGTTTGGCGGTTTGGGTCATGGGGTATTTTATTTGGTTTTTGGGGTTTTTGTTTTTTGTATGGCGTGTTGTGTTTGTATTCTGCATCACGGAGAAACGGTTGCGGTGGTTTGTTTTTAATCTTTCGGAGGTTCGAATCTTCCGAAAGCTTTTGTTTAACGGTCGGTCATTAATTCGTGCTGCAAAGGTAGTTATTTTTTGTTTATTCTTGCCTATTTTTCTAGGCTGCTTGGGGCTTGATAATGGCATTATAAAGTGCATCTTTTCTATAAGCATGTCACCATATTTTGATAACAACATTGCCAAGGTGTTTGGGGGTATTCTTACCCAAATAAACCCGACGGGCTGACATGATGCAAAAAACACAACATAATGTCTCACCACTTCGCGGTTTTTGTCTTTTTTGCTCCGTTTTTTTGCTATAAACCTATCCTCCTTTCAGGGTTTATTGGAATGTTTTATTATCCTTGCCATTTCTGTCATACTACCTAATTGTCCTTATCAAATTTCGCCCTTTCAGGCTTGGGTTTTAATCTTGCAAAACCTTCGAAGCGTTAAACTTTAATCTGAACAAAATAGATTTAGACAAAAACCTGATGACTTTATTTTTTACGATAGTTTTAGAATGCCATGGCTGCGCAGTTTTTTGTTAACACTTCGCACCCGATACAAAAGTTTTCGCCCAACCAAATCCTTGATGAACCTTTTTTTTATGCTATCATGCTCCAAAATTGACAAAATTTGCACATTTTTTTTTCACAAAAGCATACAACTTAAAAAAAGTCGTATATTTGCCACCTTTTTTAAGCTGTTTTGTTCGCTAACTTAAAACCCAATGTTCCAACGCAATGAAACATTTTTTTCCGCTCTTTGTTCTTTTGTTTTTGTGTGCTTCTTGGTGCAATAATAACACCTTATTCGCACAAAATTCCCACAGCATTCCTCCCACAGCTTTGTCATTGTATCCACAACAATACAATGCTTTTTTTGAGATGGCATACCAAGCCAATCCCAGCGTGCCGCGCGGTGTATTAGAAGCCATTGCCTACACCAATACGCGTATGTATCATCTTACTCCGTCCGCCGACCACCAAAGTTGTGTGGGTTTGCCACATGCGTATGGTGTGATGGGTCTGGTGGAAAACGGCAAGGGTTGGTTCAACAACAATTTGGTGATAGCCGCCGATAATGCTCGCAGCACAGTGGCTATGCTCAAAGAATCGCCTTCTGCCAATATCTTGGCATTTGCACAATACTTTGCAGCTACCCAATCTGCCTTGAATATTCATAGCAACAAAGTTGAAGACAATATAGACGTTATTCGCCGCGTAAGCGAATTGCCTTATACTGCCAACGTGGTCAATGATTTTGCCATGAACAGCCATCTTTATGCTGTTTTACACTTTTTGCAAGACCCAACTTTCCAAAACGCCTATCAATTGCCTGCCTATAAATTTAAAGAAGCGCAAATTTTTGGCGAAACTAATCTTGCCTTAGTGAGTGCAAAATCTATTGATTTGACGCACGAATTTCATAGCACCACCGAAACAATAAATAATAACACCAAAAGCGAACAAACTCCCAGCACACCACAATATAGCCAAATGGCGTGTGTGATGCCGAGTGGTCCGAAAGAATATAGCGCCGCTGTGACCTTTGATGCTCCCGATGTTGCTAACTACAGCAATGTCGTCATCTCGCCCTACACCATTGCTATCCATGATGTAGAAGGTAGTTATGCGGGTTGTATTTCTTGGTTCAATAACCCAAGTGCCAGCGTTTCTGCGCACTATGTCATGCGTTCTTTTGACGGACAAGTGACCCAAATGGTCTGCCACCGCATCAAAGCCTACCATGTTAGTTCCGAAAATCCGTATGCAGTGGGTATTGAGCATGAGGGCTATGCGGCTCAAGGCGAGGTATGGTATACCAATGCCTTGTACAATTCATCGGCAACTTTATGTCGTTTTATTGCTGATGATTTAAGTATTAATAAACTACAAACATACGATGGTCCTCCCATTTCAGGTTTGCAACCGATGAGTCATACTTGTACGAAAATCAAAGGACATCAAATGTTTCCCGGTAGCGGACACAGCGACCCAGGGCCAGGTTGGGATTGGCCCCGCTTCTACCAACTTATCAACAACACCCTCCCTACTCCCACCACCAGCACCACATCTACAGGTACGGTCTATGACTCGGGCGGTGCGGCTGCCAACTATGGCAATGAAGAGCGAAGCACTTGGCTTATTCAGCCTACCAGCGGCGGCTCTACCATCACACTAACGTTTTCGGCTTATGCCTTAGAAGATACCTACGATTTTCTCTGGATTTATGACGGCACAAGTCCAAGTGGTGCTTTAATCGGTAAATACTCTGGCACATCGCCCGGCACGGTAACAGCCTACAGCGGCGCTATTTTCATGGAGTTTCGCTCCGATTGTGCTACGACTGCCGCTGGTTGGACTGCCAACTATACCACCTCAGCAGCGGCATCTTGTGCCATGCCCACAGGCTTGAGTTCGACTCCCACTGCTTTGACGGCTAACCTCGCATGGACAGCCGTTGCAGGAGTAAGTAGCTACGAAGTGAGTTACAAACGCACCACTGCCAGCACTTGGACAACTTTTACGACCAATACCAACAGCGGCGTGGCAACAGGTTTGACTGCGGGAGCAAGTTATGAGTGGCGGGTGCGTTCGGCTTGCTCGGGTAGTACCTATTCGGCTTATGCAGGCGCTACTTTTGTGACCAACGATGTACCTACCACACAAATAGGAACGGCTGCCATAACGGTTAATCAATGTAGTGGCTTGTTCCGCGATTCGGGCGGCACCGATTGGAACTATAATCATTACGAAAGTTGGACATATACCATAGCCCCCACCAACGCTACTTCGGTCACGATGACCTTTAGTAGTTTCAATGTTGAGGCTAACTATGATTACTTGTATATTTATAATGGTACGTCAACTTCTGCTCCTTTATTGGGCACCTATACAGGTACCACTTCGCCCGGCACTGTGGTAGCTAATTCGGGTGCTATGACACTCCGTTTTACTTCGGATAATGCCACATATACCGCGGGCTGGGACGCTTCTTGGACTTGTACGCAACCTACTTGTGTGCCTACCTCTACCATTAATGCCCTAAACTCATGGTATACAGATGACTTTACTGCCAATTTTACCGATAATGCGTGCGGCACAGGTACAGGCTTTTGGCAGGTACAAGATTATGATGGTACAGAATGGCGATGCAACCCAACACAAGGTTTTTTCAACGATGAATTTACTACAACTGCTATCAATAGTGCTTGGACAAATGCCGCTGGAACGTGGAGCATTAGCAACGGCGCTTTATACCAAAGCGTAGAAGCCACTGGCACAGGAGATAACACCAACCTTTATGCTTCCTTGACGCAAAATAATAGTAGCACCTACCTTTATTCGTGGGACGACAAAATTGGTGGAACAGGCACCAACAGAAGAGCAGGTATCCACTTCTTTTGTGACGACCCCACACAAACTAACCGCGGTAATTCTTATTTTGTATATTATCGTGTAGATAATGACAAAATGCAATTGTACAAAGTAAACGCCAATGTGTTTACGATGGTGTTGGAAGTAGCTGTTACGGTTGATCCCGATGTTTGGTATAATCACGAAATAAGCTATAATCCGCAAACAGGTGTTATTAATGTATACCGCAACAATGCCTTAGTGGGAACTTGGACAGATACGGCTCCGCTAACGGCAGGTATTGCTATTTCGGCACGTAGCGGCAATTGTACGTATACTATAGATAATTTGCGCGTATTCAAATCGCGTGGCAGCACGGCAACGGTTAGCATGGGCGCAACAACAGATATGGTTCGTTATCAAAGCCCCAATAGTAGCACCAACGCTGGCAAAATCATGAGCCTTTTGGTGAACAATAACCATGAATGGACAAGCACCGATACCAAATTGTTTAAGGCAGATTGGACTACTCCCGCTGCTATGACTGTCAACGACGGAACAAGCGCCGACATAGACCAAACAACCACCAATACACAATTATCTGCCAATTGGACTGCCTCAACTGATGCCAATTCAGGTATTACAAGCTATAGCTATGCTATTGGCACCACATCGGGCGGAACAAATGTTCTGACTTGGACAAGCAATGGCACTGCTACTACTTTTACTCAAACACTTTCATTGATCTACAACCAAACTTATTATGTAAGTGTTCGAGCTACTAACGGAGCGGGCTTAACCACCACTTCTACCTCTGATGGACTTACTATCTTAGCACCTTGCGGAACGCCTACGGGTATTGCCGTGAGCAGCATTACAACGACTTCGGCTACAGTCAGTTGGACGGCGGTAAGTGGTGCGAGTAGCTATACCGTACAATATCGCCCAACGGGTGGAACTTGGACATCGAGCAATAGCACGACCAACACCATTAACTTGTCGGGTTTGAGTAGTACTACCGTTTATGAAGTACAAGTAACAGCGACTTGTGCCAGCGGAACAAGCAATGCCTCAAGTGTTGCCACATTTACTACCTTGACACCTTGCGGAACGCCTACCGGTGTTGCGGTGAGTAGCATTACTACCACATCGGCTACAGTCAGTTGGACGGCGGTAAGTGGTGCGAGTAGCTATACCCTACAATATCGCCCAACAGGTGGAACTTGGACATCGAGCAATAGCACAACCAACAGCATTAACTTGTCGGGTTTGAGTAGTACTACCGTTTATGAAGTACAAGTAACAGCTACTTGTGCCAGCGGAACAAGCAATGCCTCAAGTGTTGCCACATTTACTACCTTGACACCTTGCGGAACACCTACGGGTATTGCCATGAGTAGCATTACTACCACATCGGCTACAGTCAGTTGGACGGCGGTAAGTGGTGCGAGTAGCTATACCCTACAATATCGCCCAACAGGTGGAACTTGGACATCGAGCAATAGCACAACCAACAGCATTAATTTGTCGGGTTTGAGTAGTACTACCGTTTATGAAGTACAAGTAACAGCTACTTGTGCCAGCGGAACAAGCAATGCCTCAAGTGTTGCCACATTTACTACCTTGACACCTTGCGGAACGCCTACAGGTATTGCGGTGAGTAGCATTACAACGACTTCGGCTACAGTCAGTTGGACGGCGGTAAGTGGTGCGAGCAGCTATACCCTACAATATCGCCCAACGGGTGGAACTTGGACATCAGTAGTAGTAACGAGCAATAGTGCTAATTTGACAGGATTAAATTCGGCTAGCACTTATGAAGTACAGGTAGCGACAACTTGTAGTAGCGGAAATAGTGCCTACAGCAGTAGCAGTAGCTTTACTACCTTAACTCCTTGTGGCGTGCCTACGGGTGTTGTTGCAAGTAGTATTGCCACTACTTCGGCTACGGTAAGTTGGACAGCCGTAAGCGGTGCGACCTCCTATACTTTGCGCTATCGTCCAACGGGCGGAACTTGGACATCAGCAACGGTAACGACCAATACGCGAACCTTAACAGGATTAAGTGCAAGTACGGTTTATGAAGTGCAGGTATTGGCAACATGTAGTAGCGGAAATAGTGCCTACAGCAGTAGCATTAGTTTTACTACATTGACTCCTTGTGGGGTGCCTGCCAGCTTAAGCACGACGCTTATCACCAACACCAGCGCTCGTTTGAATTGGGTAGCGGTGAGCGGTGCAACAAGTTACACAGTGAAAATTAGACGCGTTGGTTTTACTACATGGAGTACTTATAATGTGACTACCAACTACAAACAATTAGGCAATGTCTTGACTACTTGTAAATCGTATGAATGGAAAGTAATGGCTACTTGTCCATCGGGTGCGAGTGCATATTCTGCACTTAGGACTTTTAGCACTACGGGTTGTGGCATAAGCGGCAAAAGTGAAGATAACTTGAACGAGGCTGCCGCAATAATACCTACTTTGGCTTTACAACCAAATCCTGCTAACGAATGGGTACAAATTTTCTTTGAAGGGATTGCTCAAACAGAATCTACTATTAGTGTGTATGACATTGCTGGTAAATTGGTGTACAGCACCCAATATAGCAATAAAGATGGCGAAAATACGACTACTATTTCGGTGGATAATTTACCAAGTGGTTGTTATTTCGTAGAAGTAGTGAACAGTAATGGTAGAGTAAGCGAAAAATTGGTAGTGCGATAGTATTGCACTTTGTCTCTTTGTAGCCAACGATAAGGTTATTCTTTTTGTATAGAATATCAAACCCCCTTCGTGAGTTTAAAACTTATCGAAGGGGGTTTGTGTTATGGATTCTTGTTTCGAGTGGCGAAGCGCGTTAGTGATGCGGAGGGTGGCGTTAGCCAGTGCGGAGAGCAACGCAGCACCGAAGCGTTAGCGAAGCCCGCAGCAGCACGACCCGCAGGGAAACGCCCAAATTATCAATGAAAATATTTGTTCCTTATTGGCTTATATTTGCCCAAAAAGCAGTATCTTTGCCGCTTAATTGTTATTTTTTATGGAAAATCTTACTTTGTCGCAAGTTGTAGATGAACTGAAAATTCATCACAACGAGCCGCTTACCGAAGACAGACAAGGCGAAACCTTAGTGTTGGACGCTGCTGAACCGAAGAATTTTAATGGCAGACGGTTTTATATCGAAAGCTATGGTTGCCAAATGAACTTCAACGATAGCGAAATTGTTGCGGCTATTTTGCAACAAGACGGCTTTGGCATGACCCGCAACTATGAAGAAGCAGATTTGATTTTGCTCAATACTTGTTCTATTCGCGAAAAAGCGGAGGACACTATTCGCAAACGTTTGCGCGTGCTGAACAATGTGAAACACCAACGCAAAGACGTGTTGGTGGGTGTTTTGGGCTGTATGGCAGAACGTTTGAAAACAAGTTTGCTCGAACAAGAGCGGATTGTGGACATTGTGGTTGGTCCTGATGCCTACCGCGACCTGCCGAATCTGGTGGCGAAATCAGAAGAAGGGCAAAAAATGGTGAATGTGTTGTTGTCGCGCGAAGAAACCTACGGCGATATCAGTCCTGTTCGTTTAGATAACAATGGCGTAACGGCTTTTGTGTCTATTATGCGTGGTTGTGACAATATGTGTGCTTTTTGTGTTGTGCCTTTTACGCGCGGACGTGAGCGAAGCCGCAATGCTTATTCCATCGTTGCCGAAGTGCAAGATTTGGTAAACAAAGGCTACAAAGAGGTGACGCTTTTGGGACAAAATGTGGATTCGTATAAGTGGGAAAATCCTGATACGAAAGAAATGGTGACTTTTGCGGGTTTGTTGGAGTTGGTTGCTTTGGTGTCTCCGCGTTTGCGGGTGCGTTTTTCTACCTCTCACCCCAAAGATATGACCGATGATGTGCTACATACAATGGCGCGGTATGACAATATTTGCAAATACATTCACCTGCCCGTGCAATCGGGAAGCTCTGCGGTTTTGAAGGCGATGAATAGAACGTATGACCGCGAATGGTATTTAGACCGTGTGGCAGCCATTCGTCGTATATTGCCTACCTGTGCTATTTCTACTGATATTATTGCAGGTTTTTGTGGCGAGACCGCCGAAAACCACGCCGAAACTTTGTCTATCCAAGACTTAGTGAAGTATGAAATGGCATATATGTTCATGTACTCTGAACGTCCCGGTACTTTGGCTGCACGTCGGTATGCCGATGATGTGCCTACTGAAGTTAAAAATCAGCGTTTGCAACAGATTATTGCCCAGCAAAATGAACATTCTCTTATTCGCAATCAACAGGATTTGGGCAAGGTGGTTTGCGTGTTGGTCGAAAAACCGTCTAAACGCTCCAATGATGACCTTTGCGGACGTAGTGACCAAAACAAAATGGTGATATTTCCGCGCGAAAACTATCAAATCGGTGACTATGTCGATGTATTGGTAGAACATTGTACGTCGGCTTCGTTGCGCGGCAAAGCTATTGGTTTGTCTAATTTTGGACAATAATCTCTTTTTTGCATGTTATCAAAAATCTATCGTATTTGGAGTGGTGCTTTTGTCATTCGCTTAGTAGCTTTGCTATTGAGTTTTGGCAGTAGTTGGTTATTGACGCAAGTGATGACCGATTCGGAATATGGTAGTTATGTTTATATTTTATCTATTGTTGGCTTGTTGGCAGGCATGGCTGCGGCAGCTTTCGACGATTTGGCTGTTCGTTTGGTAAGTGCTTACCAAACGAACAGCCATTTTGCTTTATTGCAAGGTTTTTGGCGCGTGTCGGGTGTTGTGACTTTTGGTTTGTCGGTTTTGTTGCTGTTTGTATGGAAAATTTACCTCCACTATTATCCTACCGCCGATGTGTTGCCAATATTGGCTATGGTGCTGTGCAACATTCCTTTGTTGGCGATGCTGTCATGGTTGCAGGGGCTTTTGCTCGGTAGCCGCCACACGATTTTGAGCCAACTGCCCGAAAACATTTTTAAATCCTTGCTTTTGTTGTTGGCTTTGCTGGCGTTTTGGTTGTATAGAACAAATACGTTTTTGTCTCTTTCGCAACTTTTTTTGTGGCAGACTTGGATAAATATCAGTGTGTTGGTGGTGACATTGGGTTTATGTTGGCGCTACTTTTGGCGCGATTTGCCGCGCGAAAAACCTGCTTATGCCTGGTCGTATTGGAACAAAAATGCCGTTATCTTTCTGTGTATTAGCAGCATCAACCTCATCAATATCCGCGCTGATATTTTGGCATTGGGAACGATGGTTTCGCCGCACGAATTGGGTTATTACAACATCGCTGCCAAACTGTCGGAACTGCTTAAGTTGGGTTTTTTGGTGAGTAATTTGGTGTTTGCCCCAATCTTCGCCAGTCTTTTTGCCGAGCAAAAACTGCCCGAATTGGAGCAATTGGCAAAAAAAAGTTCGCGCCTGATGGCTGCGTTAGGTTTGGTGGTGGTGGTGGCGTTTGCAGTGGTGGGTAAGTATGTTTTGAGTTGGTGGGGAACTAATTTTGTAACGGCTTATCCTGTTTTGTTGGTACTTTTGTTGGGACAATGGGTAAATTTGGCGTTTGGAGCGGCTGCCAATGTTTTGCAAATGACAGGAAAACAATCTTGGATTTTTAATGCCATTGTTATCACTACTTTGCTCAATGTGGCGCTAAATGTGTTGCTTATTCCACACTATGGCACAATGGGCGCAGCAATTGCGACAAGTCTCAGCACCATCATTAAAATCCTGATTTGGAATGCAGTAGTATATCGTTATTGGCGGATTCGTGTTGGGGTTTGGTAAGTATTGTACCATCTGTTATTGTCTAATGTTTTTAGAACTTTACCTTTTATCAATTTTATGTACATACCTTCTTATTTTGCCGAAAATAATTGGCAGATAGCTGTTGCTTTTATGCAGCAATACAATTTTGCAACCTTAGTGAGTGTGGGACCGCAAGCCCCGCGCGCTACTCACTTGCCTTTTGTGGTGGAATATGTTGATGAACAACTCAACCTCTACACTCACCTTTCTGCTCTCAATGAACAACAACATGACTTTGCAGCGGAACAAGAGTTGTTGGTTATTTTTCAAGAACCTCATGCTTATATTTCGCCAAGGCTGTATGATAAGCGCCAAAGTGTGCCGACATGGAACTATGTGGCAGTGCATGTGTATGGCAAAGCAAGTTTATTGACAAACGAAGCAGACAAAATAGGCGTATTGGAGAAAATGATTCAACAATATGAGGCTTCTTATCAACAACAGTGGGACACACTTTCGCCCAAATACAAAAATGGTTTATTGCGGGGTATTGTAGCAATAAAAATAACAGTAGAACGCATCGAAGCGGCTTATAAGTTAAGTCAAAACAAATCATCTGCCGAACGGGTTCGCATTGCTCACACTTTGCAGGATAGTTCTGATAGTGTTGTTCAACAGACTGGTGCTATGATGTTGGAACGCTTGCCATAATAATGTCGAACAAAAAAAACCTTATAAGTCAGTATGTGACCTATAAGGTTTTATATATGGGCTTGTTAAGCATTTAGTACATCAGTTCGACAAAAGTGGGTAGATGGTCGCTGTAGCCGCCATAGTATTTATTGCCACCGTAGGTAGTACTGGGCGATTTTCCACCATTGCGTTTATCGTCATACAACATCCAGTCTTGTTTAAAAACATGTACATTGTTGGGAGTTGTGCGCAAGCCTTTTTTGCTTAACAATGCTCCTGATACAATAATTTGGTCGAGCATGCTCCACTCTCCATCGTATCGATGCGAACCTAAACCTTTTCGGGTCAAATTGAAAGAAAGGTTATACAGTTTTTGGGCATCAACAGGTGAATAAGTGGTTTGGGCTTGCAAAATTTGTTTCACGCTTTTATCGGTTGGGGAATCGTTAAAATCTCCCATGATAATGATTTTTGCATTGGGATTGTCGGCTAAAATGGCATCTACTTTTTGGCGAACAACTTGTGCAGCGGCTTCTCTTTTCGGCGATGATTTTGCCATACCTTCGCGTCGCGAGGGCCAGTGGTTGACAAATACATGGACTTCTTGTTTGCCCAGCATACCGTTTACATACAAAACATCACGTGTGCGGTCGTTGGGTTCAAAGTCAAAACGAACAGCCAACGGTTCAGATGATTTGACGCTAAATAGGCGCGAATCGTAGAGCAAAGCTACATCAATACCGCGTTCATCGGGCGAATCATAATGCACAAAACTATATTCGTTGTCAATAGTTGTGCGTTTGATAAGGTCGTCCAACACTTTGTCGTTCTCCACTTCTGCCAAACCTATCAAAGTGGGTGCCGATTTGCCACCTACTATACCTGTAATAACTTTGCTAAGGTTATTCAGTTTTTTGAGGTAGCGTTCAGGTGTCCAATTGTTGCGTCCATCGGGTAAATACTCGTTATCACCTTCGTTTTGCGCATCGTCGAGCGTATCAAATAGGTTTTCTACATTATAGAAAGCCACTGTAATTTTTTTGTTTGGAGTAGGTCGTAGCGCATAGACTGCACTACCGAGTAGTGTCAAAGTGACTACCAATACTATCCAAACGGTCATTTGCCACTGATTAAGTTTCATTAAAAAAAATTTAGGCACAAAGGTAAGGAAAAAATGTTATTCTGTGTATTATAAAAAAGTTTAAAACCCTGATATTGACTACCAAATTTTTCCACTCTTTGTATTATGACTCCATTACTAACACACAAGTTTAGTGGAACAACAAAATTTTGCCTGTGTAGGCTTTTTCACCTATGTAATAAGTGAATAAATACATGCCTGCGGGATATTGGCTAATGTCTACTTGTTGGTTTTTATTGTTTTCCATATCATATCGCTCCAACAAACGTCCGTTAATATCTGCCAAAAACAATTCGTCAATATCTTCCGAAACCTCTATGCGAACAGCTCCCATAGTGGGATTCGGATAGCAACGGATGAAAGGCTGTACCGTTTTGGCGGTATTATTGGTAGAAGAATCGCCATTTTGTGCCAATTGTGGGAGGCTAATTTCCACATTTTGGGGCTGGTCGGCTACTATTCCTGTTGGTTCGCAAGCAGGCATGCCGATAAATTGATTGGTGAGACGCACCAACATATCGTTCAAATACTCTACTTCGTATTTATCTGTGGTAGGCTCTATGTGTGGATTACCAATACCACTATGATTGGTCAAAAAAGTGTAGGTGCCGCCTGTTGCCAAAGCCACCGAACGCATTAGGTATTCAAAATCTTTTTTGATACCACTACAAGCCAACGGCACGATGCGAATACCTTTTCGAGCCGCTATTTGCACAGCACGTTGCCAACGCTGTTGGTTTTTCAATTCATTATGTGGTGCTGCGTCCAAGACCAAAAACAACAATTTGGTGCGAGCGTTGCTGCTCCACGACAGGCTATCAACAGCAACTTCCAAGGCTTCGTCTACGGCTTCAGGGACATCTCCGCCACCTGCTGCCGTTTGTTCTTGCAAAAATTTAATTTGTTGTTTAAAATTGGTAGAAAAATTGCTTTGGCGCACCACAAATTCGTCTCCCTGGTCGCGATAACCCATACAAGACAAACGCAAGGATAAATCTTTGTGGTCTTTTTGTATGCGCTCCATCACATCGCTCCATTCGCTTTGTAGGTACTGTAATTCGTCGCCCATCGAGCTGGTTAGGTCTATGACCAAGGCAATATCCACCACATCAGGTTGATCACATTTAGCAGGAATAGCCAAATGATTCATGCCGTCTTGAAATGCTTTAGCTTTCGAAATATTATATTCTTTGTTTTTGTAGCGCACTTTGATGGCATATCCTTTACCGTTCGAGGTGGTTGTAGCAAAAATATTAGCCCACAATTCGGCTTTTCCTGTATTGTCGCTGCGCGTTTCCCAAACCACTTTGTTGGTAATTTTGTCTATCAACTGTACTTGAGCATCAGCAATAGCAGTTCCACTTTCTTGGGTTCGGAGTTGCACACTATAGCGGTCGGTTGGGCGAATGTTCCAATAATTTTGGTAGCTTGCCAAATCTGTTTGGTCTATATCTTTCCACAATTTCCATTTGGCAAAATCGTTCACCTCGCCTGCTGTTAGCTGTCCTGCTTTGGGTATAGGATTTTTTTGTGCCACAACAGTGGGTTCTGTGGCTTTTTTGCTGCCATATTTTTTGTGAGCTTCGCTAAGAGTGGTTTTTTTATAGACATCACTTGCATCCATTGGAATAACCTCAGAGAATGCGGCGGTGGGAATATCTCTTGCCGCAGGCGGTGGTGGAGGTGCTGTAGTAGGAATACTTTTGCTCATAGTTGCTCTTGATGCCTCCGTTGCCGTATGCGAATCACCTGCCGCTGAAGTTTCGTCGGGAGCATATATCAGGATAGGTGATAATACTTGATTCAACACCAGCGTTTCATTTGCTTTGACGGTCACTTTGTTTATTTCTCTTTCATAATGCCCTTCAAGAAAAAAACTAATATGATAATCACCTACGGGCAAGGACAATTGGTAGTTTCCTGCTGTGTCTGTCCGCGACATGATAGTGGGAGCTTTTAGATAGGAGTCCGCACGGACAAGTACATTGGGCAAAGCACCTCCAAAATAGGCAACTGTTCCTTTAATAGTTCCCATCTGGGTTTGTGCTACAAGCCCAAAGGTACTACATAAAATAGCCATGAAAAAAAAGATAATTTTTTGCATACGCTTTTGTTTTTATTGTGAAAGAATGATATGATTATTGTTCGACGGTGCGGTGTGTGATAGAACGTGGATAATCGCTGTATATTTTTAACCCATTTCGGTCATAGCGTTCTTGGTAATTGCCGAATTTGGCAGGCAAACTAATGTCTTCTAATGGTACGGTAAAGGGCGGCGGTGGTATTGTTGGGCATCCTCTAAAACCAACTGTGACTATCGCTTTATTAACCTGTGTTTCAATCAAATCTGCATAAGAAATACAACTATAGGAAGGTTCTGTAACACAAGATAGCGGAATATCCACGAAACTTATTTTATCTATTTTTACAAAAATGTCATAGACCGTTGCTTTGATGTCCATGCAAGCTACTTCTACGCTATAACTACCCATTTTATTGGTTTTGACTGCATAAAAACCATCAAAATCGGTATAGCAGACCAGCACAGTATCTGGTCCCACAATGCGCACTTGGCAGCCTGCCAGCCGCTCCTCAGTCAGCGAATCCGTTACCATGCCTTGAATTTCGGCTATTTGTCCTTGAAGTGGCAAGACAAATAATAGTAATAAAAATGTCATTAGTGTTTTCATATCGTCTGTGTTTAAAGATTTGGCTTAATGCTTCAAAAATACAGCCATAATTTTGCAATAAATGCCATATAGTTTTGTCTGTAACAAAATTAGGCGATGTTTTTTTCTATTAACGCCATTTATGGCAACAAAATTATGTTTTTTTGCGTTAATAAGCACAAAAATTTACTTTCCCATTGTTTTGTAGTCTAATTAGGCATAAATTGTAGCTTCTAAACTCCACTTTTAGTAACAAATTGCATTTGTTAGACTACTATAAAAGTGTTTAGTTAATTGCAAATTGTTTTAAAAATGCTTAAAAAAATACTTAAAAATGCTACTAACTTGCTTGTATAGCTTGCTTAGGAGTCGAATTTTGTTTTTTTATGCGTACTATTGAAGCAGATACAAAAATTTGGTGTGATTTTTGCTACATAATTCTGTTTTTCTGACCCTAAATATTCTCTATATAAAAAATATGCCCCGATTTTTATTCTTTATGTTATGGTGCGCCATCTCCGCTACGGGGGTTTGGGCGCAAGATATTGTTTTGACAGGCAAAGTTATTGACGCACAAACACACGAAACTGTGCCTTTTGCCAATATTAGAACGCTAAAAAAAACAACTACCACTTCTTCTAATCTCAATGGAGAATTTGAATGGCATTTGCCGGCATCTGCCTTGACCGACTCTTTGGCAATATCATGTATTGGCTACGAAACGCGCCGATGGTCTATTGCTCGTTTGGCAAGGGAGAAAGAAATCGTATTAGCCATCAATCCCAAAACATATAGCCTTCAAGAAGTAGTTATTACGCCCAATAGTGGTCCCAAAGCTGCTGATATTATTCAAAAAGCCATCGACCATATTCCCGACAACTACCCTGTCAATCCTTTCGTAATGCACGGTTTTTATCGTGAATACTTTAGAGAAAATGGCAATTTTGTGGCATTTGCCGAAGCCTCTGTCAATATCCATGACCCCGAGGGCTATCGTCGTTCCAAAAGCAAAAAACAAAATAAGGCTAAAGAAATTATTCAGGTGGAAGAGTTGCGGGTGAGTGATATTTGCAACAAAGGTGATTATGTGTTGTATATTGACCTCAACTATGCTTTGCGCAGCAATTTTGTGCGCAATGTTGACTTTTGGAAAGATTTTGGCGACCAAATGAACTACAAAACCGAACGCCTTACCATCGACGAAATGACTTATTTGGACAAAGACCTGGTATATGTGATTAGTTATGACATGTTGAGTCGTCGAACAGGGCGCTATAGTGGCAAGTTGTATATTCGCTCGAACGATTATGCTGTATTGAAAATAGAACTCAATGTGCAAAATAGCTCCAATGCCAATATGAATGGCGCTCCACAACAAACCAAAGCTACTATGACTTTTGCAGAAAATAGCGAGGGCAAATTGTGTTTAAACTATATCAATGCCAACCATGAGTTGAGTTATATCGTTAATGACCAGCAATATCAATTACACTTTTTTTCGGAACTTATTGTAAACCATAGCGAGCCACAAAGTAGTATGCCAATGATTGCGGACGAAACAGTACTGAAATCGAGTATTTTTTACCAACCACGTTACCGGACTTTTGCCCCCGAATACTGGAAATCTTACAAACTATTTGAAAATTCTTTGAACAACACACTTATTATCAACGATTTGCAACGCACTCGTCCACTCGACACACAATACAAAGCCAATGGTAAACTGAAAATTGGCGGACGATAAAGTGCCTTTTCCAACATAAACGCCAAACGGCTGACTCTATGCCAGAGTCAGCCGTTTAGTATTTATGGAGAAAAATAGTGACGAAATTATATTTAACGTGTAATAGGCATTTGTACTGCTACTAACGAATCAAACATTTTTTTGTAGTTAGTAGCTTTTTTCATATACTCCATGCCTT
This sequence comes from Chitinophagales bacterium, assembly GCA_016787295.1. Lineage (GTDB taxonomy): Bacteria > Bacteroidota > Bacteroidia > Chitinophagales > UBA2359 > JAEUUX01. The sequence goes on from JAEUUX010000013.1 coordinate 19,203, forward strand.
TTTCCAAGTTTTCAGCCGTAAAATTACTAGCATCTTTGGGGTCACCTTCGGGAGTAGTAATCATAATAAGCGAACGACCCGAAAAATAATAACGAGCCAATTTATTAAGGTCTTTGATATCGGAATTGTCTAAGGCAAGTAATAAATTACCAGCTTCGTCAAACAAATAGTCGGCATAACCTTGGCGGCTTGCTATATTGGTGGTGATAGCAATTTTTTTCAAGATGGGTGTATTGTTTTTGATTTCAAAATAACAATATAAGGTTTCTTGATACTGTGCATATTTGCCCCAAGTCTTTCCTTCACCCGCATTGAGTGTTAGTCGATGAACAAATAAGCTACCGTCGGAAATTCCCGTAGATGTAGCTGTATTTTGTTCGCTAATAAATTTCATTTGGTCATCTACTGCATTTTGAGCAGCAACATACTGCGACAAGCCAAGACAGATCATCGCAATAAAAGTCAATAAGAATTTGAAATTCATTTGTGGTATACTTTTTAGAATTTAAATAAAATAACGTATAGCTTATAGAATGTAGAAAGGGCTTAATCGTTTAATTCGGCATTGTATTTTTCCAAAAATTGGTTAATAACATCTAATTGGCGGTCGTTAGGGTTGCCAATAACTTGCATTTTTTCATAATGACCCGATACGATAAAAGCTCCTCGCTCTAATTTTTCAAAGCGACGGTTAAAATCTTCTTTTGTCAATAAATACCACTGATTTTCTATTTCTTCTTGTCCTGGAATGAGGACATAACCCATAGATTTGTTGTATTTAATGGCAGCATGATTAGTCCGTAAGATTTGTATAAATGATTTATTACTAAAATTAAGCTGATTAAAGGTAAATTCAATGAGCATCAAAGAGGCTAATGAAGGGATGTATGTATTCCATAACTCTTGTTCCCAAATAAAAATACCTCCTTCGCCATAACGGTCTTGTATGTTGACTTTTTTGGTATTAATAACACCAATTTTACGTCCTTCGTAGATGATTAGGAAGTAGTAATTAAATTTATTGTTGTTGTCATGGAACCATTTTTGTTGCATTTCGGACGTAATGTGCTTGCGATATGCCATGCGTTTGCGAATTTCGGGATGATTTCGCCAGGTGCGCACAAGTTCGATATCTTCCTCATTCAGTCGTTGTAGTGTAATGCCATATTTTTTGATTATCATAATATTGGAGATATTTATGGGGAAAAAAGGAGGTGAAACAAATTAACGCTCAAAGTTACGCACAAATTGGCAATTATTGGTGTATTATTGCGTTTTTTAGTGGGATTTTGTGCAAATTTATCGGCGAATGTTATTTTTGTGCAACAATTATGAGGTTAGGTGTAAAAACAAGGTGTCGATTGCTGCGTCCCGAGGCAAAGATAAGTAAACGAGCTATCAACACATATAACCACCAAATACAGAGCCTCAACCATTCTTTAAAAGGATTTGGCAGGCTAATATGTGCATTTTTGACCTTAACTTTCTGAAAACCACAACTTAGCAAGAGTTGTTCAGCCGACGAGACATTGAGTTGATTTTCATGTGTAAAATCGCCCTGTGTATACATGGTAGCAAACAGTGCGTCAGCGTTAGGTGTTCGGAAAATAATCTGTCCATTGGGGCGCAATGCTTTATGAATGTATTGTAACAAACACACCAATTCGTCTTTCGTAAAGTGTTCTATCACATCAATAGCTATAATAAGGTCAAACTGTTCAGGGTGTTGCTCAAGAAAAGGCAAAAGGTCTGCTTGTTGAACGTTTTTTGTGCCTAATTCTTGTGCAATAGCCACCATTTGTGGGCTAATATCGATGCCTTGTGTTTCGGAATACCCTTGTTGTTGACACAGCCACACCAATGTTCCGATACCACAGCCAATATCAATGATATGGCTGTTGTGTTGTGTTGGCAAAAGAGGAAGGATTTCGAGGGCAAGATGACGTGCTTCGTCGCGGCGTTTTTGGCTAAAGTCAGCGGCGTTGCGCCCCAATTGATAACTGTAGTATTGTTGATAGAATATTTGGCGGTAGTTCAACACTGTTGGGTTTGAATAGGGTTAAAAGGTACAAAATTGTTTCAATAATTATTTGAGCATAGAACAATTATAGTTTTTGCGCAAATAGCGGTCTAATTCGCGTATAGTATCCATATTTAGGTTGCCAACAGGCAAGAAGTGGTCTTGTTGATAACGAATAAGGGCTTGTTGTGCTGTTTCATTGAGTGTAGTGCTATAATCTTCATCTTGGTAATAACCTGCCCAATGCAAGGCTCGTTTGATAAGTATAATTTTGTTCTCGTTACAAACTCCTACGGCTTCTACAGCCGGAGTTGTTTTATTTGCAGGAGTCTGTGTCGTATCGTTATTAGGAACACTTTTTGTTCGGACAGTTATGCTCATTTTACCCTTGGAAGGTTTATCAGCAAGTTGTTGATGATTTTGTGCCAATAAAAATTGAGTCCATAGCAAAAAAACTATGAATATAGAAAAATTAAAATATGTCATATTGGGAATTAATTTTAATAGGTGGTTCGTAATTAGGTTTTGACAATTTCAAGAAATCAGGTAGTTTATAGCAATAATTGTGGTAGGTGATAGATTGTCAATAAAATGGGCATATCGTTATTGTTTTCCATAATAGTCTATTTTATAGCAAACCTAACTCTGCTCGAATTTGTTGTACAAATTCGAGAGATACATTATTATCTTCGGCAATCTCTTCGTCAGTTAGTTTTTCTCTATAAAGATTTTTTATGACCGAATTACGTTTGGTGATCATTTCTCCCTCCAAACGTCCTTCTTCCTTGCCTTCCAAACGCGACTTTTCTCTCTCTTGTCTAGCAATTTCAATAGCCATGGCATTTTGTACCAACATTTTGTTGTATTGATAGTATTGTTCAGGAGTGAATTGGCGTGTGTCCAATTCTTTAATGGCTATGTCTAACCACTCCTCCGTCCAAAACGTAGGATATTGTGTAATGGGCATGTCGTTGTAATTGTTGATGTTTTTCATGGTGAAAATAAGTTTTTCTAAATCGGTGCTTACTTCGTCAGCGGTTAAATGAAACTTGCCTAACTCTACTGTAACGTAGGTTAGAGAGGAGTCCATCACAAAACCCTTGTCATTCCGCAACTTACCTATGTTGTGATAGTCGGGAACAAGAAAGATGTTGTGCGACAAAATGCCAATGCAATAAATAGGAGCAATATTGTCAAACATATATTTACCTTGCTTAACCATAGTATTGAATTTGTGCAAGGCATAAAATTTCATGCGCTCTATAAAGTGGCGAAAAGGGCTGATTTGCATTTCTACAATAAAATGGGCACCTGTTTCGTCAATACAGCTAAGGTCATAGATACCACTACGGCTTTCATCTGTTAGTCCTATAAAGTCGTTTTTGTCAAACGTTATATGGACAATTTTATGGGGAGAACAGATGAGTGCTTGCA
>JAEUUX010000150.1 GCA_016787295.1 Chitinophagales bacterium
GACAAATTTCACCCCGTCGGGGTTTATACCTTTTTTTGCTCCGTTTTTTTGCTATAAACCTATCACCCTTTCAGGGTTTATTTGAATACTTTCTTATCGTTGCTATTTTCAGAAATACCACTTAATAATGTCGTTATCAAAATTAGCAAAAGCTTTCATTATTGGCTTGACCTTGCTCTTCATTTTTCTCGAAAAACAATAAAAACACCTCCACACATCTAAAAATTCTTCCAAAATAAACCCAAATGTTTGCACCCCAATTATTTCAAAACAAAATTGCATTGGTAACAGGTGGCGGTAGTGGCATCGGCAAAGCCATTGCCTGTCAACTGCTGCAATACGGCGCAACTGTTTATATTGCAGGCAGAAAAATCGAAAAATTGAGCGCTGCCCAAACCGAATTGTCCCAATATGGTCTCTGCTACACCCTTTGTTTGGACATTAGGCAGCCCGAAATGCTCACCGAAGCCGCCCAAACCATCAAAACACAAAGCGGTCGCTTAGACATCTTGGTCAATAATGCCGGTGGGCAATTCCCTGCCGCTGCCGAAACCATTTCTACCAACGGCTGGAATGCTGTTATCAACACCAACCTCAACGGAACGTTCTATGCTACCCGCGAAATGGCAAACACTTTCTTTATCCCCCAGAAAAGTGGCGCTATTGTCAATATTATTGCCAATATGTTTAGAGGCTTTCCGGGCATGGCACACACAGGAGCCGCCCGCGCAGGTGTAGACAACCTCACTAAAACACTTGCCGTAGAATGGTCGCGCTTTAATGTCCGCATCAACGCCGTTGCACCGGGCATTATTTTCTCATCAGGTTTGGAGAACTATCCACCCGAACTGCTGCAAAACATAGAAAGCAAAATCCCACTCAAACGCCTCGGCACGATGGACGAAGTAGCTCAATTATCTTTGTTTTTGGCAAGTGATATGGCAACTTTCATAACAGGCGAAACGGTGTATATCGACGGTGGTCAAAGACTTTGGGGTGATGTGTGGGAAATGTAATGCGTCTTCTGTTTTTTTTGCACAATGCCCTTCCACCTATCTCCTACGCTACTGTCTTATACCATTTTTTTGCAAAAACATACCATAAAAACAAAACGCCCTTTCATGGATAAGCCCTGAAAAGGCGTTTGTCAATTTATTGCTAAAACAATTCCAACAATGTCCATGCTTTCAAACACTCATGGCTCATTTTTTTTCATCTTCAAAATACCATATAGCAATGAACATTTTCCAACTACCTACATCTTTACCAATAGCCACAGCTCCCGAAGTTTTTGAAACTCTACACGATTCAAAAAACATAAAAATAGAACGAATCATCTCTACGGGACAAGTCAGTGAATCGTGGTATGACCAAGAACAAGACGAATGGGTGTGTCTCTTGCAAGGCAAGGCACGCCTATTGTTTGACCATGACCAAGGCGAAACAATAAAACTTTCGGCAGGCGATACGCTATTTATCCCCAAACACCGCTTGCATCGTGTTGTTTATACCTCAGTTCAACCGGCATGTATTTGGTTAGCTATTTTTTGGCAATAGAAACGCTAGCATTTAGTTTTGTCCCTCTTTTTTTTGCGACAAACCGCAAAGTTTATGCACTTATTTTTTTTGTGTAATGGCAACAATAGGTGCTGAAACAAGGCTTACTCATATTTTTTTCACAAAACACCCTCCCTTTCGCACAATTTTATTATATTTGCACCAAAAATAAAAAACAAATTTCATGCAAAACAAAATACAAATACTGCAAGACAAAATTACTCAAGCACAAGCCGGCGGCGGTGCCGAACGCATAGCTAAACAACATAAAAATGGCAAACTAAGCGCCCGCGAACGCATTATACTATTGTTGGACGAAGGTAGTTTTGAAGAAATAGGTATGTTTGTCACCCACCGCTCTCGCGACTTCGGTATGGAAAAGCAACAATTCCTTGGCGATGGCGTAGTGACAGGCTATGGAACGGTTAATGGACGTTTGGTTTATGTCTATTCACAAGACTTTACCGTTTTTGGTGGGTCATTATCAGAAACACATGCCGAAAAGATTTGCAAAATCATGGACTTGGCAATGAAAAATGGTGCGCCTATTATTGGTCTTAATGACTCAGGCGGCGCTCGCATACAAGAGGGCGTGCAGTCATTGGGAGGTTATGCCGACATCTTTTATCGCAACACTATGGCTTCGGGCGTAGTACCACAAATTTCGGCAATCATGGGTCCTTGCGCAGGTGGTGCGGTCTATTCGCCTGCTATCACCGATTTTATTTTGATGGTCGAAAACACTTCCTATATGTACGTAACAGGTCCCAATGTGGTTAAAACCGTTACGCACGAAGTAGTGACACACGACGAATTGGGCGGAGCCAATACTCATGCTGCCAAATCAGGCGTAACACATTTTGCTTGTGCCAACGAAATAACCTGCATTCAAAACATCAAACAATTGTTGAGCTATATGCCCCAAAATTGCGAAGAAGATGCTCCCATCTATGCTTATCAAAGCACCAAGGACGAATTGCGCCCCGAATTGGCTACTATTATGCCCGAAAATCCCAATCAGCCCTATAATATGCACCAAGTTATTGCGGGCATCATAGACACCGATTCTTTTTTGGAAGTACATCGCGATTTTGCCGAAAATATTGTTGTCGGCTTTGCTCGTCTGGGTGGGCGCAGCATTGGTATTGTTGCCAATCAACCAGCCTATTTAGCAGGTGTGTTGGACATCAAAGCCTCGCAAAAAGGCGCGCGGTTTGTGCGTTTTTGTGATGCGTTCAATATCCCTCTGTTGGTCTTGGTGGACGTACCCGGCTTTTTGCCCGGCACCGACCAAGAGTGGCACGGCATCATTACCAACGGAGCCAAATTGCTCTATGCTTTTTGCGAAGCCACCGTTCCCAAAGTGACCCTCATCACCCGCAAAGCGTATGGCGGTGCCTACGATGTGATGAACTCCAAACACATCGGAGCAGATATGAACTATGCTTGGCACACTGCCGAAATTGCCGTGATGGGAGCCAAAGGTGCAGCCGAAATTATTTTTAAACGCGAAATAGATGCCGCCAACGATAAAGCAGCTATGCTACAGGAAAAAACCGACGAATACACCGAGGCTTTTGCTAATCCCTATCAAGCTGCCGCACGCGGGTTTGTAGACGAGGTAATCCTGCCCGAACATACACGCCAAAAGCTCCTCAAAGCCTTTGCTATGTTGCAAAACAAAGTGGCACGCCTGCCACAAAAAAAACATGGCAACATTCCACTGTAATGAGGCTTGAAAACTAAAGAAGTCATTTATAGGTGCAACATCAGGTAATAATTAACTCCTCTACCAACCATGATACAAAATTACTATTTGGGCGGTCCTGTTTGGGCAAACAAAGACTGGATTGGACACGTTTTTCCGAGCCGCACCAACCCCAGCCATTTGCTGTATGAATATGCCAAATTGTTCAATACCGTCGAAGGAAGTACCACTTTCTACCACCAGCCCACACCACACTCAATAGTGCGGTGGTACGAAGACACGCCCGACCATTTTCGGTTTAGCTTTAAGTTCCCGCGCCAAATCACCCACGACAACCACCTGCGAAATAGCCAGAGGGATACGACCGTTTTTTTGCGGACAATAGAACAACTACTGCCCAAAATAGGTAATTTGTTTCTGCAACTGCCACCAAATTTTGACCGTCATGGTTTGGCTACACTGAAAAACTACCTTCTTACACTGCCCAATGATTTTGTGTATGCTGTGGAAGTACGCCATTTGGACTACTACCATGATTCTGATGCCTGCCATCGCCTCAATGACCTTTTGCAAGAATTGGGCATTAACCGAGCTCTGTTTGACACCAGCGAATTGCACCAAATCAAATCCAACGACCCCGACATCCTAACAGCACAACGCAAAAAACCTACTATGCCCGAATACTTTGTGGCTACTGCCCAACAGCCGTTTTTGCGCTATGTAGGTCACAAAACCGTCGAACCCAACCGCCAACGCCTACAACTGATTGCTCAAAAGGTGGCTGAATGGATAAACAAAGGCTATCGCCCCTTTGTCTATTTCCACACACCCAACGACTTAGAAGCACTGCATTTGGCACGTTTTTTTCACCATATATTGCAAACCCACACCACCACAACCGTTGGAACAATACCGCCCTTTGCCTCCGACCAACAAGAAACACCCACTTTGTTTGGTTGAGAATAAAAAAAATGTATTACACAAGAGTCACAATATAGGTATTTTGTTTACCTTTGCAGTCAAAATCATTTATCAATAATTTCACAAAAATTTAAGCAGATGAAAAAATTGCTATTATTTCTGTTATTGAGCCTCTTACAAGTCTCTTTTGTAGCCGTAGCCTCCACCAGCGATTTAACGCCTACGCACAGCAAAGAGCTGATTGCAGTACCTAATGTAGTTATGCCAACCCCCGAAGCACAACTACACACTACCATTACCACCGCACCAAACTTTAGTGAAAGTTTGAAACAACAGATGAATGTTAGCGGAATCAAAGTAACTCAAAAAGCGGGAGTTTTTGCCAAGTTGAAAATGGCAAAAGCCATCAAAAAAGCTATCAAACAGCAGCCCGACACAGCAGCAGGTGGTGGTAAAAGTCAAATTATTGCTTTGATTTTAGTTCTTGTGGTAGGAACATTAGGTATACACCGTTTTTACTTAGGCTATATAGGTATTGGTATCGCTCAATTACTAACTTTAGGTGGTTGCGGTATTTGGACTTTAATAGACCTTATTAGAATTATTACTGGTGACTTACAGCCTAAAGATGACAGATATACAGAAACACTATAGCAAAACGCAATTAGTTCAAATAGTATTATTGTTACTGATACCAACAATACTATTATTACTCCCTGCCGATTATTTTGATTCAGGCAAAAGTATCTGCGTTTCCAAATTGTTACTCGATATGGAATGCTATGGTTGTGGTATAACAAGAGCCTTCCAGCATTTTTTGCACTTAGATTTTGCAGTAGCCTATCAATACAATAAACTTATTGTTATCGTATTTCCTCTGTTGGCATTACTTTGGCTCAAACAACTATTGGCACAATTTGGCATTGTTATAGTAAAATGGTTATAATAAAGCGGCTACCTATTTGAATAGGTAGCCGCTTTATTGTGTTATCTATTTTTTTGGGCGTTTCCCTGCGGGTCGGGCTTTACAGGGCTACGGTGCTTCGTTGCTCTCCGCACTGGCTAACGCCACCCTTACAATCCCTAACGCGCTTCGCCACTCGCAAAGATGGTGGTTGTTGACCGTATTCCTATTTTTTATATTCCAAAATAGCTTTGGTCAGTTTTTCGTCCCAGCGATATAGGTCTTCTCTAAAATTGAGTTCGTTGTTTTCCATATCTACAAAAGCCGTCCAATAAAGGAGGTGAATAGGAATAGGTCTGGGCAAGTTAACTTGTGTTTGTTTTTGGCTAAACAACACTTTTTTGATGCGTGTTGAGTCCCAAGTAGCATCGCCTTCTAACAAAAAAGACGCAAATTTGACAGGATCTTTCACCCGCACACAACCATGACTATAGGAACGACGGCTGTTGTCAAACAGTTCGCGTGTGGGTGTGTCATGTATGTAAATATCATGCGGATTAGGAAACATAAACTTCACCACTCCCATAGGGTTATAGGCACTGGCTGCTTGCGCAAAGGTGTAGTCATCGGCATTAGCTTTTGCCCAATCTACCTTTTGAGGGTCTATGCGCTGTCCGTTTTTAAACACACGAATATCGCGGTTAATAAACAAATTTTTGTCATATTCCAATTCGGGTAGCAATTCATTTTTTGCAATGCTTTTGGGCAGATACCACAAAGGATTGAAAATGATATATTGCAACGAATCGGAAAACGAAGGTGTCTGGTAGGCTTCGCGTCCCACAATAACAGCTTCTTTGTATTTCAATTCGCCTTTATCAAAAACATAAAGGTTAAATTCAGGCACATTGACAATAACAAAAGAACTACCCAAGTTGTCGGGCATCCACCGCCAACGTTCCAAATTCGCTATTAGTTGATTAACCCGCTCTTGGCGCGACACATTCATTGCAGTAATGGTAGTACCACGCGTAATACCGTCGTAATGCAAACCATGACGGCGCTGAAAACTCATGACCGCCGTTTCAACTGCTCGGTCATAGATAGACGCATCTAACGATTCGGTAGTGGTTAAATCACCTGTTGCGGTTAATACACTTCGGATAGAAGGTACTAATGGGTCACGATAACCACGTTGTACCATTGTACTCCAGTTATAGGGAATACTACTATCCCAATCGTTGGTTTGGCGATAGGCTTTCAAAGCTTTTCTCAAGGCATCATAAGCCGGATTCTGGGGCAACAGTTTATTGAGCGAGCTTGCGGGCGACGTATTGCTATCCAAAGTTCGGTTTAGATAGATTACTGGATTAAACATTTTTTTGGTCAAATGCCAAGCAATGCCAATGCTTTTGGGGTCAACCTTACCTTTGGCATAGTGTTGCGACAATAGCAAATAGGCATCGGTGAGCAACAAATCCAAATCGACCAAATCGGTGACAGCTGTGGTTTCGGCATTAAAAGTATTGATGAGTTGTTGAATAGCGCTATAATGATACTCTTCTGGCACCAATCCGTTGTCATCGGCTTGTTGAATAGCCTGCACCATTTCTTTGGTATTTGGCGGAATGTATAAACCCAATATCCACGCAGGACGATAGCCGCGTTGTTCATAGAATTGTTGGACAGCAGCCAAACTGCGTAGTTGTTCTTTTTCGTTGGCAACCAATGGGGTTTGAACCGTGTCGCGAAAAGCCCACAAACGTTGGCGCAATTGCTCTTGTATATCAGCATTCTGGGCAACGGCTTGGTTCATACCACCACCCAAACCTACCAACATACTCCAAAGTATGCCTAAAAAAGCTACTGAACGTATTATTTTCATAGTAGAAAAAAAAGGATTAAACGCACAAAAAGGCTTGCAAAAACTTTTTTGACTCGATATTATTGCCAAGTTATGTCTTCTGCAACCAAAATGTCTTTATTTTTTTTATGTTTCAAACGTGCTAATTGTTCTTGTACCACTTTCTTACCTTCTTGTAGTGATTCGGCATAAAAACCGCGAGCGGCTTCCATATTGAAAGTAAGCGTTTTGCCTCCTTCTTCAAAATGGCGCAACAAAACTTGCCCCATAGAATAAGTAGAAAGGGCAGACATAAATGGCATGGATACTTTACTTACGATACCAACAATAGGAATAAATTTGATGACATTCGAAACCACACGCGGTGCCGAACCACCAACCAAAGCCATGAAACGAGAAGTTAGCTCTTTTTCGTTAAAAGGCACATCATACAATTTACAAAGGTCGCGCATCATCTCCATCTGTATCATGGACACACTACCAAGGTCGAGAAAAGGAATTGGAATAGCTCCAACCGCCAAACTCCACCAAACACTATTGCGAATAACTTTTTCGGCTTCGGGACGTTTATGGGTGTATGTTTTCATGGAAAATTGTTTTTAAGATTTCAAACATATTTAGTGATAAGTTTTCGCTACAACCAACCAAATATGCAATAAACATCACAACATGGTTTTTGTTCGAAAACTACAAAAAAATTAAGTTTTTTTTGGCTATATTGCAAAAAAGGCTTACCTTTGGCACGAACTAAACAAAATAAATGGTCTATGACAACAGATAATCAGCGTGACCAACAAGAAGAAGCAACCAAAAGCTATGCCGAACGTTCCAATTGGATTCGGACATCAGTAACTTTCAAACTGTTCGCAGTAGGTTTTTTGGCTTTATTGTTGCTTATTCCCGCTTTTATGATTCAGTACGTTATTAGTGACCGCCAGATTCGTTATAACGAGGCAGTGCGCGAAGTGAGTAGTGCATGGGGTTTAGAGCAAATTGTTGGGGGACCCATTCTCACCGTTCCCTACAATACCAAAGTAAAAGACGAACAAGGCAAGGAAAGTACGGTAACACAATATGCGTACTTTCTGCCCGAAAAATTGTCTACCAACGGGGCTGTCACCACAAACGAGCGCTATCGAGGTATCTACAAAGCAGTAGTTTATGGCAGCAAAATTCAAGTAAAAGGCGAATTTTTGTACCCCAATTTTGCCGAATGGGACATACCCGCAAAAGATATTTTGTGGGACAGGGCATTTTTGGCAGTCAATATTCCTGATATGCGCGGCATTCAAGAGAATATAGAACTGACATGGAACAACCAAAAAATGTTGTTTGAGCCGGGCATCGAGTCGGGTTTCTACATCAATCCCGCCGCCGCCGCCAACGACTATTACCAATACGACCAACCTGCTGCACAAGCTACTTCGGGCAGTTCAGGTATTAGTGTAGGTGTGCCGCTACAACTCAACGGAACAGACAAAACTTTTCAATTTGCCTTTGACCTCAACCTAAATGGTAGCGGACGTTTAAGTTTCCTGCCCTTGGGCAAAGTCACTGATGTAACACTTAGTTCGTCGTGGAAAGACCCCAGCTTCGAAGGCGCTTTTCTGCCCGACGAACGCACCACCAATAAAGATGGTTTTACGGCTCATTGGAAAATCTTGCACCTCAACCGCAGTTTCCCCCAACAATGGCGCGGCGATGCCCAAAACCTCCAATCTTCGGTCTTTGGTGTACGTTTTTTAGTACCCGTCACCGAATATCAGAAAAACGAGCGTTCCTCAAAATACGCCGTTATGTTCATTTTTCTCACCTTTTTGGGTTTCTTTTTTGTAGAAGTACTGAACAAAATGCGTATCCACCCACTACAATATCTCTTAGTAGGAGCGGCTTTGTGCGTATTTTATTTGCTGTTGCTGTCCTTATCCGAACACATAGGTTTTAATCCTGCTTATTTGGTGTCGGCAATAGCGACTATTGGGTTAATTACGTTTTATTGCGCAGCCATATTCAAAAACCGTAAGTTGACCATTGCTATTTGTATGGGTTTAATTGCCCTATATGGTTTTTTATATTCCTTGCTCCAATTACAAGATTATGCCTTATTATTGGGCAGTTTGGGTTTGTTTGCTGTATTGGCAGGCATGATGTATTATTCACGCAACATAGATTGGTACAATTTGAGCAAAAAAGAAGATTAAACAAATTCTGTTGTTCAATTTCCACTATAATTGCCTTTTTCACATACCGCAGCAATGATATTTTTTGGGCGTTTCCCTGCGGGTCGGGCTTTACAGGGCTTCGCTTTGCTTCGGTGCAAGCACCAGCCTAACGGCTGCCCTTACAATCCCTAACGCGCTTCGCCACTCGGTAAAGTTGGACATCACACAAAAACAATGCAAATCGAACGCTTAAACGAAGCATAGCAAAAATGGTGAATGGCAAGTGAGTCATTCACCATTTCGTTTTTTGGGGTAGCTTGCGTGACCATCGTTTTGGCTATTCTTTTTCCTGCAACAAACGCTCCATTGCCACCAACAATTTGTCAACCTCTACGGCACTTGTACCCTGAAAAGCTCCACGCACCCTGCCTTTGGTATCAACCAACACTATCAAGCCGCTATGGTTAAACCCACCGGGAGCTGCCACATCTGCTTCGGGACGTGGTGTAAAATAGGCTTGTGCCAAGTTATAAATCGTGTCACGGTTGCCCCAAACAAAATTCCATTGTTCAGGTCGGGCAGATAGACGTTGTGCATACTCTTTTAGCACAGGAATAGTGTCATGTTCGGGGTCTACGGTATGTGATAAAATGCCCACTTTGGGATTATTTTTATACCGTTCAGCAACCCTCAGTAGTTGCGATTTCATCAAAGGACAGATGGAGGGGCAGGTAGTAAAGAAAAAATCTGCCACATAAATTTTGCCTTTAAAGGTAGCATTATCCACCCAGATGCTATCTTGGTTCAGAAGGCGAAAAGGCGGAATGCTATGATAAATGGTGTCCACGACTTGTTGTCCGTTCACCATTTTTGTGGTCGTTTCGCGTTCGCCAAAGATGGGTAAACGCGTATTGGTATCAGTCCGTTGACAAGCAATAACGCCCAACAGCAGCCCAGCAACCACCAATATATGACTATATTTAAGAAACATCGATGAAATTATGAAAGTATTGTTTTAAAACAGCTCTAATAACAAATGTGAAATTATTGAGGTAATTGCTGTTTAGCCAATTCCAAAGCATGTTTTGTTTGGTTCGCTATGCGATCCATGCTATTTTTTCGCTCTTTGAGATAGGCAATAGAATCTTCGGGATTTCGTGGGATTTTGAAACTACGCATCCAGTCTATCATAGCTTTATCGGCGTTTTTTAGGCTATCAATCAGGTTTTGCAGTTCTTTTTGCTTTGGATTTTCCTTGAGCAACTGTTCAGCCTTTTGGCGCAACTGGTTGATTTTCCCTGTTTCTGCCATTACTTTATCGTGCAATGCAATAGCTTCGCGCTGTAGGGTAATGCCCTCGCCATTAAGCCCGAGGGCATTGAGCGTTCCTTTATCGGTTTGTGCCACAGTATTAGAGTCGGCAGGGGTAGTGTTGGCAGCATGGGCAGTATCTCTTGTATCAGTATTTTGTGTTTGGCAAGCCACCAAACAAGTAATGCTACATAGAACAAAAATTATTTTTTTCATTAAAAATTCTGTGTTATTTGTGCGTATGGTACGTGTTTGTTATTTGTGTGAGAGGTGTTTTTCGGGATTTTCCACAAAACTCGCTTTACAACTTTTAGAACAAAAACCATACAATTTGCCTTGATAGCTGGCGGTATCTGCCAATGCATCAGCTTTGATATCCATGTCGCAAATCGGGTCTTTGAGCATCGCCAATTTTTCGGCAGGAACAGCAATTGTGCTTGTCTCAGATTCGGCAGGCATTTCTTTTGCTTCGCCAACAGGTTGAATATTCGCACCAGATTTTGAATTACTTTGGCAACTGTTCATTGCCAACAATACTACTGTCGATAAAATAAATAATACTTTTTTCATGGTAGAAATGATTTTGTTGTTTTAAATGTTTATTAAAAAAGTTGCTTGCTATCATTGATTATCATTCTTCAATAAGTCGTTCTGTTGTCAATATCTGCTGAACTGCTTCGGGACTTTTACCAAACAACTCGGCTATAGTTTTAATAGGTAGTTGTAAGGTCTTATAGGAATAGATGATTTGCGATATTTCTTTCAAGCGAGCTTGCTGTTCTGTTTCCAATCGCGCTGCCTCCGCTTTGCGTTCCGCTTCAAGACGCGCCGCCTCCGCTTCAAGACGTGCCGCCTCCGACATTTTTAGCGCCTCTAAAGTAGAAACGCCACGTGCCGCTTTAAAAAGCACTTCGACGATTTCTATCGTATCTTGACTATATTCGAACATAGTAGTATTTTTGGGTTGGTTTTGAACTATATAATTTTTGAACTCCTCTGCCAAAGGCAAAGAAAGTTTCATCAAATCGCCGATGAAATACACCAAACAACTTGCTTTTTCATGCGAATAGCCGCGTTGTCTTGCCAAATCATACAAATGTTCTTTGGCAGTCAAACGTTCCCGCAATTTTTGGCGTGTTCTTATGACTTTCAAATTTGCCAGCACCACCAATGCGAAAGGATTTGGGTTTTGCTCTAATATATCGGCATCTTGAACAGCCACATGATAGGTTTTGAATCGATATACCAAACTTGTTGAGTACGCTTCTTCTTTGTAGTGATCATAAATTTTGGGTTTTCGTAAACCCGTATAAATCACAAAAGAAGTGACACGTTGGTTATATTTCGACCTGATAATTTGATAATAGTGGAACATGCGAGCGGTAAAATCATTTTCGGGTTTGGTTTGAAACTCCAAATGCACCAAAATCCAGCGCGACTCACCTGTTTTTAACTCCACTTGTACCAATTTATCTACTATTTTATCTTTGTCTTCTTCTCGGATAAGGTCACGCAACTCTTTATCCAAAAAACTGATAGGTTGATTAAAATCCACATCAACATAGATTTCGGGGAGAAAGAATGCAAGAAATTCCTCAAACATTGCTTCCACCACTATTTTCCAATTGTTGTCGTAGTCTATAACCAAATCTATATCGCGTTTTTTATTGCCCATAAAGTGAAATGCTACGAAAGTAATGGGTTTTGTTGCGAAATGATTTTCTTTAGCAGCACTACTTGTCCCAAATGATAGTGAGCGTGTTCAATAATGCCATGCAAATTGCGGTAATAATTGCCATATTTTTCGTCCCGAAAAGCCTTTGTCAATTGTTCATCGGGTAGTTTTTCGACAAATGTAGCCAAGTCTTCGGCACACTGCCATGTGGTATCGAGCAATTTTTGCCAATCTTCTGCCGACTCTATGGGTGGAACGGCAAAACTGTATTTGTCATGATAGTTAAAAGTTTCGTTTCGAAAAACACTCAAAGCTGCATGTAAATAATAGTTGGTATGAAAAACTAATGCCGCAATTGTGTTACAAGAATGGGTTGATGTGATAGCTTGTTGCCAAGTAACATCAGACAAATGTTCGCGAAAAGAAGCTACAGTCCAGTTTCCACCAAAGTAAATTTCTCTCAAATGTTTGGCAATTAAGGGAGCGATTAGATTCATTTTATATGAATTAGGTACAAAAAACAGCAATTCTCCTATAGCGGAAAATTGCTGCAAAGTTACGAAAAATTGTTGATATTTCGATAATTAGTTCATATTACTTTGATACATCAACAAGGATTTGATGAAACCATTGAGGTCGCCGTCCATAACAGCCTGCACATTGCCTGTTTCGTAGCCTGACCGCAAATCTTTCACCAATTTGTAGGGCTGCATAACATAGTTGCGGACTTGTGACCCCCATTCTATGCGTCTTTTACCGCTTTCCACTTTGGCGCGCTCCTCGTTTTGTCGTTCCAATTCCATTTGATATAGGCGCGACTTAAGCATTTGGAGCGCTTTGTCTCTGTTCATGTGTTGGGAGCGTTCTTGTTGGCATTCGACGATAATTCCGCTTGGTAAGTGTCGCAGGCGAACAGCAGTTTCCACTTTATTGACATTTTGTCCGCCTTTTCCGCCTGCTCTAAACGTATCCCATTCAATATCGGCTGGGTTTATTTCGACACTGATGGTATCATCTACCAAAGGGTAGACAAATACGGAGGCAAAAGAGGTTTGTCGCTTGCCTTGCGCATTAAATGGGCTAATGCGCACCAAACGATGCACACCGCTCTCGCTTTTTAGGTAGC
Source organism: Chitinophagales bacterium (assembly GCA_016787295.1). GTDB lineage: Bacteria > Bacteroidota > Bacteroidia > Chitinophagales > UBA2359 > JAEUUX01. The sequence goes on from JAEUUX010000150.1 coordinate 13,229, forward strand.
CATAAGCAAAGGTTCCTTCAAATTCTAAGGAAACAGACCGAATACCTGCTACATCATCGGGCTGAAGGTCGACTTCTGTCACGCGATAACCATTTTTTTCGCCCCACATGATGTACATTCGCATTAGCATGGCTGCCCAATCGCAACTTTCTGTGCCTCCTGCTCCCGAATTAATAGTCAAAATAGCGGTCATATTATCTTCTTCACCTGTTAAAGTTGACTGTACTTCAAGTTCGGTTACTGCTTCTTGGGCAAGTAGATAATGTTCGTCCACTTCTTGTTCGCTTGCCTCGCCAATGGCTGCAAAATCTTGGAACACTTGCAAATCATCGAACGTTTGCTGGGTTTTTCGAAAATACGCTACCCAATATTTGTGTTCTTTGAGTGATTTTAGCACTATTTCTGCTTGTTGTGGGTCGTCCCAAAAGTCGGGAGCGATGCTTTGTTGCTCAATAGCAAGCATTTTTTCTATGCGTTGGTCGATGTCAAAGATACCTCCTTAACATTGCCAAACGTTCAACTAATCGATTAAATTGATCGGCGGTCATTTATGGGTTTTAATGATGATGGAATATAAAAGAGCGGAATGAAATAGTGATTTTGGGGCGCAAAGGTAAGGAGATTTCAGTAAAAAACGAAAAATAACTCCTTTTCCCTTATCTTCCCACCACCACCTCGCCATCGAGCAACACCTTCTCCACCAATCGACTACCGAACGAATAAGGAAGGTATGCCAACGAAGGAAGTGACAGCAGTTGCAAGTTAGCGCGTTTGCCGCGAGCTATAGTACCAAGTTCTCGCTCCAAGCCCATAGCATAAGCACCGTTGATAGTGGCAGCATGAACACTTTCTTCGGGTAACATCTTCATTTGTGTACATGCCAAAGAAAGTATCAAGGGCATATTGCCTGATGGACTTGACCCAGGATTATAATCTGTTGCCAACGCCACAGGTAGACCTGCATCTATCATTTTTCGCGCGGGGGCATAGGTTAGATTCAAGAAAAAAGCCGTTGAAGGCAACAGCGTTGGCATGGTTTCAGAGGCTAAAAGGCAGGAAATTTCGGCATCACCCACACATTCGAGGTGGTCAACCGATAAAGCACCATATTCCACCCCAACTTGGATACCACCCGAATAAGCTAATTCGTTGGCGTGTATTTTTGGACGCAAATTGTACTTAGCTCCCGCCGCCAAGATGGTTGCTGTTTCTTCTACTGTGAAAAAACCTCGATCACAAAACACGTCTATAAAATCGGCTAAACCTTCTTCGGCAATTTGCGGCAATAGCGTGTCCGTCAAGAGGCGAATATATGCGGCTCGGTCTTGTTTATATGCTAATGGCAAGGCATGTGCGCCCAAAAAATTAGCACGAATCGGCACTTTTACCTTGCTTTTCAACTGTTGAATCACACGAAGCATCTTTAACTCGCCTTCTACACTCAAACCATAGCCGCTTTTTATTTCGATAGCTCCTGTTCCCATAGCTATCATCTCTTGAACGCGCCCAAAGGCTTGCTCAAACAGCACTTCCTCGGGCGTTTCGGCTAACAGTTTGGCAGAATTAAGAATGCCACCGCCTGCTGCTGCAATTTCTTCATACGTTGCGCCTTTTATTCGCAAAACAAATTCTTTTTCGCGGCTTCCTGCATACACAATATGCGTATGTGAATCGCACCACGTAGGAAGTGCCGACAAACCCTGCGCATTTATGACACATTCCACCTGCGAAAAATAGGCTTCAGGCAAATCTGACATTGCTCCAAAGTCGGTAATCAAACCGTTTTCGATGTATAGATAAGCATTATCTATTGTTGTCAAGGTCTGCATAGCTGCTCCTTTAACATAACAGATTTGTTCGGTGTGTTCTACCTGAAATAAGTGTTTGATATTGATGATCAAAGTCATGGTATAGAAAGTTTACTTTTTATGTTATGGTATTTTTCTGTTTTTTTTCAAAAATGCAATAAAAAGTTCTTTTCTTTTTTTCTAAAAAAATAAAAGAACTTTTTTTGACGAAAATTTATTTAAAAAGTATTTTAAAGCACTTTTTCTGAAAAAAAAAGTATTTTTTAGTTAAAATTCATTTATTATAATGCTTTTAAGCGCTTTTAGTAAAAATAAAAGAACTTTTTTTGACGAAAATTTATTTAAAAAGTATTTTTAAAGTACTTTTTCTAAAAATAAAAAGTAATTCTCAAAAAAAAACGCCTAAATAGTATTTTTAAGCATTTTTTTAAAAAAATAAAAAACTTTTTTTAGCAAAATATTTCCCAAAAACACTTTTTATACACTTTTTAAAAAATAAAAAGTTTTTGCAAAACACTTCTAACAATGACAAGAATATGCAATACCATAGAATCCAATAACTTTGGTCATTATGTTTTTATCCAAATTGTTACTACCTTTGCACCAAAATTTTGTATGAAAACTTCTTATCCTAAAGAAAACATTAAAATTCTATTATTAGAAGGAGTTAGCCCTACTGCTACTGCTCTATTCGAAAAAGCGGGTTATAGTGACATCGAAAGCCTTCCCAAAGCCATTTCAGAGGAAGCATTGATAGAACGTTTGCAAGATGGTGTGCATCTTTTGGGCATTCGGTCAAAAACACAACTGACTGCCAAAGTTTTGTCAAACGCTCCACATCTTTGGGCAGTTGGTTGCTTTTGCATTGGCACAAATCAGGTCGATTTACGGTATGCATCCCAAAAAGGTATCGCTGTTTTCAACTCTCCTTACAGCAATACAAGGTCTGTTGCCGAACTCACTATTGGCGAAATGATTATGTTGTTGCGACATATTCCCGAAAAAAATGCAGCCGCACATCAAGGAGCATGGCTTAAAGATGCAGCAAATTGTTATGAATTGCGCGGCAAAGCTCTTGGGATTATTGGCTATGGACACATTGGCTCGCAAGTCTCTGTTATGGCAGAAGCCTTGGGAATGCGCGTGTTGTACTACGATATTGTACCGAAACTGCCAATGGGAAATGCCATTGCAACCAATTCTTTAGACGAACTGTTAAGTCTTGCTGATGTGGTGTCGTTACATGTGCCTGCTGATGCCTCAACAAAAAATATGTTCGACAAACAAATCATCGGACAAATGAAACAAGGTAGCATCTTACTCAATCTTAGCCGCGGGAGTGTGGTCGATATTGATGCACTGGCAGATGCTTTGGAGAATGGACACCTACAAGGGGCTGGAATCGATGTTTTTCCACACGAACCTGCTGGAAAACACGAACAGTTCGTGTCGCGCCTACAAAATCTCCCCAATGTTATCCTAACACCACACATTGGTGGTTCAACCATCGAGGCACAAGACAACATCGGGCGCGATGCGGCAACGAAAATGATACAATATATGGACAAAGGCGTGAGTGTTGGCTCGCATAGCATTCCAGAACTTAGCCTGCCTGTTCATCAATCCGCACAACGCATTCTACACATTCACCAAAATGTACCGGGAGTGCTTTCAGCAATCAATCAGATTATCTCACAACAACAACTCAACATTGTGGGGCAGTATCTCAACACCAAAGGAGATGTAGGTTATGTGGTGTTAGATGTAGAGTCGCAAGAAAAAGGTTTAGATATCGGTGCTTTGCGACAACTTCCACAAACCATTAAAGTTCGTTGGTTGTATTAATTCGGATTTGTTGTTTTTGTGTATCTATTTTTTTTAACAAAAAAGAAAAAACTGTTTTCCTCTCATTTTTATTATTATTGCAAAATACAGAAAGAACAATTTTGTATTTTGCAGTTTTTTTTGTATCTTTGCACCATAAAAAAAAGCATTATGGCAATTGTTACCATCAATAACCAGCAGTTATGCGCACGTATCAAACTATTTGCGCGGATGAAAACGATTAAACAAAAAGCGTAGGGTTGGTTTAACCCTACGTTTTTTGCATTCAAAAAAATAATGTTGACTAAACCATTTATACTACGAAACAGTACTCCCGTCGGCAATATCACCCTGTGAGGCAACGAACAACAATTGTTCGCCGTCGCCTGCCATCAGTATCATACCATTGCTTTCTATTCCACGCAACTTTCGGGGTGCTAAATTGGCTAATAACAAAACTTTTTGTCCGATAATTTGTTCAGGTGCATAGTGAGCAGCAATACCCGACACCACTGTGCGTTGTTCAAAGCCCAAATCGACGGTGAGTTGCAACAATTTATCTGCTTTTGGAACGCGCTCGGCAGCGATGATAGTGGCGGTGCGAATGTCCAATTTAGCAAAATCGTCATAGCTAATAGCTTCTTTCAAAGGTGCAGCATTAATACTTGTTTCTGAATTTGATGTGTTATCTGTTACAGTTTGTTGTGCTGTTTGCAATATAGCCCTTTTATGCCGTAAGTCGGCAACAAAAGGAGCAATGGTGCTATCTTCTATTTTGTGGAACAACAATTCGGCAGGAGCAAGCTCGCGTCCTACTTCGGCTACAAACTTATTGGTTTTGACAGCAGCTACATCGTCATCGCTCAAATGAAGCATTTTACGCATTTTTTCGGCAGTAAATGGCAAAAATGGCTCGATATAAACTGCCAAATATGCCATCACCTCCACACCAATGGTCAAAACAGCACCCGCTTGGTCGGGATTGGTTTTGATGAGTTTCCATGGTTCCGTGTCGGTCAAAAATTTATTGGCTGCTCGCGCCAGATTCATCACTTCCTGCAAACCCGCTCTAAATTCATATTGTTGCAAAAATTGGTCTACATTATAATGAAGGTTGCGTTGGTATTGGCGCAACTCAAAAGCCGCCTCTTCGATAATGGTGCGTGGTTCGGGAAAAACTTCGGGTATGGTGCCGCCAAAGTTTTTGTGCAACAATACCATGATTCTATTCACCAAATTGCCCAAAATACTCACTAATTCGCTATTATTTTTGGTTTGCAGGTCTTCCCACGAAAAATCACTATCTTTTTTTTCGGGCATATTGCTCGTCAAAGTATAGCGCAAAACGTCTTGTTGTTCTGGAAAATCGCGCAGATAATCCAACAGCCACACGGCATAGTTGCGCGAAGTAGAGAGTTTTTCTCCGTCTAAATTGAGGAACTGATTGGCAGGCACGTTTGTTGGCAAAACATAGTTGCCATGTGCATGAAGCATTATCGGAAAAATAATACAGTGGAACACAATATTGTCTTTACCAATAAAATGCACCAATTTTGTGTCTTGGTCTTGCCAATACTTACGCCACAAATCGGGCGTGCCGCGCTCTTCAAACAAGGCTTTGGTGGCAGAGATATAGCCAATTGGTGCATCGAGCCACACATACAGTACTTTACCTTCGGCGTTGGGCAATGGTACAGGCACTCCCCAATCTAAGTCGCGCGTCATAGCTCGGTCATCTAAACCTTGTTTTAGCCACGATTGGCAACTACCATAAACATGCGCTTTCCATCTTTCGACGGTTTGTTGGTCTTCTATCCATTGTCCTACCCATTGCTCATAGTTGCCCAAGCGCAAATACCAATGTTTGGTGGTTCGCAGTATCGGTGTTTCGTTACTAAGCGTTGACACAGGATTTATGAGGTCGTTGGGACTTAGGGTAGAACCACATTTTTCGCATTGGTCGCCATACGCCGCCTCATAACCACAGTTTGGACAAGTGCCTTTAACATAGCGGTCGGCTAAAAATTGTTGGAATTTTTCGTCATATAGCTGCTCCGATTCTTTTTCGATGAAAGCTCCATTGTTATACAAAACCTTAAAAAATTCTTGAGCGGTTTGGTGGTGCAAAGGGTCGGAAGTGCGATGATAGATATCAAAAGAAATACCCAACTGTTCGGCACCTGTTTTCAGTTGTTCGTGGTATTTATCGACAATGGCTTTGGGGCTTGTGTTTTCGCGCTTCGCTTGAATGGTGATTGCCGCTCCATTTTCGTCGGAGCCACACACAAAAACTACATCTTCGCCACACAAGCGCAACCAGCGAACATAGATATCAGCAGGAATATATGCACCTGCAATATGTCCGATATGAAAAGGACCATTGGCATATGGTAAAGCAGCCGTTACTAAATATCTTTGAGGCATTTTTCGTAAGTATGTATTATGTTTTTAGAATATAGAAAAAAAGAATTTCGCCCTGAATAGCTAATAATGCGGCAAAATTAGGCTTTTTTGGGCTAGTAAAAAAGTATACAAAGCCTATTATGCACAAAAAAAGCACTTTAGTTTTTTATTTCTTAATAAAAGGCACAAAAAAATGAAAACAACATAAAAAAGCGATTTGATTTTCTTAATTTTGCACCGCTAAAAGACACCAGCTATGTAGGCTGATGTAATTTAGTATATTTATTAGCAAAAAATATAACTTACCATATAAATGGGACTATTTAATGTGTTTGACCTAACGCATGACATAGCCATAGACTTAGGAACAGCCAACACCCTGATTGTGTACAAAGATCAAGTGGTGGTAGATGAACCTTCGATTGTGGCTATTGACCGTGTAACGAATAAAGTTATTGCTGTGGGTAGACGGGCAATGCAAATGCACGAAAAAACTCACGAAAACATTCGCACCATTCGTCCGCTGAAAGATGGCGTTATTGCCGACTTCGAAGCTGCCGAAAACATGATTCGCAAGATGATAGAACTCTTGTATGGCGGTCGGAAACATTGGTTTACGCCTTCCTACAAGATGATTATCTGCATTCCATCGGGCATTACAGAGGTAGAGAAAAAAGCTGTGTTCAATTCTGCCGAAGCTGCGGGTGCAAAAGAACGCTACCTGATTCATGAACCGATGGCAGCCGCTTTGGGTATTGGTATCGACGTGCGCGAGCCTATTGGCAACATGATTATCGATATTGGTGGCGGAACAACCGAAATCGCCGTTATTGCTTTGATGGGTATTGTGTGCGACCAATCTATCCGTGTGGCAGGCGACGAATTTACACAAGGCATCATGGATTATATGCGTCGCGAACACAATTTGTTGATTGGCGAACGAACAGCCGAAAACATCAAAATCAATGTGGGCGCTGCTATCACCGATTTAGACAACCCACCAGAAGACTATCCCGTAAATGGACGCGACCTTATTTCGGGTATTCCGAAACAAGTGATGGTTCACTACCGCGAAATCGCCGATTGTTTAGACAAATCCGTAGCCAAAATAGAAGAAGCTGTTTTGAAAACTCTCGAAATTACACCACCCGAATTGGCAGCCGATATTTACAAAACAGGCATCTATTTGACTGGTGGAGGTGCTTTGTTGCGAGGTTTAGACAAACGTATTTCGGACAAAACGCAACTGAAAGTACACGTAGCAGATGATCCCCTGCGAGCTGTTGTACGTGGTACGGGTATTGCACTAAAAAATACCACGCTGCCTAATGACCAACGTTTTCCGTTTTTGATGTCGCGCTAAAATACTTTTCCTATTTCCTGCCGAAATGTTAACTTCTTTCTTTCCACAAATACAATGACGTTGGACAGAAGTTAACATTTCGCTATGTAGACCTATATGCTAAATATATTGTTGTTTTTGGCAGAACGCTATGGTTTTCTGCTATTTGTATTCCTCGAAATTGTATGTGTGTGGCTAATAGTGCAAAGTAGTAATTATCAAGGTGCCAAAATACTGAATGCGTCTAATCAAGTTAGTGGTAGTATGTTGGCACAAACCGATAAGGTAAAACGCTACTTCCATTTGCGAGCCGAAAACGATAGTTTGGTGAAAGCCAACGCCCGTTTGATGGAGCAATTAGCCAGTTTGCATGGTGATTTGTTTGGTTTGGAAACACCCGATTTTTGTGAAGACACGGCTTTGGTGCTTCGCAATGTGTTGTTGTTCGATACAATGTATACTAAACGCCAACAACAACCGCTCTACTACTTTACGGCAGCGCGCGTCTTAGGTAATTCTACCCTCAAACTCACCAATTATATCACCATAGACAAAGGAACAAAAGATGGCATTCACCCCGAAATGGGTGTAATTGACCACAACGGCGTGGTGGGGGTTGTCAAAGATGTATCAGACAACTACGCCATCATCATCTCTTTGCTCCACAAAAATATGCGCCTAAGTGCCAAATTGAAGCAAGACAATTTGGTAGGTTCTTTGCGCTGGGACATGAAATCACCGCAATATGTCATTCTCGACGATATTCCCAAATATGAAAAAGTGTATGTTGGTGATACCGTTTTGACGAGCGGTTACTCTTCCTTTTTTCCGCCCGATGTGATGATAGGCACAGTGGAATCGTGGGTTTTGGCAGAAGGTAGCAATTTCTACCAGCTCAGAGTCAAGTTGGCTTCCAACTTTACAACCCTAAAACATGTCTATGTCATAGAAGATAACCGAAGAAAAGAACTCAAAGATTTGCAACAAAAAGCCCAAAATGACTAATACCATTATCTTACACCTATTGAGGTTGATAGGGCTGTTGCTCCTGCAAGTATTGGTACTTAACCACATCGAATTGCATGGCTTTTTGAGCCTCTATATCTACCATTTCTTTATTCTATTTTTGCCTTTCGAAACACCCATTTGGGTATTACTCTTGTCAGCTTTTGGTTCGGGCTTGTGTGTCGATGTGTTTGACAACACCTTGGGCATACATGCCGCCGCCTTAGTCCTGACGGCTTATTTGCGCCAATATGTTATCACTTTGCTAACTCCTGTTATTGGTTATCAAAGCATCGATAAACCACAATTGGGCATTATGGGCATGAATTGGTTTCTAAAATACACCATCTTACTCACTTTTATCCATCACTTTAGCGTGACTTTTTTAGAACTATTTAGCCTCCAATTTTTGCCCTATACTTTGTTAAAATCTGCCTTAGATACGGTAGTATCGGTGGTGTTGGTGCTAATATACCAATACTTGTTTATACCAAGAGAATAAACACGTGCCATGACCGAAGATTTTTTGCTCTATGTGTGGCGGCTGCGCCAATTTGACCACACCCAATTGCGAACAGATAACACCAGCGAATCCATCGAAATTTTGCATGTCGGCGAACGGAACGAACAATCGGGACCCGATTTTTTTAATGCCCGAATCCGTATTGGCGAAACCATTTGGGCGGGCAATGTGGAAATACATGTCAAATCGTCAGACTGGAGTAAGCATTCGCATAGTCAAGATCCTGCCTATCAGAACGTTATTCTGCACGTAGTATACGAAAATGACCTACCTTTGCAACGTGCTGACGGCTCACCTTTGCCGGTCTTGGAATTGCAGCAACGCATTTCGCCCGTTTTGTTCAAAAATTATCAACAATTGTTCTTTGCCCAACATTGGATACCTTGCTCCAAACTGATTGGCGAAGTAGATAGTTTTGTGGTGGAACATTGTTTGGAACGAATTTTGATAGAACGCCTACAGCAAAAAATTGCGCCTATCTTGGCGCTGCTCACCCAAAACCATCATAGCTGGGAAGAAACATTGTATCAAAGTTTGGGCAAAGCCTTTGGAACAAAAGTGAATGCAGAACCGTTTGGCTGGCTCACTCAAAAAACACCTTTATCTGTTTTAGCCAAACACAAAGACCAGTTGCTACAGATAGAGGCATTGTTGTTTGGTCAAGCAGGTTTTTTGGAAGGTTATTTTGCTGATGATTATCCGCGCTTGTTGCAGCGCGAATACCAATTTTTGCGTAACAAATTTCAGTTACAACCCATTTTGGGGCATAGTTGGAAAACAGGAGGTTTGCGTCCGCCTAATTTCCCAACGATTCGGTTAGCACAATTTGCGGCACTTATTCATCAGTCGTCTGCCTTGTTTTCGAAGTTCATTGCCACCGAAAAAGTGCGCGATATTGATGCTTTTTTCGACATTACGCCATCGGAGTATTGGACAACGCACTATGTTTTTGACAAAGCCGCGAAAGCAAGCAGCAAAAAAATTGGCAAAAACACGATAGATTTGTTCATTATCAACACCTTAGTACCCTTGCTGTTTGTATATGGACAGGAGCGCGATATGCCCGATTTGCAAGACCGCGCCTTAGAATGGCTACAACAATTGGCTGCCGAAGATAATGCCATTATTGACGAATGGCGAAAAATTTTGCCGCTACCTATCAACAATGCCGCGCAAACCCAAGCGTTATTGCACCTAAAACCCCGTTATTGCGATGCCAAACGTTGCCTTTCTTGTCCGATTGGGAATAAGATTGTGCAGGGGAGGTAGGTGTGTTTTTTTTGTTAAAATTTTTAGCAAAATATTTTTTCTACCTAAAAAAAACTAAACTTACAAAAAAAAAGCAGTAACTTTGCCACCAATTTTAGGATTTAATAAAAATACTACATCTATAGGCTATGGAAAATTTACTTAAAGAAGGGCTAAAATTGGTTGATATATCACCCGAATTGTCGATCGATAAACAACCTTTTATATGGGTAGGTGAAAATTACGATAATATTTCGCGAAAAGAAGAATATTTTGCAGTCCAAAAAGCTAAGGCTTTGGGGGCTGTAGGTGTCTATTTTCGACGATTTCCTAATAACCGTTCTTCTGTGCCTCAAATATATATTTATGACTATACACAAAAAAAATTCGATGATGTTGCACGTGAGCAGATAAACAAAACAGTTTGGAGTAGCAATACTGTTCCGTTGTGTTACATATTTACACAAACAGACATTAAGATAATTAACACTACAAAACCTTTTGATAAAAAAGTTGAAAATGTCACTCCCTTTGATAATGTATTATCTAATTTGTCACAAGCGGCAGAGGCAAAACAACAACTTAAAGAACGCTATTCTGCTAAATTATTAGCATACGGAACTTTTTGGGATTTGCCAAGTCATAAAACAAGTTTTAATGCACAAGATATTGTTTCCGAAAAACTAATCATACAACTTCGAAAATCGCGCGAAAAATTTCTGCATGAAATAGGATTATCTAAAGAACTGGCTAATCATTTGCTTATTCTTTCTATATTGGTCAAATACTTAGAGGAACGCACAGGTTTAGATGGTGCAAAAGTTTTTCCTGAAAGTTTTTTTCATCAATATGATGGCGCTACTAATTTTTGCGAAACAGTAGAAAACGGAAAAATTATTGCATTATTTGATTACCTGAATAGCGAAGATAAATTTAATGGCAAAATTTTTGAACTTTCGCAAGAAGAAAAAAACGAACTAAATTCTCAAAACAACTTATCTGCATTGGTCAACTTTTTAAAAGGTGATAATGAAGATGGGCAGTATGTTTTATGGAGATTATATTCGTTTAATCACCTACCTGTAGAACTGATTAGTCGCATTTATGAAGAATTTATACCTAATCAAAAAAAATCTGACGGAGTTGTGTATACACCTGCCCATTTAGCAGCATTTTTAACAGATGTTGCTATGCCTGTTAGCGATTATGCTAAAGTAAACCGTTGTGCAGTGCTTGACCCTGCCTGCGGTTCAGGTGTGTTTTTGGTATTGGCTTTTAAACGAATAATAGAATGGTGGATAATTAATAATATGGAAAATGACAATACCGATTCGGAAATAACTCCTATTATATTGAAAGAATTGCTTAAACAAAATATATTTGGTACTGACATTAATAAAACAGCCACGCAACTAACTAATTTTAGTTTAATGCTTGCTGTATGCGACCATTTAAGCCCTACTGTTATATGGAATGAGCTTAAATTTGAAGATTTAAGTCAAAATAATGTATTGCACCAAGATTTTTTTACTTTTGTTAATAATACCAACAAAAAATTTGATGTTATTATCGGAAACCCACCTTTTGTTAGAAAAAAAGACTTAAATACACTAATAAAAACCTTAAATAATAAACCTAAAGAAAATATACCTCAAAAACAATTAGCTTTTTTATTTTTAGACCAAGCAATTAATTTGTTGAAAGATACTGATAGTGGACTTTGTCTCCTGTTGCCTGTAGTTACTTTAGTTTATAGTGACGAAAAAAATGAACTTGCTTTTAGAAAACACCTATTTGCTAATAACCATGTAATGCAAATTATTGATTTCACTCCATTAAAAGAAAGTTTATTTAAAAATGCAAATGTTGCAGTAGCAGCAATATGTTTAACTAAACAAATTACTGCTACTATCCCAACATTGCATATAGTTGTGCGCAGTTATCAAATATCTGAGGGAAGAATCTATTTTGAATTAGATACATATGATTTTCATCCTGTTGACAAAGAAACTTTGCTAAACAATCCTTATGTTTGGAAAGCAAACTTAATGGGTGGCGGTCGTTTGCCTATGATCATCGAACATTTTAGCCCAAAAAGAACCTTGGGAGCATACTTAGAAGAAAAAGAAAAATATCATGGTTGGTACTTTAGGGAAGGATACTTTATAGGTAATAAAAAACAGGTTGCTGAACATATTACCAATAAACCTACTATTCTTGCTAAATACTTTACTGAAGAAGGCATTGATTTTGCTAAAATACAAAATATTGTAGAAACAGAAACGCTATTTGAAGCACCTCGCATTCCTGAAATTTTTGATGGGACAAGACTCTTAATAAAAGAAAATTTAGGTAAAAACACAATTCCAATAGCATTAATTAGTGAATATAGAACTTTTAAAAACGACATTATTGCTATTCGCCCCTCAATAACAGAGCTAGCTGACATACATTATTTGCATGATACTATAAAAAAAAATAATGACATATATCGTCTTTTAATCGCTTGCAAAAGTTCAAAACTCTTTATCCATAAAGCAACAGTTTGCTTGAAAAAAGATATCGAGTATCTACCTTATCCTGAAAATGCTGAAGAACTAGAATTATCCAATAGCGAAACTATCATTCAAAATGATGTACTAAACTATATGATTGACTGGATAAATCGAGGTTTAAATTCAATCATACACAAAAAAACCACACCCGAAGAATTACAAGCTTTTGGTGAGGTATTTTGTATTGCCCTCAATTCGGTATACCAAGAGGGTGACAAATGTTTTCGACAAGGTGCTATATTGCGAACAACAAACTTTATCCTTAACTCTTTTGTGTATACCAATGAAGAACAACATTGGGATATAACCGACGTAAAAGACGATAAGTTGGAGGCAACTTTGCAACAATTATTACAAAATGATAATATTGCCAATTTGTTAATTAACCGTCGCTTGATTTTTTATAGTAATGACAATACAATTTATTTGTTAAAACCACAGGCGATTCGCTTTTGGTTAAAATCCATCGCGCTGCGCGATGTCGATGAAGTTTTTGCAGACCTAATTGAAAAAGGATACTAAAATATGCAACAATTATTACCACCACAAAAAATACAAGGCGTTCTGCCATTAACACTTGGCGCAAGTATCAACGCTGTTCTCAAGTTTTTAGAACGTATTTTGCCACTTTTTGCCCAAGAGTATGGCAGTAAGACAAAGAACGAAGCAGATCTTAATGAAGATTTGTGCCATATAATACAAGACCAAAAAAGAGAAAACGATTTTTTCTATTTTATTCCGGAAAAGTACCAAGGAGGAAACAGACGAGTAGATTTTGGCGTTTTTATGGAACAAAAAAGTGAAGATTTGCTAGCGTTTAAAGTACGTGATGGAAATGGTAGAAAAATACAGTTTTTTGCTATGGAAGGCAAACGACTACCAACCCCTAAAAAAAACGATAAACGAGACCTTAGAGAATATGTATGTAGTAATGGTGGTGCTATGCAGCGTTTTAAAGTAAATCAACATGGTGTAGGGCTTTCCCAATCCGCCATTATTGCCTACGTTCAAGAAGAAGATTTTGTTTATTGGTATCAACAAATCAATGAATGGATTTCTGACCTTGCCGAACAAAATACTGATGTAAATATTGTTTGGACTACCGATGAGATACTAAAAGAGTATTCACCACCATTTGACCATACGCCAGTATTAGCACGATACTACTCTGATAATACCAAAACAGGAGATAACATTAATTCGACTATCAAACTCCACCACTTTTGGGTAATGATGTAGCCCAAATATACCTTTATTCATAACCCCATTTCCGCCCATGTATGTCATCAAACGCGACGGCAAACGCGAAGCCGTTTCTTTCGATAAAATTCTTATCCGAATCAGAAACCTCTGCAAAGGATTAGATGTTCAGTATGTAGACCCTGTTCGAGTGGCACAGTCGGTTGTGCAAGGGTTATACGATGGTGTCTCGACCACCGAACTCGATAATCTGGCTGCCGAAACAGCCGCAAGTATGTCTGCCACTCACCCCGACTTTGGGATTTTGGCAGCCCGTATCGCCGTGTCTAACCTGCACAAGAACACCAAAACGTCTTTTGCAGAAACCATTAGCGATTTGTACCACTATGTCGACCCCAAAACGGGTAAAGCCTCGCTTATTGCAGAGGAAGTGTATAATATTGTACAGGCAAACAAAGAACGCTTGGACAACGCCATTCACCATGAGCGTGATTTTGATTTCGATTTTTTCGGCTTCAAAACCTTAGAACGTTCTTATTTGTTGAAACGATACGGCAAAATTTCGGAACGTCCGCAACACCTCTGGATGCGTGTCGCCATTGGGATTCATCAACAAGATATAGAGGCTGCCCTCGAAACGTATAACTTGATGTCTCAAAAATGGTTCACGCACGCCACACCCACTTTGTTCAATGCTGGCACGCCCAAACCACAGATGTCGAGCTGTTTCTTGCTCCAAATGCAGGCAGATAGCATCGAAGGTATCTATAACACCTTGTCGCAATGCGCCAAAATATCCCAATCGGCGGGCGGTGTTGGCTTGAGTATTCACAACATTAGGGCAAAAAATAGCTATATCAAAGGCACCAATGGCGTGTCGAATGGTTTGGTGCCAATGTTGCAGGTGTTCAATGCCACAGCGCGCTATGTCGACCAAGGTGGTAACAAAAGGCGCGGCGCTTTTGCCATTTATCTCGAACCATGGCACGACGATGTGTTAGATTTCTTAGACCTTAAGAAAAATCATGGTAAAGAGGAACTGCGCGCACGCGATTTGTTTTATGCACTTTGGATACCTGATTTGTTTATGCAGCGCGTCCAGAACGATGAAATGTGGTCGCTATTCTGTCCCAACGAAGCGCCCGATTTGCACGAATGTTACGGCGAAGCGTTTGAGCAGCTATACCTGCGGTACGAAAAAGAAGGACGCGCACGCCGCCAAATTAAGGCACAAGAGTTGTGGTTCAAGATTTTGGATTCACAAATAGAAACAGGTACGCCATATATGTTGTTCAAAGATGCTGCTAATAAAAAATCGAACCAACAAAATTTGGGAACGATTAAATCGAGCAACCTTTGCACCGAAATCATGGAATATACAGCGCCCGACGAAGTGGCAGTGTGTAATTTGGCGAGCATCAATTTGAGCAAATTTGTCAAAAATGGCGAATTTGACCACAAAAAGTTGTTCGATATCACCAAAATTGTGACCCGAAACCTCAATAAAGTGATAGACGTGAATTACTATCCAGTGGAGGAGGCTCGCCGTTCCAATATGCGGCACCGTCCTATCGGCTTAGGTGTGCAGGGTTTAGCTGATGCGTTTTTGTTGCTACGGCTACCTTTCGAAAGCGAAGCTGCTCGCCAACTCAATCGCGAAATCTTTGAAACCATTTACTTTGGTGCGCTGACTGCCTCCAACGAATTGGCACAAAAACATGGTGCGTATGAAACGTTTGCAGGTTCGCCCGCCTCGAAAGGTTTTTTGCAATTTGACATGTGGAATGTAGAACCCTCAATGCGCTGGGATTGGTATCGCCTCAAAGCGAATATTGTCAAACATGGTCTGCGCAATAGCCTTTTGCTCGCTCCCATGCCAACCGCCTCGACTTCACAAATCTTGGGTAACAATGAATGTTTTGAGCCTTATACCACCAATATCTATACGCGCCGTGTGTTGAGTGGCGAGTTTATTGTGGTCAACAAACACCTACTAAAAGATTTAATTGCTTTAGGCTTGTGGAACGAAACGCTCAAAAACGTGTTGATAGCCAACAATGGCTCCGTGCAATCTATTGGCGGACTACCCGAAGACCTGAAAGAACGCTACAAAACAGCCTGGGAAATCAAACAGCGTACAATTATCGATTTGGCTGCCGACCGTGGGGCTTTTATCTGTCAAAGTCAGAGCCTCAATGTTTTTATGGAAGAGCCTAACTACAAAAAACTGTCAAGCCTACATTTTTATGCTTGGCAAAAGGGTTTAAAAACCGGCATGTATTATCTCCGCACGCGCCCCGCTGCCGATGCCATTAAGTTTACGGTGGACACCCAACAATTGCAACAACAACAGCAGGAACAACAAAGCCTGTTGGACGAGAGTGTTATTGTAGGCAAAACTTGTAGTTTGGACGACCCTGATTGTGTAAGTTGTAGTGCTTAGGAGACGCAAATAGGATCCTAACTTAGATACCCAATAGTGTTAGCCATCACCCAAAAGCATGGTGCAAAACATGGTCAAATAGCAAAGCTCCTACACAAACAGCAACCTTTGTCTTTAATACAATACCACTAAGTTGCGGACAGCCTTATTATTGTATCAAAATTTTCAATAAAAGCTCGAAACTGTCATGGTATTTCAAAGACAATATACCTAATTTTTAGCGACCATTTGAAACACGATAGGAGAAAAATCGTTGTTGTATTTGTTTTATGCCATAATAACACAGATTTTTCCCTATTTTCATCATCATAATTCACCATAATCATCTTGGAGCAGGAGATAAGTAAAAAACAATACACAGTATTTGTTTTTACTTATCTCCTGTTTTTTTTCTAATTGCCAATAGCTGCCTTTATTTATTCCATTCCTCATTGCTAATTACAAATAGAGATGAGGAATTTGCTATATTATAACGTATCACCCCTTATTTCTAAACAAAAACACAATCTAAGCAGCTAACAACAGCATATTTCTTTGTTGCTTCTTTTAATTTGTTTGTGCAGATTAGCTCCAGTATAGTGCTACAGGCAATATGCACCTGCAAAGTAGCTCCAGCATTGTGCTACAGCCAATATGCACCTGCAAAGTAGCTCCAGCATTGTGCTACAGCCAATATGCACCTGCAAACTAACGCTGGCGCTGCGCCAGAACCAATATGCACCTGCAAACTAACGCTGGCGCTGCGCCAGAACACACAAAAAATCGGCTTACTATCCCCTACAAGGACAGCAAACCGATTTGACACATTCATAATAGTCCATATACCTCACCTTGCAAGGCTATACCCGCACATGAAGCAGATATTTTTCAGCAAAATACTCTTCCTCGAAATAATCGCCTAAAAAATATTGCTGTACTTTCTTGTTGACCGCTACAATTTCCTCCCGCAAATTCCCACCTTTGAGCAGTAGCACCCCATTGGGCAATTTATTATATTTTTCGCCCGATTTGCTCGGAATAACCATGCGTTGAGCAAAATGGAATAGCTCCGCCAGCGGCAAAGTAGCTCGCGAAATCACATAATCATAGGTCTTTTGGTGCAACTGCTCGGCGCGCAACTGTTCGGCGCGGGCATTCGTCAAACCCAATGCCTCAATAACTGCTTTACATACCATTATTTTTTTACCCGTTCCATCAATCAAATGAAAACGGCATTCGGGCAGCAAAATTGCCAAAGGAATACCCGGAAAACCACCTCCCGTTCCGATGTCTAAGAACTGCGTAAAGGGTTTAAAACGGCACAACTTAGCAATAGCCAAAGAATGCAAAACATGATGCAAATACAGATTGTCGATATCCTTTCGCGAAATAACATTGATTTTGGCGTTCCAGTCGCTATATAAAGGCAACAATTGTTCGAATTGTGCGCGTTGTGTGGCACTCAAATCGGGAAAATACTTACTAATGATTTCCATAAACGTAATAAAATAAAGAATAAAAAAACCGCCAATAAGCAGTAACAAAGGCATTCCATTAAGCCATAAAGCTGCCATCGAAACCGATTACATAGCCAAATTCATAAAAATAAAACTATCTATTTGGGCGTTTCCCCGTTGGGGTCGGGCTTTACAGGGCTTCGCTAACGCTACGGTGCAAGCACCAGCCTAACGGCAGCCCTTACAATCCCTAACGCGCTTCGCCACTCGCACAAGTGGTCATAATACATTAACAAATTGGCAGCGGCTTCGCCTTGACTGCCTTTCTCCTGCTACCAAACCTTGCCCCACAAAACCCCAAACGGACTTTTGTACCTCAAAAGGGAAGATTTCGTTAGTCAAAAAACATCCACGACACACCAAAGCGCAACGCGCGGTCGGCAGCAGGATATTGGTAAGCCGAAAAATAGCTTTTTTGACGAAATAGCCCCTGATTGACGTGATGCACATTCACAAACAAACGCAAACGCTTCACCTTTGCCGCCAAAAATACATCTATAACGGGATAAAAACGCAATTGTTCCGTGTTTTGTACCACAAATTGTCCCATATCGGGCATAAAACCGGGTGCATAATAGTTGCTATTATAGCCCACATCAAGCCCCAAACGCACCCGCGCTGCTCGGCTAAACAATACTTTCTCCCAGTAGAGACTATGCCTGCCATAGAGCAAGGGTAGCGGCACTTGGCTACTGCTTGATACCTGCAATGCTAACAAATTATCTGCATGGAAGTCACCGAAACGAAAATGTTTGCTACCCCAAACCTGACTGATATTCACCAACACATCACTCAATTGCATGGGCGTACCATCGCTTTGCCACACCACATAATTGTCGAACGTGTGATTAGCATAGCCAAGTTGTAACTGCAAAAAAGGCTGATAGAAAGTAGCAGATAACTGCACGGCATTGATTTTTTGCCAACTGTCATGCTGCCAGTTCCGATAAGTCGACACATACCGCATCACAATATAGTCGGGTGTGACGCTTTGTAGCACCGCTTTACCCGCTAACCAGCCTATTTTGTTGCTGATATTCCATCGCAACCTGCCCTGTAGAGACAAGTCGGCGGCATTAAATCCCCACAAAGCATATTGAGCATCACCCCAGAAGCTCATTTTGGCTTGGCTTTGGTTTTCTAAGTGTAGCACGAGCAACATACTTTGCAGTTTGCGCAGTTGGTTTTCACCCACAAACGTACTATCTACATCGTTGTAAATAGTATCGGTAATCGCCACTTGGTCGAGCCAAATATATTGATGTTTGACCCCAGCGCGGAGGCTAAACGTATGCTGAAACCCCAAAGAGTCGGTGCGCATTCGTCGTCCATATATCGCCAAAAAACCTTCGTTATCCAACACCCGCGCCGTCAAAGAGTCTTTTACTTGCGTGGTATTGAATAAGTTGGTGGGATAAAAATCAGTAGTCGGCGAAGTATCTGTATAGTCATAGCGCTGTCGTTCATAGCTCGCCCGATAACCCAATCGGTAAGTCGAAAATTGAGGGGCTAAAGTGTCATTGACATAGCGCGGAAAGTCATACAACTTACCAATACTATAAGTTTGTTGTGCAAAAAAGCGGCGTTGGGACAAGGTGCTTTTGGCAGTTGTCAGGTGCGGTTCTATGATGGTGCGTGGCGTGGCGAGAGTGTCTGTAATCAGATTCAGCCATTCGTTCCGAAAATACACCTCACTTTGGTAGCCACCGCTATGGCTATTGTCTGCCTTGTTCGCCAAGTAGTAGGCTAACAACTGGTAGCGATTATTGGGCGTAAAATAGCGAAAACTGCCCGAAAAAGTGTGTATATTGGCATTTTGTTGCAGAAAAACGCCGGGAGCAATAACGCGCCGATAATCGGCTGTGACATTGATTTGGCGCGACAAAGGCACCGAAAACAACACACTTGCCTGTTGCTCGCTCGAAGGTCCAATCATGTAACGCAAATCGGAAGCAGGATATTGGGTATAAAAATATCGCACCGAATCGGCTTGAATCTGGTAGCGCTGATATTGTTTCCAACCCAATTGAAAACCCAATGGGCGCTCATATTCAAACACCCGATAACCATGCGCTTGACCGGGATTTCCGCCCAATGAAAATTGCTCAAAAAGTCCACGATGCGCGGGATTAAACCGTTGAAACTGGTGAAGACTCGTGTCCAATAGTTGCAATTCTTGTGTATAGAGGTCAGTAAACGACCAAATTTTGTCATAGCGCAAATCGGCACGGATAGAGTCACTTGCACGGATTTGTGCAGCAACTTCCTGCCCGATAAGCGCTATGCAAACAATAAAGAATACAATATAACGCATGGCAATAGATTAGTGTCCTTGTGGAGGTGCTGCTTGACCTTGTGCGCCCTCTATAACAGATTGGCGACGATTAATGATTTGCTCAAAGAATTTCAGTCCTGTTGGCGTGAATTGACAAGTATATTTTTCGTTGTCAATAGTAAAGAAGGCACGGTTACAAGGCGGCACGATATTGATTTCCATCGCTATGGCAATATCCCCTTTTTTGTTCTTAAACACCGCTGCACCATCGTATTTGCCTGCTTTACATGGGGCTTCGTTGGCGCGCTTGTTTTCGATATACTGAAAATAAGACATGACTTGGTTGGCATCAACCGTCTCAAAAGATATACCATAGTCATACAGTTGGAACTCGACTTTATTACACTCTTGCATGATGGCTCCCAACTTGGGCAGTGGGCTTGGTTCGTAGGGTTTGCCGGCATCTGCCGAAACCGCAGACGGAGCGGCTGCAATAGGTTCAGTAGTAGCCGTATTATTATTGCTTGTTTCAGACGTTTTGGGCTGACAAGCCATCAACACACCCAAGAAGCAATAACACAGAATAAAGGATAATTTTTGTGTTTTCATGGACAATAAAATAGAAAAATGGTAAGCGCCGCAAAGGTACGCAATTTAACTGATTGAATGTTATAGTCGAGGGAATTTTCGTTGCACAACAAAAGAATAGATAGGCAAGTTGGCAGTATACTGAATTGAAAATACTTTTCGGATTTGATAATAGACGATGTTACGCACTTGCCCCAAAATGCCACATCAATTAACGGCAATTTGCCATTCCTCGAAATACTATTATCGTAAATGACAAATGGTGATTCTGCTTTTTTGCTCACCCAAAAAAGCAGCAAAAAAGGGTGTTCTTTTTTCGAGTGGATTCGTCCGGCGTGCTGTGGTCTTTGCTTAATTTTGTGGTAGCAAGCGAAATCGTAGGCATTTTGTCTGTTTCTCCACATTAGCTACCACAAAATGTAGGCAATCGTTGAGGCAGTTTATCGTTTTTTGTCTGTTTAGCAGTGACTTTCATGCCTCAACGACCGAAACAGCACTATTTCGGAGAACGAAAATAATGTAGGCAGATGTGCGTTTTTTGTGACCGCAATTATTCGCCTGACAACATTTTACAAAATCCGAAGACTGTATTCAATTTAGTATAGTATAATTCTCGAATTTCGGCGAGTCAATAGATTAATTGAGCAAAAATGGCAAAATATGCGTTTTTTTCCGTACCTTTGCTGTTCAAAAAATCATTTTTTTTCAGACATGGCAAAAAAAGGTGACATTCGCTATGCTGCCACTGGTATGTTATTGGTAGCAATGGTGGTGTTTATTATTGCTCGGATTTTGGAGCATAGCTATCCCGCAATGGGCTATATTCGCGCTTTTGCAGAAGCCGCTATGGTGGGCGGGCTTGCCGACTGGTTTGCGGTGGTGGCGCTATTTCAGCATCCTTTGGGTATTCCTATCCCACATACCAACCTTATCAAGCTCAAACAAGCCGATTTTGCAGCAGGTTTGGGGCATTTTGTAGTAGAAAACTTCCTCAACGAACAATCCATCATGGTGCATTTGGATAAGGTGCGGTTCAGCGACGAAATTGTAGAATTTATTACCAAACAACAAAGTCCGCGCAAATTGGCACGACAGTTGGCACAACACGTCCCTTCGGTATTGGATAATCTCGACGACGAAGAAACCAACAAATTCATAGAAAGCAATTTGCGTGGGGTCATCGAAAACATAGATTCTGCCAATATCTTGTCCAAAATGTTGGAATACTTGATAGAAAAAGATTTGCACCAACATCTTTTGGCAGATATTTTGGACATTGCAGACCAATATGTGCATCAAGAAGTGGTTGAAACACGCATTTTGGAAGAAATTCGCAAACAACGCGAATGGTATTGGCCCCCTTCACAGATGATTACCGAAAAAATTGTGGACGTGTTGCGCACCCAAATTTCAGACATACAAGGCAATCCCGACCACGAAATGCGCTACAAACTAAACGGTTTCATAGAAAACTTTATCGACCAGCTCAAGAACTCACCCGACTATCAAAAAGCCGCCGAAAATATCAAATTGTCTTTGCTCAACAATACAGCTTTTGCAACTTATTCGCAACAAGTGTGGAGTGATGTCAAAAAAGTTATTGAACGCGACATTGCCTCCGAAGGCTCACGCATAGAGCGCAGTTTGGAAAAAGCCCTCACCTACATGACCGACAAACTGCAAACCGACACACGCCTACAAGACCTCATTAACCAAACCCTCAAGCGTGAGGCGCTATATGCTATTTGCGATATGCGCGAAGAAATTGCAGGACACATCAGCCAAACAGTAGCTGGCTGGACCGACATCGCCGACCGCATCAACCAAGAAGTAGGCAACGACCTACAGTTTATCCGTATCAATGGTACGTTGGTGGGCGGGAGTATTGGTTTGTTGCTCTACACCATTTTTGAGAAATTATTGCCTTATTTGGGAGTGTTGTAGCTTTTATCGAATAGGAAAAGGGCATTATCCATTTGCTTGGATAATGCCCTTTTTATTGTATTTGGGGATATTGGTTTTTTATTTCGGCTGTGTTTAATATTTTTACGCCAAATTTTGCAATATTTCGCAAAATTTGGCGTAGAATTTTTGGTTTTGGGTGGTTTACTTTTTATTCTTTGCGATGATTTGTTGGATTTCTTCTACTGTTTTTCGAGTAGATATCGCGATAAGTTCAAAGTTTACACCGTTTTGATAGAAGTTTAAAATCGTCTGCTCTTCTTTTGCTTCCGCCTCTTTGCGCAATTGTTCTTCCTTTGCTTCCGCCTCTTTGCGCAATTGCTCTTTCTCCACTTCGGCTTTAGCTTCGGCTTCGGCTTTTCCCTCATCTCTCGCAAGCTCAATTTCACCTTTTTGGTCTTGTTCGCGCATACCTGCGTTCTGGTAAGCGATAAGATCCTCTTTTTTCCAAGAGTGTTTATCGGCTTCTTGATACGCTGTTTTTAAGCCTTCATCTTCTATATCTTCGGGGATAACGTCCAAATTTCCCGCATTTTTGATGAAAAATGTCCACTTGTCTACCAAAGAAGCCAATTCATGGCGTTTTTTCTTGAACTTTGTCAATTGAATAAAACGATGTTGAATGTCACTCAAAACGCATTGACCTGTTTCTTCTTCGATACTGTAATGTTTAGAAAGGTAGTTTTTACCAAAGCCAATACTAAAATTTAAAATACCGATAAAATAAGTTGGTTTTAGTTTCGGGTAGTCTTCGCCCCGATCTATTTGCATCGAATAGTCGCGGGAAGTGTAAAACTGCACCCGTTTGTCAAAGCCTTTTTTATCCGCAACTTGCATCTCCACAATAAACTGTCGTCCGCGCTGGTCAGTTGCCCGCACGTCGAGGATGCTCGCTTTTTCACCTTTGAGGCGTGGCAACAAATATGGGTCAATAATGGTGACTTTTGAAATGCGATTGCTGCCTTCCAAATCCAAAACGGCATTTAGAAAGGATATTAAAACAATGCTCTTTTTTGAGTTGCCAAATATTTTTCGAAAGGCAACATCATTTTTTACGTCTACAAATTTCATCACGGAATAGGTTTAGTTTGAGAATGCAAAGATACGGTTTTTTTGTGAATTTACTGCCCGATATTGGATTTTTGTCTCGGCTGTGTTTAATATTTTTACGCCAAATTTTGCAATATTTCGCAAAATTTGGCGTTTGGTGTTTGTTTTTTGGGGGGATAAATTTGGTTGAACAAATATCCGATTTTTTTTACTTTTGTTTATGAACTTGGTTTTGTCGCTTCGGAGCTTTTTTAATTTCGTTGAACGGTTGGCATACACGCAGAGCGATAGCCTTGTCGTGTTGTGCAGTGTTGGACGATTTTTGTTTTTATTTGTTATACTGAATTGAAAATACTTTTCGGATTTGATAATGAACGATGTTACGTACTCGCCTCAAAATGCCACATCAATTAACGACCATTTGCCGTTCCTCCAAATGCTATTATCGTAAGTGACAAATGGTGATTCTGCTTTTTTGTTCACCCAAAAAAGCAGCAAAAAAGGGTGTTCTTTTTCAAGTGGATTCGTCCGGCGTGCTGTGGTCTTTGCTTAATTTTGTGGTAGCAAGCAGAATCGTAGGCATTTTGGCTGTTTTTCCTCATTAGCTACCACAAAATGTAGGCAATCGTTGAGGCAATTTATCATTCTTTGTCTGTTTAACCATGACTTTCATGCCTCAACGACCGAAACAGCACTATTTAGGGTGACGAAAATAGTGTAAGCAGATGTGCGTTTTTCGTGACCGCAATTATTTGTCTCAAACACTGTCAACATTTTACAAAATCCGAAGACTGTATTCAATTTAGTATATATTCTTTGCCATGTTCTCTTGTTTTGTGTAAAGGTGAAAAATAAAGTTAAATTTTCATCAACTTTGTTTTTTTGTTATTGTTGTTTTTGTTCTTAAAATATCAGGTAGCGGCTACATGGACGACGTGGCGGCGTTTAGGAGTGCTGTGCGTAGATTCATTGCCTGCTGTTGTTCACGCTTCCATTCAATGACTTGTTTTGTAACCGTTTATTTCTTATTAGAATCCTAAAATACGGGCATTTTCCTCCTATTGATAAGTCTTTATCATCGCTCCCTTTTCTGAATTTAATTATTTCAAATTGGTCAGGATTAAATTTATGTAGAAATGTTATAGGCACTCCCATATATCCGTCATAGTCTAATGGTATGTACTCGGTTTTATCAACGTTTATACCGTCATAATTATCATATTTCGGATATTCAGCTTCGTTCCCAAAATATTTTTTTGTGAGTTCTATATCTTCGTGCCTTTTGAAGTTATCTATGTTTGTCAACCATAAGCAATTGTTTGGCGAGACTATTCTATTTCCGCTGCTATCTATTCTCGCCTCTGTGCCATAAAGTTCGTAATGCTCAGGCACTATAAACCCTGAAACACCTCTGCCAAGATTAATCCCTAACCATGCTTTATTTTCTTTAATTAATTTAAATATTTCTTTATAGGTTATTGCATTTATATTACCAATAATCAAATATTTCTTATCGTATTTAACCAATTGACCTACAAATTCTCTGAACAATGAAAATGGTGGATTAGTAACGACAATGTCAGACTGTTTCAACAGTTCAACACTCTCTGGGCTGCGAAAATCTCCATCTCCATTAAAGTAAACAATATCAGTTGAACCTGGGTGCTTTATCTCGCCTTCTGTTCCTGTATATTCATAAAAAAACCCATTTTCACCATTTTCGGTGTTAAATAACTCTTTTTTTTGTTCTTGATAGCAAGCCGCAATCAATTTTTTTAGTCCTAATTCCTTAAAATTAGATGAAAAATATTTAAAAAAGTTGCTAATGCGAGCATCATCACAATTACAAAAAACCACCTTGTCCTTAAAGTGATTTTTATAGTATTGTAATTCACTCTCTATGTCACAAAGTTGCGTGTAGAATTCGTCACTCTTTGACTTTTTTGCTTTTTGCAATAATTTATTCGTTGCATTTCTTGCCATAATTGCCCTCTATTTAGTCTTAGTTATTTGATTAAACAAATCACTTCCCAACACTTTAAGAGAAGTTTTTGAAATTTCA
>JAEUUX010000189.1 GCA_016787295.1 Chitinophagales bacterium
GAGGAAACGGCTAATAAAGCAACGGAAGCGTCCAAATAATAGCTTTTTCGGCTGAGGATTAGCGCCTGTGCCGAACGGTAGCCCCTGATCACCGCAGGGGATGGAGAAACTATGTCCTATTGGTTTTGTCCAAAGTCTAAAATTTATTTTTTATACAAAAAAATCATACATCTTTACAACAAAAAAAGGTGGTTGTCATTCGTTAATGACAACCACCTTTGATATGGAGTTTAGCATATAATATAATTATGCTTATGGAAGTGTAACACCTTTAAATTGTCCTACGTCAACCAAAGGCAAAGTTGAATTGTATGACGCATTGATAGTACGAATAAATTCGTTGGCAACAATAGCATAGCCACGGTCAGCGGGGTGAACGCCATCTAAGCCAAAAGCTCCGCCCGAAATAAATTTGGAACTTACGTCGATACCATCTATAGTCGTACCGTTTTTGATACTATTCATAAATGCATACATATCAACAACAGGAATATTGCGTTCGACGGCTTCTTCTTTGATAATGGTGTTGAACAAAGTTGTTTTGCCCAAAACTGTTTGCGCTTCCGATTTGTCCAACACTTCGCTATTACACAAAGGATTCAATTCGTTTAAACCATGAGGAATTACAAAACCATTCAAGGTATCAGGACGACCGATAGCAGAGCCTGTTGGCAACAAAATGAAGTCTTCGGCGGTAGCTGTACGTACACCGCTTGCTGTGGTGATATAGATAGGTAATTGTGTGGTACAATCGCTGGGGCTGGTAACAGTATGTTTAACTGTTGTAAACAAAGGCAGTGCAGTAATGTCAGGAATAGTAGCCACAACACCTTTGGCACCATTGGCAGTCATAATGTCCAATAAAGCGCTATATTTATTGCGAAATTGGTCATCAGAAGGAATGCTCAAAATACCCTGCGATTGGTCAACATCACCACAAGGAACAGGTACTGTTTGACTAGTGAAGTAGTTGGGCAAAAAGCCACCACCTGTGCCTGCATAAGTTAATATATCGTTATTGCCTAACCACAAAGTAAAGAAAGTTGGGTCAATAGCAGCTACTGTTTCTTCTACTAAACTTTTGTAGGACTGTCCATCGTTGGATATCATTCGCGCCATATATGGATTTGGCTGTAGTGGGTTATTGGCAAAGTTAGCTTGGTCGCTGGCTTTGACCGACATACCCGGTACGGCAATATTGTTGAATGGTCCTTGGGCAGAAATATCATTTATCCATGCGGGGTCGACTGTTGAGCGAACGATGGTGGGCTTTGAGTCAATGTTACAAGGTGGCACGGTGGTTAAGGCTTGTACTTGCAATACACCCGAACCATTTTCGGTCATGGTGGGTTGTTTAAACTCTCCGCCGCCTGCCAATTTGAATTGTGTTGCCAATAAGTTGGCTAAAGAATTGTCTTGGGTGACTTTGGTCATGCCCGAACCTGTATAGCCCGATGTAATGGAATTACCGACGGCTACATAGCGCGAAAAATCGGCGTTGCCAGCGGTAGGTGTTTCGGGTGTAAATTCTTTGGCGCAAGACTGCCACAACATAGCACCTATCGCCAAGAACAGTACATATTTAAATGTGCTTTTATTCATTTTGCTATATTTTTAATAAGTTTAGAAAAGAGATTTAGAATTTAAGATTGATACCTATACCCGGAATAACAGCGGTGGCTTTGTATTGTTGCTCGAATTGTTCTTCGGGATTGTAGGTCAAGCGTTCTTGTCCATTAACATACATAAAAGAAGCATCTACGCCCAATTTAGAAGTTACTTGATAGCTTGCTCCTAATGAGAATCCTCCACGATTGGCATCGGGAGTTTCGGGTGTTACGTATGCTTCAGGAATACCATTGTGTTCGGTATCTAAGTCGGGAATAGCGCTGGTATCATAATAACCACCTGCGCGCACTTGCAATTTTTCGTTCACAGCTACCTGCGCACCAACACGGAACATCCAGTTGCCTTGGTAGTTGCGGGTAGAGACCAATTCCTTTTCTCCGCCAACAGTTTGTCCTTCGGGAAATACAAAACGCAATTCTTTGTAAGATTTCCAGCCCGTTTGGTCGATTTGAGCAGAAACGAAAGTGGTTTTGGCTTCGTTCATAAAATAAGAAATACCAATAGACAGGGTGCTTGGCAAACTTACATCTAAGTCAAACGAATTGGCGTTGAACAAAGGTGAAACAACACTTGGAACGCTAAAACTTGCATCGCCATCTTTTATGCTTACTTTTGTTCCTGTACGATAGGTAATACCCAAACCCAATTTGTCGATGGGTTGTGCGTATACGCCCACATTGAAACCAATGCCCGAACCTTTGCCCGACAATTCTGCTTCACTTTCGTTGCCTTGTGCGTCATACAAAGGTACAGCACGAACAATTTTGAAATCTCCCGTACCATATACCACACCTACACCTATACCCAATTTGTTGTCTAAAAACTTACAGGAAACTGTAGGTTGAATAAAAATGGTTTTGAGCGAAACAGATTTGGTAACAAAACGACCAATCCAATCTTCGGGATAAGCAATGCTACTGCCAAAAGGCGTGTACACACCTATGCCCACACTCAAATTGGACAAAGCCCCTTCTTTGGCTAAGGCAGAGGTAATATAGGCAGAAAAAGGTGTGCCAACACTAAATTCCTTAGCAGAGGTAGCGCCTGTAGATGGCTGTAGGTATTGCACATTGGCAAAAATGGGACTAAATCCCAAATTGACATGTGTACCACCTACAAAACTCAAGGCACCTGGGTTGAAATATACTGCCGAACCATCTATCGGCAAGGCTGCTCCTACATGTGACATACCGATTTGTTTTTGCCCTTGGAGCGACACCTGAAAACCACCTGCCCAACAAGGCAAGGTAGCTAAACAACAGACAAGTAGTAAAAAATACTTTTTCATCATACAAATAAACTTAATGAATTGCCTTGTTTATCCAATTTGTATTGACAAGACTCTTCACTGGAGGTTGAATAATTTATTTTAGTGTTTATATACAAGAGATATTTATCTATGACAATAGCTCGCATTAAGCCGTTTTTTATTAGTTTATATAAACAAGACTCTAAAAAGTCTATTGGTCACAAAGCCGACTCACATACATTTGCCGCAAAGTTACGCTTTTTAGAAAATTTGTGTACCCAATTCAAAAATATTTTCTACATTTTGCATTTTAAGCCGTACCTTTGCACGTTTTTTTGAGTATTTATGGGCGTATTTCTCAGATACTCTACCAATTTTCGAAATTTTCCACCCAATAGATTTCCAAATTTATGCGTAATGTTTTATTTTTTTTATTGCCTTTGGCGATATTAATTTTTATAGATTGGTATGTTTACCAAGCCATTCGGACTGCTACACAACGAAATTTTGTTCACCATATATATATTGGGATAAGCATTTCCTTTTATATCCTGCTTATTTCAGCCCTTTTATTTGATGGTCGGTCATGGAATCCCACTTTGCGTACCTATATTTTTAGTGTGTATGTTATTTTGTTAGCTTGCAAACTAATTATTGTTCCTTTTATTTTGATGGACGATATTCGGCGCGTGTTGCAGTGGATATACCAACAAATTGCCCTCTCTCCTACCCTATCAGACAATACCGTTCATCCAAACGCTATTAGCCGTTCTGTTTTTTTGAGCCGTGCGGGTATTACAGTAGCAGCCATTCCCTTTGTGGGCTTATTATATGGTATTATAAAAAATGCGTACAACTACCAAGTAAACAAAGTTAATCTACCTATCGCTAACCTACCCGATGGGTTTGAAGGCATGACAATTGCCCAAATTTCGGACATACACACAGGTAGTTTTACAAACCTCAAAGCAGTAGCACGTGGCGTATCGATGCTCAACGAATTGCGTCCCGACATCGTATTTTTCACGGGCGATTTAGTGAACAATACCGCCGACGAAGCATTGCCTTATATAGATATTTTCAAAAAAATCCAAGCGCCTTTGGGTGTTTTTTCTATTACAGGCAACCACGATTATGGCGATTATGTGCCATGGAAAAATGCAACCGAAAAACGCGCTAATTTTCAAAAACTCGTACAACATCATGCCACTATGGGTTGGAAATTGTTGCTCAACAGCCACCATATTATTGAGCGCGAAGGCAAGCAATTGGCTATTTTGGGAGTCGAAAACTGGAGCGCTCATGCCCGTTTCCACACCTACGGCAATTTAGCCACAGCCCACAAAGGCACAGAAAATTGCGATGTAAAACTTTTGCTTTCGCACGACCCTTCGCATTGGCGCGCCGAAGTTGTACCGCATTATCCCGACATCAATGCCGTTTTTTCGGGACATACACACGGTTTTCAAGCAGGCATCAATTGGAAAGGTTTTAAGTGGAGTCCTGCCAAATTGATGTACAAAGAATGGTTAGGTCTGTACCAAGAAGGACAGCAATATCTCTATGTTAATCCTGGTTATGGCTTTTTGGGCTATCCCGGACGTATTGGCATTTTGCCCGAAATAACTTTGTTTCGCTTAACTAAAGCATAACCTGAACTGCCACATTTAATCACAAAATTTGATATAGCTAAGTTTATGTATAACATTATTGGCATCATGTCGGGTAGCTCGTTGGACGGCTTAGATATAGCCTATTGTACCTTTACACCCACCAACGAAGGCTGGAATTATGATATCTTGTTTGCCGAATGTGTCCCGTATCCGTCCGAATGGCAGCGCCGCCTGCGCCAAGCTCCACGCCTAAGTGGTAGAAATTTGTGGCAGTTGCATATAGACTACGGGCATTATTTGGGCAAAACGGTGCAAATTTTTATCGAAAAATACCAATTACAGCAAGAACTCTTGCTTATTGCCTCGCACGGACACACCATTTTTCACGAACCATCACAAAAAATGACCTGCCAAATTGGTGATGGTGCAGCTATTGCTTTTCATACCCAAACAATGACCATTTGCGACTTCCGCAGTAGCGACTTGGCGGCAGGCGGACAAGGCGCGCCTATGGTGCCTATCTTAGACCGTTGGTTATTTAAAAACCATCTTTTTTGCCTAAATATTGGTGGAATTGCTAATATTTCTGCCAAAACCAACAACAGTATGATTGGTTTTGATGTGTGTTATGCCAACCAAGTGTTGAATCGTTTGGCACAACAATTAAAAGCAAAATATGACAAAGATGGTATGTTGGCACGGCACGGGCAAGTCATTCCTGCCCTTTTAGACGACCTTAGCCGATTGCCTTTTTTGGCACAAGACTACCCCAAATCGTTAAATAATCAGGGTGTTGTGACCGACATTATGCCTTTGTTACAACACCACAGCCAAAATCCTTTTGACCTTTTGCGTACTTTTACAGAACATATTGCTCAAGAGGTGAAACGCTCCATCGACAAAATATATAGCACCGAACAACTGCCCCAACAAGCCACCGACAGTTTGTTGGTCACAGGTGGCGGAGCTTTCAATGTCTATCTCATCGACCGTATTCGTTACAATATAGATATTCCGATAA
Organism: Chitinophagales bacterium; assembly: GCA_016787295.1. Classification (GTDB taxonomy): domain Bacteria; phylum Bacteroidota; class Bacteroidia; order Chitinophagales; family UBA2359; genus JAEUUX01. The sequence continues at coordinate 5,513 of JAEUUX010000189.1, forward strand.
TAGTACCTAATAAACGCACCATCGAATTTAAGGAAGCACTGCTAATGGCTTTTGCAGGACTGTTGCGCCATCAACAACAAAGCAATTTTTATCGCGAAGTGACGGGTTCAGAACGCAATGTTGTGGGCGGAGCAGTGTATTTGTAATATTTGTTTTCAATTATTTTTTATTTTTTTTAAAAAACTAATATGTTGCAACACATCATAGAACAACACAAAAATCACTGGTTAGCTTCCGAAGAATGCGCCATACGTCCAATTATCACTTATATTAAACAAAAAGGACAACTCCGTGCTGCCCAAATTGAAGCTATAGAAACCTATTTGTTCCTAAAAATCAAAGGACAAAACAAACCGCTTTGGCAATTAGTAGCAGAAGGTTTTTTTGCTAACTATACAGATGACTACTTAAACCAACTAAAAATTAGCCAAGACACGCGCCATATTTTGTCTACCAACATGGCGGCGCGTGCTTTGTTTGAGCTAACACGGTTCAAAGGTAAAAATGTTGTCAAAAATAATCATCCGACTTTATTGCCCGAATTGGAGCAACATATCATCAACCATACCGCAACCATCAATTTTGAGGCAGTTATCAAAAGTATTTTTTATGGCATCTCTTATACCGATTATTTGTTTAGCCTGCCGATGGGCGCGGGCAAAACCTTCTTGATGGCGGCTATCATTTATATCGATTTATATTTTGCCATCAACGAACCAGATAACCATTTATTTGCCCATAATTTTATTATCCTGATTCCGTCGGGATTAAAATCCTCTATTGTGCCAAGCCTAAAAAGTATTGCAAAGTTTGACCCTACTTGGGTAATACCCGAACCTGTTGCAAGTAAAATTAAACATATTATTAAATTTGAGGTGTTGGATCAACCCAAAACCGCCCGAAAAAGCAATAAAGCACGAAACCCTAACGCCCAAAAAATCAATAATCATCAACCTTTTGACGATCTATTGGGTTTGGTGCTGGTGGTCAATGCCGAAAAGGTAATCCTCGACCGCATTGTGTTGCAAACAGATAGCGAACTTATCGAAAAAAACAAAGACGAAAAAGATAAACAAGCTAACGAACTCCGCGCTATCATTGGCAAAATCCCTAAGCTCCAAATCCATATTGACGAAGTCCATCATGCGGCTACTGACGACATAAAACTTCGCCAAGTGGTCAATAAATGGCACCAACAAGGCACTATCAATAGCGTTTTGGGTTATTCGGGAACACCTTACCTCAGTTCGAGCGAAAAGATAAATGTTGATAGCCAGATACATCTCAAATTTTGGCAAATTACCAATACCGTATTTTACTATCCTTTGACCGCTGCCATTAAACAGTTTTTGAAAAAACCAAGAGTAGAACAAACTGTCTATCTCGAACCTTTGCAAATCATCGAAAAAGGTGTGACAGATTTTTGGCAAAATTATGGACAAACCAGCTATCAAGACGGCACCTGCGCCAAATTAGCAATTTATTGTGGTAGCATCGAAAAATTGGAAGAGCAAATTTATCCTTTTTTGGTGGGACAACTCAAAATTTCACAAGACCTTATTTTGAAATACCACAAAGGCAACAAAAAATATAAACTACCCAACACCAACGAAACCGAATTTGCTACCTTAGACTCCCCTTTGTCCAATAAAAAAATCATTTTGTTGGTACAAGTGGGCAAAGAAGGCTGGGATTGCAAAAGTCTGGCAGGCATTATTTTATCCCAAAAAGGCGATTGTCCCGCCAATATGGTCTTGCAAACAAGTTGTCGTTGCCTGCGCCAAGCCGATGAAGGTGCTACCGCCTTAATTTGGTTGAACGAAGATAATGCCCAAATATTAGACAAACAACTCAAAGATGAACAACAAACCAGTATAAACGAAATTAATCATATCTCAAAAAACGAAACTATTTCATACGTCGAGCGATTTTCGCGCCGCGAACACCTGCGCCTGCCGCCCATCGATTTCTACCAACTCCAAATCAACTATACCACCATTATCGAAGAACAAACTGCTACGCCACACGAAAAACTGCAAAATTTTTCACCATCTCTGTATTTTAACCAAGCACTTGTGGTAGAACGAAATTTGCACAATACCGAAAACCACAGCAAAGACTATCTTAGCCACATCAAAGGCGAAACCGCACATTTTAATCATTGGTTGCTCGATATTGTCAAAGGCAGTTTCAATACACTTTCCTACCACGACCTACAAACTTTTACACCTGAACTAAAAAGCATTTTCCAAAGCATTACTTTCATACAAGGCCAAAACCTATATTTCAATGACCTATATAACCAAACACAAATACAGGCAGACATCAGATTAGCTTTTCATACACGACGAATGTTTGCAACAAAAACCGAAATCATACCCGAATCTGCCCAAATGTTGATTATCGAACAACTGAAAAATGTGGCAGAAAACAATTTGTTGTATCCCGACAAAAACGAGGCTCAAAAAATTAGGGAGTTGGATACTAAAAACCAAACCCTACAAATATCCGACGAAAAAGCCATGCAAGAATCCTACAATACCATTATACAGTTGATGGAATCACAAGGTTTTGGAGCCTTTGTTGCCAATTATACTTATGAAGAACATATCGCAAAAAACACACCGAGTTTGGAAGTTAACTCAAAAGATAAAACCTTCCATTATCTGCCTTACAATTTTTCGCAAAGCGCCTTCGAATTAAAATTCTTGAAAGAAGTTTTGTTATTAAAACCGTTCAATGCATTAGATTTAGAAATTTACTACAAGGGCGAACGCGAACTCACCGATTTTCGAATTATGTGTTATGCCAAATATGGCAAAAACTACCGAAAAATCGGCTTGTATACGCCCGATTTTTTGATTATACAGCGCAAAAACAACCAAATCTATAAAATTCTAATCATAGAAACTAAAGGAAGCGGTTTTGCAGAACAAAGTAGTTTTCAACTAAGAAAACAATTTATAGAACGCGAATTTTTGCAATTCAACAACGAAAAATTTGGTTATGCTAAATTTGATTTTCTATTATTGCAAGACGACCAAAAATTAGCCGACAATATGGGCAAACTACAGGGCAAAGTAAGCACTTTTTTTACCGAATAAACACCAATTTTCGTCCCATACCAATCGCTACCATTGATATAATTCCTTCATTATTCCCATAAAACTACCAACTCATGCCAATAAAATATATGCCTTATGTTCCTAATACCGTAGAAGGGCAAGCCGTTTTAGACAATTTTATGCGCACGCGCCGCATCTTGCGCTACCGCGACAACTACAAAGTTTATGACCGCATACAGCGCGGAATGCCGCTTTATGAAGCCGAAAGCACCGAAATAATTGGTACCGAAAAATCCCAAAATTTGCTCATTCGCGGCGAATGCCTCTCCGCTTGCGCCTACCTCAAAAACAATAACATTCAAGTCGACCTCGTCTACATAGACCCGCCATTTGCAAGCGGTGCCGATTATGCCAAAAAAGTATATATCCGCCGCAACCCCCAACTCGCCGAAAAAATCGCACAAGCCGAACAAGAACTAAGCATAGACGAACTGCAAGCGTTCGAAGAAAAAATGTATGGTGATATTTGGAACAAAGAAGACTACCTCAACTGGATGTACGAAAACCTTATGGCTATCAAAACTATCATGAGCGAAACAGCCTCTATATATGTCCACTTAGACTGGCACATAGGGCATTATGTCAAAATTTTGCTCGACGAAGTTTTTGGCGAAGATAATTTTAGAAACGAAATTGTGTGGTGCTATCATGGACCTGGCAGTCCAGGAATGAAGCAGTTCAATAAAAAACATGATACCATATTTTGGTACACCATGTCTGATAATTGGATATTTAATGAAGACAACATAAGAATTGAATATAAAGATCCAAATCAATCATTAAGAAAAGCTTTTGATACAGGAGAGGGATGGACAGAAGAAGATATAGAACAAATGAGAGAGAAAGGAAAACTTCCTGAAGATTGGTGGGAAATAGCCGTTGCCGCAAGGTTTAAAATAGACGAAATAAATAGAGTAGACTATGCTACAGAAAAACCCCAAAAGCTTCTTGAACGCATCATTAAGGCAAGCAGTAATGAAGGAACGATGGTAGCAGATTTTTTTGGCGGTAGTGGTGTGACAGCAAAAGTAGCAAACGATTTAGGCAGGCATTTCATTCATGCCGATGTGGGTATCAACAGTATCCAAACTGCCCGCGACCGCCTAAAAATCGCAGGTGCAAATTTTGAAATATTAGACATAAAAGACGGCGTTTCTTTGTTCCGAAATCCTGTGCAAACAATGGACAAATTGCATATACTTATCAAAGGTTTGCGCAACGAAGACGCTTTGGATAGCTTTTGGGAAGGCGCAATATATGACAGTAAATGGGGTTTGATGCCCGTATATCTGCCAAACCTACTAGATCACAGCACCAAAGTTTTAGATTTGGTGATGATGAACCGAATTATTAACGAAGCCTTGCCCGCATTGCCCGACGAAACAAAAAGGGTTATCGTCTATTATATAGACATAGATAATCGCGACAATATAGAAAAATTTATTAAGGAACAAGAAGTCGCTTTAATAGATATAGTATTGCGCGACCTCAAAGAAGTGTTGAGCGAAGCGGTTGTTGCCGATAATATCGTTTACAAAATAACTCCTACCAACAAGCAGTATACTGTAGAAATTTTGCAATTTGTTAGCGACCGATTGAGGGAGAAAATAGACCAATATAACCAAAAAAAAGGTTTAAATCCCAACGATTATGCTCAAATGCACAACACACCAGAGGAAACAGCAGAAAACGAAACGCCTAAACCTGCTCAACAGAAAAAGTTCCAATCTATCGAAATTAGCGAACACGGTTTAGAACTAATTGAGCTTATATCGATAGACTGCACTTCGGCAAGCGGCGTTTGGACGAGTGACTATGAAATTAAAATCGACAAAAATGGTTATTTGATAGATAATGGCAAAAAAACCAAAACTTTCTGGAATGGCAACTTTGTTTGTCCCCAAAAACCTTTGCGTCTGAAAGTTAGAAATATTGCAGGTGACGAAACAATTATTTCGCTTGTTGAGTGACGATAAAATGCAATTTCTCCCAATTTATCCGTAACTTTGCATCCAAAACACAATAAACCATTATCAATCCAAATATTTTTATTATGGAAAACACTATTGCTATCAAAGAATTAGTGAAACAAAAATACAGCGAAATTGCCTTGCAAGACAAAGCAAGCAACCAAGCATCTTGTTGTGGTTCGGGCTGTTGCTCGACCGAAGTATACAATATTATGAGTGACGACTACAGCACCTTAGACGGCTATCAACCCGATGCCGATTTGGGTTTGGGCTGTGGTTTGCCAACACAATTTGCCAAAATCAAACGCGGCAACACTGTTATCGACTTAGGAAGCGGTGCGGGCAACGATTGTTTTGTGGCACGCAACGAAACAGGCGAAGATGGTAGAGTCATCGGCATAGACTTTACCCCTGCCATGCTCGAAAAAGCTCGCGCCAATGCACAAAAATTGGGTTTCTCGAACGTCGAATTTCGTCAAGGCGATATCGAAAACATGCCTGTTTCTGACAATATGGCAGATGTGGTTGTGAGCAATTGCGTCCTCAATTTAGTACCTAACAAAGACCAAGTGTTCAAAGAAATTTTCCGTGTTCTCAAACAAGGCGGACATTTCAGTATTTCTGATGTGGTGCTGGTTGGCGAGTTGCCCGAAGCCTTGTGTAAAGATGCCGAAATGTATGCAGGTTGTGTGGCGGGTGCAATCCAAAAAGATGCCTACTTACAACTGATACAAGCCAACGGTTTTATGAATATGACCGTCCAAAAAGAAAAAGCCATTCATCTGCCCGACGATATTTTGAAAAACTATCTAAACGAGGAAGCCTTGCAAAGTTTTAGGGCAGGCAATACAGGCATTTTTAGCGTTACAGTATATGCCGAAAAACCTAAAAGTTGCGGCTGTGCATCAGGTTGTTGTTAAACATTGCAAGAAAGTATGAAAAAAATTTTAGTGCTTTGTACAGGTAACAGTTGTCGAAGTCAGATAGCAGAAGCCTATTTGCGGCATTTTGCAGGCAACAACGCCCAAGTCTATAGCGCAGGTGTGGAGACACATGGGCTAAATCCACGAGCCGTTAGTGCAATGCAAGAAGATGGTCTTGACATCAGTCATCACACATCTAATCACATAGACGAATACAAAGACATCAACTTTGACTATGTGATAACGGTTTGTGACCACGCTCAAGAACGCTGTCCTTTCTTTCCCGCGACCGCCCAACGTTTCCACCACAATTTTCCCGACCCAGCCAAGGCTACAGGCTCTGATGAAGCTATTGCCGAGCAATTTAGCAAGGTGCGCCAACAGATTAAAACCTATTGTCAAGAGTTTGTAACAAGCTATCTATAACACCCATGCTTTTCTTGTCCCTCCTCTCCCACCCTGCTAACCGTATGTAATCAAAACGGTTAGCAGGGTTTGTTTTGTAAAAGTCCCATTGGCAAATTCACATTAACTTTGCATTACAAATTATTTCTCAAAAAAAGTACCGCCACACCTCAAAAGGCATGGCGGTATTTATGTATATGTAAAAGCTATGTGGTCACAACAGCTCAACACTATTTATTTACTTCTTCAAATTCTGCATCTTGCACAGTGCTACCGTCTTCTTGTGCTGTGCCGTTATTATTGGCATAGCCGTTATCATTTGTGTTAGCACCTGCTTGTTGTGCATTGTAGATATCTTGCGAAGCGGTCTGCCATGCACTATTCAATGCTTCTACTGCTGCATCAATACTGCCGACATCTTGGCTTGCGTGAACGTTTTTGAGCTTAGATAAAGCCTCTTCGATAGCTGAACGGTTGCTTGGAGACAATTTGTCGCCATATTCTTTCAACTGTCTTTCAGTTTGGAAAATAAGACTGTCGGCTTGGTTCAGTTTTTCTACTTTTTCGCGTGCCTGACGGTCGGTATCTTCATTGGCTTTGGCTTCATTTTTCATGCGTTCGATTTCGTCTTTCGACAAGCCCGTACCTGCTTCGATACGAATGTTTTGCTCTTTGCCCGTGCCTTTGTCACGTGCCGATACACTCAAAATACCGTTGGCATCGATATCAAAAGTAACTTCGATTTGTGGCGTACCACGCATAGCGGGCGGAATACCATCGAGGATAAAACGACCTAATGTGCGGTTGTCGCGCGCCATAGTACGTTCGCCTTGCAAAATATGGATTTCCACTGATGGCTGATTATCGGAGGCAGTAGAATATACTTCTGATTTTTTGGTAGGGATAGTGGTATTGGCATCAATAAGGCGACTGAAAATGCCTCCCATTGTTTCGATACCCAATGACAAAGGTGTTACATCGAGGAGCAACACATCTTTGACATCACCAGCAAGTATACCACCTTGCACGCCTGCTCCAATAGCTACTACTTCGTCGGGATTAACGCCGCGGTGCGGTTTGCGACCAAAGAAACGCTCTACCTCTTCTTGAATTTTGGGGATACGCGTCGAACCACCTACCAAAATAACTTCGTCGATGTCGTTGATCGTATAACTTGCATCTTTGAGGGCTTGGCGACAAGGATCCAAAGAACGACGCACCAAATCATCGCACAATTGCTCAAATTTTGCGCGGCTTAGGCGCTTAACCAAGTGGCGCGGCACGCCATCGATAGCTGTAATATAGGGCAAGTTGATTTCGGTTTCGGTAGAGCCTGACAATTCAATTTTAGCTTTTTCGGCGGACTCTTTCAAACGTTGCAAAGCCATAGGGTCTTTGCGAAGGTCAATAGACTCTTCTGCTTTAAATTCATCGGCTAACCAGTCAATAATTTTTTGGTCAAAATCGTCACCGCCTAAGTGTGTGTCACCGTTGGTAGATTTTACTTCAAAAATACCGTCTCCAAGTTCCAAAATAGAAATATCAAATGTACCGCCGCCTAAGTCATAAACGGCAATTTTTTGGTCTTTGTGTTTTTTGTCCAAACCGTATGCCAAAGCCGCTGCGGTGGGTTCGTTAACAATACGACGCACTTTCAAACCTGCGATTTCGCCTGCCTCTTTGGTGGCTTGGCGTTGCGAGTCATTGAAATAGGCAGGCACAGTAATAACAGCTTCTGTTACTTCTTGTCCGAGATAATCTTCGGCAGTTTTTTTCATTTTTTGCAACACCATCGCCGAAATTTCTTGGGGTGTATACAAACGTCCATCAATATCAACGCGAACGGTATTGTTGTCACCTTTGACAACTTTATATGCCATACGCGAAGCCTCGCCTACACTCTCATCATGGCGACGACCCATAAAACGTTTGATGGATTGAATGGTTTTTTGTGGATTAGTAATGGCTTGGCGTTTAGCAGAGTCGCCCACTTTGCGTTCGCCATTCGCTAAAAACGCTACAATAGATGGAGTGGTACGCTTACCTTCGCTGTTCGGAATTACGACAGGTTCGTTGCCTTCCATTACAGATACGCAAGAGTTGGTTGTACCTAAGTCAATGCCAATTATTTTACTCATTTTTGTTTTATTTTCGTTATTGGGTGTTAAATTAATTACTACTCTTTATTCAATTCTTGTGCCAAGCTATTTTTTACTGCAATTTTGTCACATTTTTACCTAATTGACAGCCAAATACCTCAGCAAATTGACACTATGACAGTCTTGAATTATTTCATAGACAGGCTATGACAGTCACAAACTACAGTTTAGCCTCTGTAATACGAAAACGGCACAAAAGGAATGATAGTTATCTCAACATTTTTAAGGCACAAAAAACGCCAAATTTGCAAAAAAAGTGCAAATTTGGCGTGTATTAAGCATGGTATTCCGTTTTTGGCTACAATTCATTTAGTAATACACTGAGTTGCACAAAAACTTTTTGACCATCGCCATCAACAACATAGTGTGTTTCAGGTATTGTCCTGTTTTTGGGGTTATGAACGAATACAAATGATTAAAACCTGCAAAGTTATGCCCAAAATCCCTACATTTTTCAGAAATTTTAGCCTTAAAACACCAATACGCCATCTTCGTTCTACAGTTTAATCCCTGTAATACGAAAATGAATGCCGTCTCTGGGTTTCAAGGTCACTTGTGGCAGCGGTTCGGGTTGTTGTGTCACCAATTCCATGCTCACATGTTGAGCAATAAGGCGATTAATAACCAACATTTCGGTCAGCGCAAAATTATTACCCACACAAATCCGCGGACCTCCGCCGAAAGGCAAAAACACAAATCGGTTGTCTCCTTTTTGGTCAAAAGTATTGAAACGGTCAGGCATAAAATCGTGAGGCTTTTCCCAATACTTGGGGTGACGGTGCAAGCCATAGATGTTTACCAAACAATTGGTGCCGCGCGGAATATCAAAACCACCCATAGTATCAACGGTTTGGCTTTCGCGGCTGATGAGGTAGGCAGCAGGGTAAAGGCGCAGCGTTTCGTAGATGACATTGGTAGCATATTTCAGTTGCGGAATGTGTTCGGGCTGTAGCATAGTGCTGGGTGGAGCGATTTGTTGGTATTCGTCCGCCAGACATTGAGCGGCATCAGGGTGTTGGTGCAACAAAAACCAAGTCCACGACAAAGTATTGACTGTAGTTTCGTGTCCTGCCAAAAAAATCGTCATTAACTCGTCGCGCAACTGCAAAGCTGACATACTTTCGCCCGTTTCTTCGTCGCGAGCATTCAACAACATATTCAAAAGGTCGTTATCTTGGGTTGGGCTTGCCATGCGTTGACGAATGATACCATATACAATAGCGTCTAAGGTGCGAATATAGTAGCGCATTTGGAGCATTTGTGGCGTAGGCAACCATTTGGGCAATTTGATAACCGAATTAATGCGTTTGATTGCCATTTCGTTGAGTTTGTTTACATTATTATATACAGTAGCGATTTGTTCGTCCGAAATGGCAGTTCCAAACATAGCACGACAAACGATATTAATGGTTAATTGTGCCATTTCGCGCGTAAAATCTATAGTTTTGCCGATTTGGTTTTCCCATTTTTGTAGCTGTTCCATGGTTAAATCGTGGAACAACTGCATGAGACCTTTTATTTTGTCGCGATGAAAAGCAGGCGCTACCAAGCGTCTTTGCCGCTTCCAGAAATCACCTTCGCTGGTGATTAAGCCGTTGCCAAGCAGCAACTTTAAGGTATCATACGCCAAACCTTTGTGATACATTTGGTAGTTTTCTTGCAAAACTTGTTTAATATATTCTGGCTTGTGCAATATATATATGCGCCGATTCAGCAAATTAAACCAAGCAATGTCAGGGTGTTCTTGTGGCAACTCTCCCAGACTTTTAATAGTTTGACTACGATTCAACAATACAGCAGCTTTTATTTTATGTTCGCTCGGTGGATTGGTATGCGGCATGGTAAATATAATTTATTATGTTTGAAATTTGGAACTGCAAGTAAATTGTTGTTTTTGAAGTGCAAAAGTAGCGTTTTTTATGGTGTAATGGTATTAGTGTGTTAGTTTTATTTTGGTCTACTGACTTTTTTTATTTAAAGTTGCTGCCAAATCGTCTAATTTTTCTTTGGGAATATAAATAGCGTTATATTTACATCTTTCATGGTTTTTGAACAAAATTTCTAAACCATATCCTCCTGTTCTGCCAACCGAGTGAATCGTTACACGCCTTATTTGTTCGAGAGGTATAATTTTTTTGTAAGTCCAAAGCAGATTATTGCGAATAATCAAATGATGTGTCGATAATTCAAAATAATAACTATTGTATATTGCTAATAATAAATTTGTCAGCAACAAAAAACCTACTATTATTTCACTATTTGGCATAAAATGATTATTTAATGTGCTTGCTAATACTATTAATAAAATTAGGTGTACATAAAAAAAGAGAGTTGTGAACGGATGATGTCTATAAGTTTTCTTTATATCCAGCATAGTATCTTCTGTACTAACAAAAATATTTTGTTTTTCGGGAAGAACAGGCTGTAAAGAATAAATACCTTCTTTTCGATTTTTTTCTATTTGTTCTAAATAAGTTACTAAGGCGACTCCATTGCTATATTCATCTGTATATACTTCCAAACGTTCTATTTTTTTAGTATTTGGAGATTGTAGAAATATTGCAGTGGTATTATTTCCCTGTTTCGTGTTTCCCCAAAAGAAATAATACCTATCATTGTCGTACAAACGTATTTCTGTAATGGTTTCAAAAGATATTTTTCGTTGGTTGAGCAATAAATACTTGTCATAAATAACCACTTTGTATATTGTTTGCAAATTTCTAAAAATACTATAAAATGCTCCTCCTGTTAAAGTTAATAGCAAAAAACCTATGGCTTCTTTTTCTTTTGTGATTATGGCAAAGGGCAAAGAAATGCTAACTGCAAACAAAAATGGTATCCAAAAAGAAGTGTTTATTTTTGCTTTACTTTCAAATAATGGTGTTTCAGGCATTGAATTGATTATTTTTTGAATTACATGGCTTTTGCTAACTAATAAAAATACTATTTTTTATTTTGGGGATTTATCGATTATTTTTTATTTAAAGTTGCTGCTAAATCGTCTAATTTCCCTTTGGGAATATAAATAGCATTATATTTACATCTTTCATGATTTTTGAACAAAATTTCTAAAACATATTCTTCTGTTCGATGGATTTTATGAATAGTTACACGCCTTATTTGTTTAAAAGGTATGACTTTTTTATAAGTCCAAAGCAGATTATTACGAATAATCAAATGATGTGTCGATAATTCAAAATAATAACTATTGTATATTGCTAATACCCAATTTGCTAACAAGAAAAAAGTCATTGTTATACTGCAAATCAATGTAGAACAATTGAATAATGCTAATAGTGTTCCTATTAATGCAGTTAAATGCAGATAAAAAGAAAAATTCTTGAACAAATTGCCGTTATAAGTTTTCTTTATATCGAGCAAAGGAAGTTCTTTATAATTAACAAAGTTATTTTGTTTTTGAGGATGAAAATTCTGTAAAAAATAAACTCTTTTTCTTCGATTTTGTTCTATTTGTTCTAAATAGGCAGCCAATTCTACTCCGTTGCTATATTTTTCTGTGTATATTTCTAAACGTTCTGATTGTTGAGCATTAGATGATTTTAGAAGTATTGCTGTAGTATTTTTTCCTGCTTGTATATTTTTCCAAAAAGAATAAGGTTTGCTATAATCATACAAACGTATTTCATGAATTTCTTCAAAAAATATTTGGCGTTCATTAAGCCATAAATAATTGTCACAAATAAATACCTTATATCGCATTTTGAGGTCCCTAAAAATACCATACAACATGCCTCCTGCCAAAGCGAGTATCAAAAAAGCGGCTGCGTTTTTTTGTGTTATAAGCAAAAATGATAAGAAGAAAAACCAAGCTGTAACTATAAGAGCGGCAACAAAAGACGCATCTATTTTTATTTTACTCTCAAATAATGGTGTTTCGGTCATTGAAATATCGTTTTTGTGTTAATCAATATAGAAGTTGATAAATTGAGGTGTCTGATAAGGCTCAAAAATAGCATTTTTTTACCAAACCATTAGTACAAAAGAAACAACAAAAATTGTTTTTTGTTCCCACAACAGTATCTTTTATGGATAATGTATTGGCGATAGTGTCTCTTTTGCTGTATTTTGCCAAGTATTTACCTCCAAAATTAGCATTTCTACCAAAATAAGCCTACCTTTGCACCCCGAAAAACAATTTAATAATCAAAACATGAGTTTTACAGTAGCCATAGTAGGTCGTCCGAATGTGGGAAAATCTACGCTATTTAATCGTCTTATTGGCAAACGCGATGCGATTACTGATGACCTTAGCGGTGTGACGCGCGACCGCAAATATGGAGAAAGTTATTGGAACGGACGCGAATTTAATGTGATAGACACAGGTGGTTTTGTGCCAAATTCAGAAGATGTTTTTGAGGCAGCTATCCGCGAACAAGTACAAATTGCCATGAGCGAAGCCTCGCTCATTTTGTTTATGACCGACGTAACCACAGGCATCACCGACCTCGACGACGCTATGACAGGATTGTTGCGCCGCAGCGACAAAAAAGTTTTCTTGGTGGTCAATAAAGTCGACAACGGACAACGACACTTAGATGCAGTTGAGTTCTACAGTCTGGGTTTTGAAGAAGTGTTTTTTGTTTCGTCTATCAACGGTTCAGGCACCGGTGAAATCCTCGATGCCATTGTCAACAATATGCCAGCAGTGGAAGAAGACTTGGAGCAAGAAGCGGATAAAATACCCAAGTTCACCATCGTCGGGCAGCCTAATGTCGGTAAATCGTCTTTGCTTAACGCCTTGGTGGGCGAACAACGCAATATCGTGACCAATATTGCAGGCACCACACGCGACAGTATTAATACCCGTTATAAACTTTTTGGCAAAGATTTCTGGTTGATAGACACGGCTGGTATTCGCAAAAAAGCTGTTGTTCATGAAAATTTGGAGTTCTATTCCGTTATGCGTGCCATTGGCGCCATTGAAGAAGCCGACGTTTGTCTCATCATGATTGATGCCCAAACAGGTGTGGAATCGCAAGACATGAACATTTTTCGTTTAGCCGAACAAAAACGAAAAGGCATTGTGGTTTTGGTCAATAAGTGGGATTTGGTCGAAAAAGAAACCAATACCGCTCGCGACTTTACCGCCGAAATCAAGCAAAAATTAGCGCCTTTTAGCGATGTTCCTATTGTTTTTATTTCGGCATTGGACAAAACGCGCATTTTCAAAGCCATCGAAACCGCTTTGGAGGTGTATGAATATCGCCAACAACGAATCCCCACTTCGCAACTCAACGAGGTGATGCTCGAAGCTATCGAAAAATATCCACCGCCTGCTCACAAAGCGGTGTATGTCAAAATCAAGTATGTCACACAACTTCCCACGCCAACACCTCAATTTGCTTTTTTCTGCAACCACCCGCGCTATGTCAAAGAGCCTTATCGCAACTATTTGGAGAACCAACTGCGCAAAAATTTCAAATTCACAGGTGTTCCCATTAGTTTGTATTTCAGGGAAAAATAGAACGCACCATGTTGCAAAGATTTTACCAAACAGCAGGACTCGAATGTGGTTGTGACGAAGCAGGACGCGGTTGTCTATCGGGCGCAGTCTTTGCGGCAGCCGTTATTTTGCCTCCCGATTTCGAACATCAATGGCTCAACGACTCTAAGCAAACCACTCATCCACAGCGCTTGGTGTTGCGCAAATATATCGAGCAACACGCCTTAGCTTATAGCGTGGCACAAGTTTCACCCCAAGAAATTGACCAAATCAATATCTTGCAAGCCTCCATCAAAGCCATGCACTTGGCTATCGATGCCTTGTCTATCCGCCCTGCTTTTATTGTGGTTGATGGCAACCGTTTCCGTCCTTATCCCGATATTCCGCACCAATGTATTGTGAAAGGTGATGGTAAAATTATGTCTATTGCCGCTGCCTCTATTTTGGCAAAAACCTATCGCGACGATTATATGGAACAGCTCCACACCGAATATCCACAATACCTCTGGGCGCAAAACAAAGGCTACCCAACTGTTGCACACCGACAAGCTATTGCAAAATATGGCGCAACACCCCATCATCGCCAAAGTTTTACGCTCCTGCCCCGAACAACTTCTTTGTTTGACCTATAAAACAAAACAGCGGCTATCTTCCGAAATTGGAAGGTAGCCGTTGCTTATTTTTGGTAGTTGTTTATGGGTTAGTCTGCATCACTTGCACCGTACCCGTCACGCCATTGTCCCACACCACACTAACGTTGGGGGTGCCTTGTCCTGCCACAATCGTTCCGCCAATGGCAGTCCATTCGTAGGTAGTTCCAGCCGCACCCGCTGTTACGCTATAGGTACTTGTGTTTTGGCTACAGGGTGTGGCATCGCCATTCACAATGGGTTTAGACGTGCAAGGAAACTCGAGGCGCGCCCACACCGCAAAGTGGTCTGATAGTTCAAAAATACGGAACATTTCATCTTTCAGCGAACGCAAAACCACGACATTGTTGTTGTTACTGATAACAGGCAAATGGTCATAGCGCGTCATAATATAATCCAGATATTCTGGTGCATCGGTTTCGTCGGTCAAATAATAGTTATGCTCTTTGTCCCACGTTGCATAATGTCCGCTATAAGTGGGCATGGTAGCTTTGAAATGGTCGGTCCAAAGGCTATCATATTCGCCCCATTTATTGGAAAATTTGTCCACATTCAAGTCACCTCCCATAATCACCGCTTCGTCGGCAGGGATATTTTGGCTGTCTACAAATTGTTTAAATTTTGTCAACTGAACTTTGCGCATTTCTACATCGGCATACTTGTTAAAAGCGTCCATATGGGTAGCAAATAAGTGATATTTTGTTCCTAATTTGTTGATACGCACATATTTTATTCCTTTGTCGGCTAAACAATCATCCTCTACACAGTCGCTACCCCAAAGGTATTGGTCTTGCACTTCGATGGGCCAGCGGCTGACAATCAATACACCACCGTCTTCGAGCGGGCTACTGGGGTTTCCTATGACCGTGCTTTGGTAGGGATATTCTGCCGCTAAATTGGCTAATAAATCGTCGCGCACTGCATCGTCAAACACTTCTTCGAGCATCAATACGTCCATATCTTGCACGCCTTTGTGGATAAATTGGGCGCGGGTGGCTTGGTCGTCGTCAGGAAACAGTATCGTTGGGCGCATATAAAGATTATATGCCATGACATTCAATACAGCAGGTTTTTGAACATCATCAATAGGAACAATGTATGGTTTGGGCGGATCTACATAATCGATAGCAAACAATACATCGTCATACGTGCCGCCGGGTGCAGTGCTGTAGGCAGCATAGCGCAAACGATATTCAATGCCACTAATGGTAATGATATGGCTGTGCAAATCGCGGTCGTAGTAGAACGGGTCGCTAAAACTACTATTAGCTGCTGATTGTTTGAGGGTGGTAGAACCCAACAATTCCGTTACTCGAAGTTTGCATGACACAACATTAGTATTGCTTCCAGCTACCTTAATATGTGCAATGGTTTCGTAATCGGTGGGAGTACCAGAAAACCCAAAAAGGCGTTTGACACGCAACAGTTCTTTACCTGCTTCTAAAGCTCCGATAGTACCGTTGTTGCCGTCCCAATTGTCGTTGCTTAAACCATTGGTGGCTTCTGTATTGAATTGAAAATCAAGATGGGTGTTATTCTGAAAATACAGATAAGAATACTGTGCCGAAACATACCAGCTCTGACACAATAAGCAAACAAAAAAGAAAAAACGCATTTGATAAAATTATGAATGACAAACTATGAGCTTGCAGAATACTTTGCGTAGGTGTTTTAAAATCGTTTTAAATCACGGTTGGCAAAAGTCCATTCGGGTGTTTGTAGGTTGTTGCCAAAGTTGATGCTATACCAAGGACTTAGCGCCGAATTATTGGGATTGACCAAGATGTGTATGTTTTGGGCGGGCATATAACTTTGTGCCAACAAAAATACTTTCTCTTTGGTTTTCGGATTCTGGGCTACGTCCATAACGAGGATAGCATGACCGGGAAAACCTCCCTGAATAAACACATCACCCGATTTAATGTCCTCTACTGCAATGGATTTGAGTTCTTTGTTGAGCGAAAAAGTACCACAATAGTTAAAAACGCTGTTCATGTATTGTTTAAACACCTTATACGAGCCATCGGCTTTGGCTTTTTTGACCCAAGTGGTTTTGTTTCCTTTAAAAACAGGTCGGTATCCTTCGCGCCATTTGCTATAGCTTGCTGCCGTGCCGTTGGTATAATTGAAATGTATGGCGCTAAAACTATTGGCTTGGTAAAGATACTCGGCACGTAGGCGCATCACAGCATCGGCACATTGTTGCAAATCTGTTTCTCCTACATCAATGTCCACTACTGCGACATGTACGCTTTGGTTGGCTTTGGGAGAACCGTCATAGCGCAAAACGGGTGGTTTGCCCTTTTTTAGTGGCAGGTTACGCAACCAATCGGCAAAACTCCCGCCGCCTGTTGGCAGTCGTTCATAACCCGGCGGAGGCAAAATGCGATTGAGGAGCATGTCTTCATCATCATATTGTGCTAACCAAGGAAAGCGATATTTTTTATTGGCTTCTGTCTGACCCACCTGAGCTACTTCGTTGCTTGTGCTATTTGTGTCGGCGGCTGTTGCAGTGGCTTTTACTGGCACAGGCACAAAACCGTCTTTGGTGAGTTTTAGGTCGGTAGGTACGTTTGCATCATTACTATTGCACGCCATTAGTCCAATAAGTAACAAACAACAATAAGTGTGTTTTTTCATAGTACATTAAGTAGGGGATACAATAGGTTTTGAAAATGCAATTAATTATGGCAAAGTGAATTGTTTAAACCACGCCCAATTTTGCACGGCAGCTTTGGCAGGATGATTAGTACCATTGGGATAGGCATGTTTCAAGCCTTTAACCATCACAAATTGAAAGAGATTATTAGGTTCGTTATTGTTGGATACAAAATGAGCAAATACCGCCGAGGCTGTATCGCCTGTTATGGTGTAGTTGGGATTGAGGTCGAAATGGTTGATGTGGCGTTGTTTTATTCTGTAGTATTTAAAATCCTCAAAACTATTGAGCAAAGAGTCAAATTGGCTTAATGGCAGGTCGGGACCTTCGTTGCCTGGTCCCCAATCATCGTTGCCTACTTGGTAGGTGATGGGTAGTTTTCGTTTGGGTGTATAGGTCGTATCCAAATAAAAAGAACCCGCACTTTCTACTATTGCCGCAAATATGTCACTCATTTCGATGGCACATTTAGCAGCCATTTGACCACCATTCGAAAAACCAACTAAATATATGCGACGGGTATCGATGTTGAACTTAGTGGGTAGAAAAGCTACTACCTCTTTCAAAAATTTAATATCGTCTAAAGGTGTTTCGTTGGGGCAAAATATCCATTCCGCGTCAGGTGGGGTATTCCATTTGGTAGTGGTCTTTTGTCCGTCGGGTTCTATAATGCAATAACTACCCGATGAAGGAAAAACAGTGATAATGTTTTCGGTTTCGCCCACTTCTTTCCAACCCGAAATGTTGTAAAACTTTTCTCCATCTCCACTAGTACCGTGCAGCATGAACACTACTGGCACCGCCACTGTGCTATCATACGACTGTGGAATATGAACATAAAATTCCCTTTGTACGCCATCGATTTCTTTGGTGTATCGATTTTTGCCGTATGGAATAGTTGTAGACGTATTGTTGTTGCCATCATCGTCGTCGTCGTCTTTGCATTGAAATAAAAATACCGTGCAAAGCAACAATAATAGTATTTTTTTCATGGGGAGAGTATTTTATCTTAAAGATACTATTTTTCAGGAAGCCTGTTACTTGCTTTACATAGCGTGTTTTTGAAACAGCAGTGTAAAGCAAAAGCGGTTGTAATGCTACGCATGTTCAAACTGCAACTTGATAAGGTTGTGATAAATACCTTCGTGGTGTTGTAGGAGTTGTTCGTGCGTGCCTTGTTCGGCTATTTGTCCTTGATCTATGACATAAATCTGGTCGGCATTGCGGACGGTTGCCAAACGGTGGGCGATGATAATCGTGGTGCGGTTGTGCATCAATTGCTCTAAGGCAGCCTGCACTAAACTTTCGGACTCCGAATCGAGCGAAGAGGTTGCCTCGTCGAGGATAAGGATATTGGGGTTTTTGAGCAAAGCCCTTGCAATGGCAATGCGTTGTCTTTGTCCGCCTGATAGCTTAATGCCGCGCTCCCCCACCATTGTTTCCATGCCTTGCGGAAAGCCCATGATGAAATCATAAGCATTGGCTTGTCGAGCAGCGGCTATGACGGCTTCGTTGGTGGCATCGGGTTTGCCATAGCGTATGTTTTCGGCAATAGTTCCACCAAAAAGCACCACATCTTGCGGCACAATACCAATGTTTTGGCGCAAAGCTGTTAGGTCATAGTCGGTGATACTGCGATTGTCGATGCTAATGCTGCCCGATGTAGGACGATAAAAGCCCATCAAAAGTTGCACGATGGTCGATTTCCCTGCCCCGCTCGCACCCACCAATGCCACTTTTTTGCCTTGCTCGATGTGCAGCGAAATACCTTTGAGAATGGCTAAATCGGGGCGCGTGGGATAATGAAAAACGACATTTTGATAGTCGATATTGCCATTGATAGGCGGGAAATGTTGTTGGGTCAGGTGTTGGACTTCGGGTTTTTCGTCCAAAATACCAAATACTTTTTCGGCAGCACCCATCGCTTTTTGTAGGTTGCTAAACAAATCGGCTGTTCCCGCTACCGAACCGCCAATGAAACCCGTGTAGAGAATGAACCGCAACAATTCGCCGATGGTCATCATGCCGTCTTTGACATAGTTTGCCCCAAACCACAATACCAAAATAATGCCGCCAAACACCACCGTGATGAGAAAAGACACAAACAAACCGCGATAGCGCGAAGTTTGAATGGCAATGGCTACAAAATGGTCTAAGGAATTTTTATAGCGTTTGGCTTCGTACCATTCGTTAGTATAGGCTTTGACGGCTTGTATGGATTGCAAACTTTCTTCGACAATAATATTGGAATCGGCGAGGGCATCTTGGGTTTGGCGCGATAATTTTCTGATGTATTTACCAAAAAATACCGCCGCCAGAATGCCCACAGGAAAAGTGGCTAACATGACTAAGGTGAGGCGAAAAGAGGTCATCAAAATAATGACAATGCCCGCAATGATGGTGGCAACTTGGCGCAAAATTTCGGCTAAATTGATAGAGATAGCCGTTTGCAGTTGGGTCACATCGGCAGTAATGCGGCTGGTGAGTTCGCCTATGCGTCTTTCTTCAAAAAAAGGAAGGGCAAGACTGATGATTTTGTTGTAGATGTCGCGCCGAAGGTCTGCCATACTTTTTTCGCTCACTATAGTAAACAGTACAATGCGAAAATAAGAGAAAATACCTTGTAATACCAAAACACCCAACATCAATAAACCTACACGCTGCAAATAAGTAGTTTGTTCGACAGCGGGAATGGTAGTAATATCGGCAAATTGACTGGCTAAGTAGGGAATGGCTAAGGTGGTGGCTGTGGAAAGTAGCAGGAAGAATAAACCTAAGATAAAGGTGGTTTTGTAGGGAGCTACATACGCCAAGATACGGCGAATAAGTCCCCAATTTTGGCGATTTGGAGCAGTTACATTCTCTTGCTCAACATGCTTGTTAGTATTCATATTGTTGTTTTTACCTCCGCAAAAAAAGCGGACGGAACAGAAAGAAGGCTATTGCAAAGCCCATGATTAATTTGCGTTGAGTAGGTGTTGTTTCATGGTTTTGATACTTTGATTTGTCCAAATTATGCTTATATTATGGCGTGTCCCTATAGACCCTTAAAGGCAACACAATAATTTCTCCATAGGAACACGCCCATATTATCATCTGCTTAGATGGTTTAACGAGGATCTTTCCATACCACCTCTATAAATTCAGCATCTTCCCAATCGTCGCATACGAAGCCTACTATCCCTCCTGAATAGCACACTGCTTCGCAACGTTCATCACTAGTAGCAACTAATTCGTCTGGGTATAGTGCGGGACCATTGAAAACATAGACATATTGGTCTTGGAAGTAGTATTTGTCTAATTGGTGTCTCGGTGTGGTAGGTGGAATGCTAAGAATATTATCAATACTACTTTGATAACAACAGGGATAAGTACCGGGGAAGTTGTCTTTTACTTTATTATCACAAGCCACCACCATCAATAATAAAGTGATTAGAATGATTAGTTGTTTCATAGTTTTGATACTTTGATTTGTCCAAATTATGCTTATATTTTGATAACGACCTTAAAAAAGAACAGACTCAATTATCAAACTAATTTGCGTTGAGTAGGTATTTTTTTCGTGCTTTGAGCAATTTGGATAATTGTCTATAAGACTTACGATTAATCCAATTTTTTGTTTGCAAATAGCGCAATTGCTTTCCATACAGTGCTATGTCTTGCATTGTTGGTAGTTGTGCTATTTGCTCGGGCTGTGGTGTTTGAGTACCTATATTATGATATTTGACGAAATTGTTCCAATTTTCGGTTGATAACAAAAATGGTCTGCGGTATGTTCTTTCATAAAAAATCAAATACGTTAGCGAATAGCAATTAGTATCTTTAAGCCATATTTTGTTTCTTTTTAAATATGCTAACTGTAATGGCGAAATATCTTCACAAGTCACAATGCTCATCGTATCTGGATTATACGCATAAAAAGGAGCATAGGCTGTATAATAGGGAATATAGGGTGTCATATTATCAGGAATAAGGGCTGTCTTGTTCTCTTGGTAACGATATGTACATATTACTGGATAATAATTACCTGGTTCTTCTATCTCCCGCGTAGTTGCGGGCGACATTAGGACTTCTTGCTCATAGCTTTCGTACAAAGCAGGCACGACAATGCGTTCTTTTTGTAGTGGATTACGACCTGTGGCTATGCTATCTATTATCAAAACCTTAAAACTTTGGTATTGTGCAGGTATCGTTTCTTCAACCTGTAGCTCAGGAATATATTTAACATAAGTTTGTTTCCATATTTCATATACAGGAGGAAGGATACTTTTTTTCCAAAAACAAGTGTCAATTTTTTGGATAGTATCATAACAAATAGCACTTATCTTGGCAGTATAGTCTTTGCGTTTTATCCATATAGTATAGGCTGGAATTGTCTCGTGTTTTATTTTTAGGGTGTCTATTACATAGGGAGGGGAAATGATTTTTTTATATGCTGGTTTGATTAAAACCTTTTGTTCTATGGTTTTATAAATAGGTTGACGATAGCCTTCGTATGCTTGTTTAATGCTTATCTGTTTGGTTTCTGTTCTAAATACGCCTGAACCAATTTCGGCACGTGTACCATCTCCTTTAAAAAAGGACTCCGTCCTCGTTTCATACACATAATAAGGGTCATAAATAGTATCGGGCAAAAAGTTATAGCGTTTTAAAAAAGCGGCTACAGATTGCTGTTTTAGTGGCTTTTTTAGCTCGTGGGTGTTTTGTGCTACTGCTACTATGGCAGGTAACAATAGGCACAAAACGAGGCATTTTACTATAGATTGAGATAGTTGCATGCTAAAGGTAGAGATGATTGATGGTTAATCAGAAAGGGTATTGACAAAGGAGCGGGTTTAGAAGTGCAAAGATAGGTATATTTGCTTAATTTGTAGTTATTTAGCAGACAATAGCACACAAAAACTTCATTAGCAGCACAAAAACAGTAGGTATATAGAATAAAAAACGAAAAATGGTATTGGAAATAGCGGGTAAAAAATTAGTTTGATGTACTACAATTTGATAACGATATTAAAAAAGTAGTTTTAGCTTGTGTTGTTCTAAAAAAATGACAAATGCATGATATTTGATAATGACATTCTGATAAGTACCTTATCAAGTCCTTATTTGTTATTATCCAAACAACCCAATTAGCTGACAATATTACCAGCTCAAAATAATAAAAACCCCGATGGGGTGACACGTTTATAGCCTCAAAACAATAGAATAATTAACATAAACCCCGATGGGGTGACACATTATTCGACAAAACATGACATCATTTCACCCCATCGGGGTTTATGTCTTTTTTTGTTCCGTTTTTTTGCTATAAACCTATCACCCTTTCAGGGTTTATTTATACTGAATTGAAAATACTTTTCGGATTTGACAATAGACGATGTCACGCACTCATTCCAAAATGTAACATCAATTGGCGACCATTTTCCATTCCTCCAAATGCTATTGTCAGGCGATAAATGGTGATTTAGCTGGTTTGCTCACCCAAACAGCAGCAAAAAAAGGTGTTCTTTTTCGAGTGGATTCGTGCGGCGTGCTGTGGTCTTTGCTTAATTTTGTGGTAGCAAGCAAAATCGTAGGCATTTTGTCTGTTTTTTCGTATTAGCTACCACAAAATGTAGGCAATCGTTAAGGCAATTTATCGTTTTTTGTCTGTTTAGCCGTCACTTTCATGCCTCAACGACCGAAACAGCACTATTTCGGGTGACGAAAATAGTGTAGGCAGATGTACGTTTTTTGTGACTGTAATTATTCGACTGTCAACATTTTACAAAATCCGAAGACTGTATTCAATTTAGTATAAATACTTTCTTATCGTTGCTATTTTCAGAAATACCACTTAATAATGTCGCTATCAAAATTTGATAACGATATTAAAAAAGTATCCCATGTTATTAAAAAACAAACCCAACGAGCTGCAAGGTCATTTTGCAGGTCTGCAAAGTCATTTTGCAGGTCTGCAAGGTCATTTGTAAGTCTGCAAAGTCATTTTGCAAGTCTGCAAAGTCATTTTGCAGGTCTGCAAGGTCATTTGTAAGTCTGCAAAGTCATTTTGCAAGTCTGCAAAGTCATTTTGCAGGTCTGCAAAGTCATTTTGCAAGTCTGCAAAGTCATTTTGCAGGTCTGCAAAGTCATTTTGCAAGTCTGCAAAGTCATTTTGCAAGTCTGCAAGGTCATTTTGCAAGTCTGCAAGGTCATTTTGCAAGTCTGCAAGGTCATTTTGCAGGTCTGCAAGGTCATTTGTAAGTCTGCAAAGTCATTTTGCAAGTCTGCAAAGTCATTTTGCAAGTCTGCAAAGTCATTTTGCAAGTCTGCAAAGTCATTTTGCAAGTCTGCAAAGTCATTTTGCAAGTCTGCAAGGTCATTTTGCAGGTCTGCAAGGTCATTTTGCAGGTCTGCAAAGTCATTTTGCAAGTCTGCAAGGTCATTTTTGCGGACTCATAAGTTTAATGATAAACAGATAGCCAATAACTTAACAATAACTTAACATTGGGAAATCCGTATAGTTCAGAAAAACGACCTACCTTTGCCCCAAAATTCAACTAATCTGGTAATTTTATTCTATCTGTTAAGTTTATGAAACAACAATTTGTACACATTTTGTTTTGTGTTTTTGTATTTTTGGGTGCTGCCCAGCAGTTATTTGCGCAAGGTAGCACAACAGCCGCTTTGGGCGGAACAGTAAGCGATGCCAAAGGCGAAACTTTGGTAGATGCAGCAGTTTTATTGGTGCATACCCCAACAGGCACTGAGTACAGAACTACTACTAACATCGATGGACGCTATGCCCTCTTGAATTTGAATGTGGGAGGTCCTTACCAAGTAAAAGTTTCTTATGTGGGCTATGAAGACCAAACAGTAAATAGCGTTTACTTGACTTTGGGTCAGATGCTTAAATTGGACATCATTTTGCAAGAAAAAGCTATGGAATTGGGAACGGTTGATGTGATAGCTAATCGTAATGCTTTGATTGACGGTGAGCGCAATGGTGCCGAAACAAATATCGGTCGCCAACAAATTGCCAGCCTTCCTACCCTAAATCGTGACCTAAACGACTACACACGCCTAACGCCCCAAGCTTCTGTGAACGGAAGTGGGGCGATTTCTATTGCTGGTATGAACAACCGCTACAACTCCATTTTTATTGATGGAGCTATTAATAACGACGTTTTTGGTTTGTCGGCAAGTGGCACCAATGGCGGTCAAGCAGGCACTTCGCCTTTCAGTTTAGATGCGATTGAAGAGTTTCAAATTGTCATTGCTCCTTTTGACGTGCGTTATGGCGGTTTTGCAGGTGGCGGTATCAATGCCGTTACCAAAAGTGGTAAAAACAATTTTGAAGGTTCGGTCTATACTTGGATGCGCAACCAAGACTTAGCAGGCAAAACTCCCACCGACCTCGAAACAACCGAACGCACCAAATTGCCCGATTTTTCGACCAAAGCAGTGGGTTTCCGTGTTGGAGGACCACTTATCAAAAACAAATTGTTCTTTTTCTTCAATGGTGAATTTTCGCGCGAAGAAACACCACAGCCTTACGACCTAAGTACTTATTCGGGCAGTAGCCGCGACAAAGACAACACTTTGGATACCCTCAACAGCCGTTTGGGAGACATTATTAACCGTTTGCAGTCGTTTGGGTACGACCCCGGCAGCTATGACGGTAGCACACGCCGCAACAATAGTGACAAGTTTTTGGTACGTTTGGATTGGAATGTTCACAAAAACCATCGCTTGATGTTGCGCCATAGCTATACAAAAGGTACAGCCGAAAAGCCACTTTCGAATAGTGTGACCGACATCAACTTCTCTAACTATGCAGAGTTTTTTCCATCTGCTACCAACTCTACCGCTTTGGAACTGAAAAGCACCATCAGCAACCGAGCCTCTAACAACCTAATTATTGGTTATACTTCGGTGCGCGACGACCGCGACCCCTTGGGTGGCGATTTCCCTGCGGTGATTATCCGCGACGGCAATGGACGTATCCGCTTTGGTAGCGAGCCATTCTCTGCTGCCAACGCTTTGAACCAAAATATCTTGACCCTTACCGACAATTTTAGTTTCTACAAAGGCAAACACATTTTTACCATCGGCACACACAACGAATTTTACAAGTTCTACAATTTGTTTATTCGTCAAAACTATGGTCAATACGAATACAACTCTATCAACGATTTCTTGAACAATGCTTTACCACGCCAATATGACCACTCTTATTCGTTGGTAGACGACAAAACGGGTGACGGTTCTGCTGCGGCAGCCGAGTTCAACGCCATGCAGTTGGGTGTATATATACAAGACGAAATGGACGTGACCAAACGTTTGAAAGTTACGGCAGGTTTGCGTTTAGATGTACCTATTTTCACACAACAACCTGCGATTGATGCCTATTTCAACGACACGGCTTTGGTAAAAATCCAAGAAGCCTACGCCAATACTACCGACGAATATTCGGGCAATGTAGTAAAAGATTTGTTGGCTGATGCCGAGTCGGGTGTGATGCCAACGGCGCAACTCATGTTTTCGCCACGTGTTGGTTTCAATTGGGACGTTTTGGGCAACCGCAAATTGCAAGTGCGCGGTGGTGCGGGTATATTCACCAGCCGTTTGCCTTTTGTGTGGGCAGGTGGTGCTTATACCAATAACGGTTTGACCATTGGTGGCGTTCGCAAATTGCAAAACCAATTGGATTCTACTTTTACTTTTATTCCCGATCCCAATGCACAATATACCCAAGCCGATTTTGGTAGCACCGATGCCAAACCACAAGGTGAAATGAACATCTTTACCAAAGACTTCAAATATCCCCAAATTGCTCGTATCAACTTGGGTATCGACCACCAATTGCCTTGGGGCTTGGTAGCTACCTTAGAAGGTATGTATAGCAAAACTTTGAACAATGTAGTGTATTACAACGTCAATAATCGCCCATTTAGCTACGAATTGGGTGGCAATTATCCCGACAATCGCCCTGTGATAGACCCCACTGCTATCGATTCAAAATATGGTGGTGATGTATTTTTAGCAGCCAACACCAATCAAGGCTATAGCTATAACTTAACCGCACAATTGCAAAAACAATTTGATAAAGGTTTTGCAGCCAGCATTGCCTATACGTATGGCAAATCTATGGCTTTGAACGATGTTACGTCGTCTCAAAACTCTTCTCAATGGCGTTTTATGGAAAACGTAAATGGCCGCAACAACCTCGATTTGAGTGTATCTGATTTTGACCTTGGACACCGCATTGTGGGTTATGTTTCTTATCGTTTAGACTATTTGAAACACGCCTCCACCACATTTACATTGGTTTATAC
The DNA here is from genome assembly GCA_016787295.1 of Chitinophagales bacterium. Taxonomy (GTDB): domain Bacteria; phylum Bacteroidota; class Bacteroidia; order Chitinophagales; family UBA2359; genus JAEUUX01. Next base: position 32,185 of record JAEUUX010000189.1, read on the forward strand.
AGGACAGTCTGGTTTGCCATTTTCGTATGTCTATGCGGGCAACATCAACCGCGAAGATAACAGCGACAACGATTTGATTTACATTCCAGCAACCGCCAGCGACATCAATTTGGTGCAATATGTAGTAGGTAGCGGAGCCACTGCTGATACGGTTACAGCAGCAGAACAATGGACAGCTTTAGATGCTTTCATCAACAATGACCCATATTTGAGCAACAATCGCGGTCAGTATGCCGAACGCAATGCGTCGCGTATGCCCTTTACCCACAATTTTGACCTTCGTTTGGCACAAGAATTTTATATCAACACTAAAAACAATACCAAACACCGTTTAGAAATTACGTTTGACGTGTTTAACTTCGGTAATTTATTAAATGCTAAATGGGGTAGACAATATTTTGTGTCTAATGATGCCTATCGTCTTATCGATTTCAAAGGTTTCAAAAGCACCGACCCTGCTAATGCCGATTTCTTAGTGCCTACCTTTAATTTCACCAAAACAGGTGATACAGACATTAAATCTATTGACGACTCTGGCGTTGTTAGCTCTCGTTGGCAAGGACAAATTGGTGTGCGTTATGCGTTCTAAGCAACTATTTGCATAGTGTTTATCGCTTTTTAGACTAATACGCAAAAACAAAAAACGGCTAAAGCCCATTGGAGGGTTTTAGCCGTTTTTTTTTGAAATATATTAAGAAAAAGGCAAATCTTCTTTTTTACAAACACTTTAATACCTCCATCAACTCCATAACTTTAGGTTCGTTGGTATTGATCATTTGCAAAATAACACAAGCCTTTTCGTAGTCATATTGTTTGACGTAGGCAATTGCCAGATACCATTTCGCATCACTCCAATAAATACTCGATTCAACTTTTCGTAGTTGGGCAACAACCTGTTCATATTTTTTTTCTTTAAGATAATACAAGCCATTTTTATAGTATTGATCAGGAGACGCTTCATTGTTATCGTTTCCTCTTAGATAACTCGCATCATTATCAACATTGAGTATATACCTATCTGCTATTTCTTGGGGTTTGTCGGGTATATTTTGCAAGATAAGAAAAGGCACAAGTATCAACAATGCAGCAACAATAATCAACCAAATTCTCCAATCTCGTTGTTGTGGCTCGTCTTTCGAGTCATCATTTGGAGCATCTACATTGGTTTGGGGGTTTTGTTTTTGAGCATCAATGAGTTGCTGATAATGTTTACGGCGTTCTCGATTGCCTTTAACTTCCAAAATAGTTTGCAACAACGTTTGTTGCTCTACATCTGAAAGTTGTTCATTGTTTTTATATTTGTCTACTATATCTTTCATTGTTATTTTTTATTTAAAAGCGTTATTAGAAGTTATTTATAAAGTAGAAGCTTATTTTTTTGACAAGTACATAGAAATGTTGTTAAGGTTTATATATAGAAAGATAGAAGTTTAATTTTTGGCAAGTGCATAGAAGTGTTGACGTAATTTTTGGAGGCAATCATATTTTCGTTTGTTAATACCATTTTTATCCTTGTACCCAAATTCTTTTATCATATCAACCAAACGTCTTCCTTCAATAATGTATTTTGTAAGAAGTGTTCTGCATTGTTCGCATAACTCTTGCAATGCTTTCTCAGCATTAATTATCATTTGGTCATCGATTTCGGGATAGTCTATATCTGCCACAATGATGGGATGGGTGTAATAATCGACCAAAGTGAAAATCTTTTGTTTTTGTAACATTCTCTGGTAATGTTGTTTTGCCATTAATGTAAACAAAAATTCCATATTTCCGTATTTAATTTTTCCTTCGATAAGTTTTCTCCTAAATTCGATATTGGCATCTATGGTAGCATCTACCAAGTCGTCTATATTGGCTTTAGGATATTCGCGCTGTAGCCAAGTTACACATTTTTCATAATGCAACACAAAAGTTCTTTCAAACAATTGTTCATTTCCTTGTCTCAGCTCGGAAAGCATCTGTTCAAAAACATATTTACTTAACTCGAAGTTGCCTTTCGTTATTTTTTCGTGATTTTCTATCAACTGTTCAGCACACTTCAGCCAATAGTCAGGCGCGTTTATTTCAGCCAAAGTTATTTTAGCCGAAACAATGCCATCTTGTACAGATTGGAACAATATATCGATAAGATATTCTGCCTCATTTTCGGTGAGGGTAGCATTATACATCATGTAACTTTTCAGCACACCTATTTGGTTGGTTACAATGTGCATACTAAATAATTTGCTATGGCGTTCGTTTATCAATTCGTCTTTGATTCGTTCCATTATTTCGTATGAAACCATATTATTATACTGATTACTTGTAAATTGATTTGTTGCCATAAAGGTAAGTAGTTTTCGTCGTTTATCAAAATTTTTTCTTGTATAATACTCCAATCAACTCAAGATTACCAAAAATCGCCTCGAATTTTATAAAAAACTACAGTTTTTTTCTATTCGCCCTAAATTATAGCTTTATAACGTGCTAAAACAAAGATTTTGTGGTTTGTTAAGGAATCTTTTACCTCTTGTTGGCTTTTATGAGCATGTCATTAAAGTTGAGGAGTATCTTGTTTTTGAAAGTGCTAAAATTTATTTTTATTTTTTTGAAAGTTTTGTAATCTTTTTTTGATTTTTATATTATACTATCAAACAATAAATTTAAATTATTTTTTATTTTTTTGAAAGTTTTGTAATCTTTTTTTGATTTTTATATTATATTATTGTGTAAAAATGTTGATTTTTAAAAAAATAGTAATCTTTTTTTGATTTTCTCATCATACTATTAGACAAAAATAGTAATTTATTTTTTTAATTTTTTAATATTTGACTATTATGAAGTACATTTCTTTTATTTTATTTTTATTGAGTTTATCGATGCAATTTGTTTTTAGCCAAACCAACAATATTCAAGGAACAGTAGCTTCTTTTAGTAAAGAGCCTATTTTGTTTGCTTCGGTAGCCTTATTTCAGCAAGACAGTGTTTTGGTAAATGTAACTACTACTGATACATTAGGCAACTTTTTGCTTTCTTGTAATTGTTCAGAACCTCAAAAATATCAGTTAGTTATAAGTTCTGTTGGTTATAAAATATTAAAGCAAACCATTAAGTTAGAAGACACCTCTAATTTACTGCAATTTTTGTTGGAAGAAGACATGACCTTGCTTAAGGAAGTAGTAGTAAAAGCTCCTACCATTACTCGCAAAGCAGACCGATACATTGTAAATATAGAAAATTCTTATCTATCACAAGGCAATACTGCTTTGGGAGTGTTACAAAAAACGCCGGGAGTTTGGGTATCCAACAACGGAACTATAAGCATTAAAGGCAATCAAAGTGTGGGTGTAATGGTTAACAATGTGCTACAACAAATGACACAAGCCGAATTGACAGCCTTTTTGCAAAGCCTTAAATCCGAAGAAATTGGCAGTATTGAAGTTATTCGCAATCCAAGCGCCGAATTTGATGCCGAAGGCACAGGAGGGATAATTAATATTGTCTTAAAAAAAGTAAAAAAAGACAGTTTAAACGGCAGTCTAAACGCCGAATATATGCCACAAGGAAAGTACGGTTATAGTGATGTGGGTTTCAATTTGAATTATAAATTTAAAAAAATAACCCTCCAAAATAGCTATAATTATGCGTATGACAAAACTAATTGGTTTGCAGATACTAAAATTGCTTATCCTACCCAAGAAAACTACATTACACATATAGAAGATATTGAGTCATGGAAAAGAAACAACTTTAGAACAAGTATTAATTACGCTATCTCTCCCAAACAAAGCATAGGAATACAAACAATGGGCAATTTCACCAATGGATACAATGATTTTAATACCGACGTAACCTACAATATGACTAATGAAGCTATTACGGGAGTCGCCAATAGCAAGAATAATGGTAAAAAATATCATTCTGCCACTACTTTTAATTACCTTTTGAATACGGATACATTGGGATCTTTGTTAAAGGTGATTGCTGATTATACGAAAGCCGAATCAGACAATGCCAATAATTTTCAAGCTAATTATAGCAATGCCATAGCCGACTCGGTTTATAGAAACACCAATCCTAGTGGAACCAATATCTATACAGCACAAGTAGACTATAAATTGGTGCGTCCCAAAGGTAGAGAATGGAAAATGGGCAGCAAATACAGTTGGATAGCACGTGACAACGAACTTTTGACCGAAAATTATCGGGATAATATATGGCAAGTTGATGTTGCGGCTTCTAATCACTTTTTGTATGATGAAAAAATTGCTGCCCTTTATGGTTCTTTCCACCAAGCATTGAAAAAATGGGATTTAACAATGGGAGTTAGGTTAGAACATACCACTTCCGAAGGTAACTCTTTGTCTTCCAACGAAAGTTTTACACGATACTATTTAGGTATATTTCCATCAGTAGCCATAGAGTATAAACTTGATGCTACCAAAGGTAATACACTGTATTTCAATCAGTCGAGACGCATTAGTCGCCCTGCTTTTAATGAGCTTAATCCTTATCGCCTCAGAATAGACAATTATCAAAGTGTAATGGGTAATCCTAACCTTAAACCTGCCTATACGACAAGTTTCGAGATAGGCTATGTGTACCACAATAGTTATCAGTTTTCAGTTTATTACAACCATATTAAAGACTTAGATTCCCAAATAGCGGTTTCATTACCCAACAATATGGTTGCCTTTACGCATGATAATTTTGATGGCAGTTATGAAACAGGGATAGATCTCAGCGGCAATGCTAAAATTACTAAATGGTGGAGCACCAATAGTAGAGGAAGCCTATTGTACAAAAAATTTGTCATTGATAGTTATGTAAATGCTCGTGCCAATTTTCTTATTCAAAGCACACATGAGCTAAACCTTGGCAAAAATAGCAACTTGACACTTAGTGCTTATTATCTATCTCCCAGTTCTGGCAGTATCTACAAAATACGGTATATATCAGGTGTAGACCTAACTTTTTCTCAAAAACTATTGCAACAACGTGGCAAATTGAACATTAGCCTGCTCGACATTTTAAATACTGTTCGTACCAAAATAACGACCAATTACGACGATATGGTAATAGATATCCATCAAAAACATCCAACCAGAACTATAAACATTAGTTTTTCTTATAGTTTTAGTAGTGGCAAGAGTTTTAATCCTCGTGCCATAGAACAAAACAACAAAGAAGAAAAACAACGAATTGGTAATTAACCTTAACACAGTTAATTTTGGTGCGCTTTTATTGTACAATGAAATATAAACGGCCCAACCCGAAAAGCCGACATAACAGAGTAGGGATTTAACTTTTTTTTATTTTTTTCTTATGAAAGAGCAAACTTCTTTGTCAAGCCTTTCGCTTGAAGTTCAAGCCATTGAGGAAACTCAACAAGGTCAATTAGTAGGTGGTTTTGCAGTACTTAGTAGTTCCTCATCAGCAGTGATAGGTACTAACAAAAATTGTGGTTCTATTTGTGTTAATAACGTCTGTTAGTACAGTAAAAAGCACCTAATTTAGCTTTAAACTGGGTATTAAGCTATAATAAGTTTTTACCCAGTTTTTATTATTAAACTTCAAAATTATGTTCTTATGAAATTTAGTCAATTTAATACCTATATTCCTTATGAAGGAAAAATAATAGCTTACAATGCCTATACTAACCAATATCTATTGTTAGAATTTTTGCTATATGAACTCATTCAATCAGCGCAACAATACGGCATAGCATCTTTGGACGCAATACACCCAAGTTTCTATCAAGCATTGGTCGATAATGGTTTTGTAGTGGAAGATAACACCAACGAAATTGACAAAGTGAGTCAGTTAATCGACAGCGTTGACAAGCAGGAAGATAGATATATACTTATCGTTAATCCTACAATGAACTGCAATTTTAAATGTTGGTATTGTTACGAAACACACATCAAAGATTCCAAAATGGATGCAACTACCTTAGAAAAAGTTAGTCAGCATATCAAGTATGTTGTAGAAAATAAACCATCTCTTAAAGAATTTATAGTATCTTTTTTTGGTGGAGAGCCATTGTTATATTATGATAAAGTAGTAGTGCCATTACTTAAATACGCTAATCAAATTACCCAAAAACATGGGCTTAATTTTCAGGCGGATTTTACAACCAATGGTTTTCTCATAAAACCCAATATGGTAGATACTTTCAAAGAACTATCTGTCAATCATTTTCAAATCACATTAGATGGGGATAAGGAACACCATGATACCATTCGTTTTGTATCTAAAAAACGTGGCTCTTATGATGATATTGTTCAAAACATCATTCTATTAGCTAATAATGGTTTACCTGTGACCGTGCGAATTAACTATACAGCGCATAATTTAGACAATTTAACTAGTATTTTAGAAGATTTAACATTGCTTACACCTGAAGGCAAACAAAATATCACCATTTCATTGCATAAAGTTTGGCAAGAAACAGATAAGTCATTAGGAACGAAAGTTAATACCTTCATTAATTTAGCCAAAAAAGCAGGTTTCAATACAGCTCAAGATATTCTTATAGATTCTGTGAGAAACTCTTGCTATGCTGACAAAAATAACCATGCTACTATTAACTACAATGGTGAGGTGTTCAAGTGTACGGCTCGCGATTTTAAATCTGGCAACAAAGAAGGAGAATTACACTCTGATGGGTCTATTACTTGGAATGACAAATTCTATAGTAGAATGCAAATTAAACTTCAAAACAAACCTTGTTTGGAATGTGCCATACTTCCTATTTGTGGGGGGGGGTGTTCACAACAAGCCATAGAACACATTGGGGTTGATTATTGTGTAAACGATTTTGACGAAAACAAGAAGAAAAATATCGTTTTACAACGGTTTTTAGCTACACATCTCTAAAAAATCACAATTGTTTTATCATGGCAAAATTCAAGTTTTATCATCAATTGGAGGTGCTTGATTGCGGACCAAGCTGTCTCAAAATGATATTGCATCATTACGGAAAAAACTATTCGATGGCAGAATTGCGGCAGAAATGTAATATTAACCGTTCGGGTGTAACCCTACACGACATTTCTAAAGGAGCCAAAGAAACAGGTTTTTCAACTTTGGCAGCTTTTCTAACAATAGAAGAGCTGTACAAGATGCCCTTGCCTTGTATTTTGCATTGGAATCAAGAGCATTTTGTGGTATTATATAAAATAGTTCCCACTAAAAAACTATTCTACATTGCGGATCCTGGTTATGGTAACATAAAACTTTCTGAAGAAGATTTCAAAAAACAATGGCAACCCAACAGCAATAAAGGCGTTGCTTTGTTATTAGAACCTGCTGGTAACTTTAATGCGCTTGTGCCACAAATCTCGGAAGAAAATCAATTGCGACGAATTTTTAGTTTTTTACACAAACACCTTATTCCCCAAAAAAGCAAATTAATAGGTATAAGTTTGTTGCTGATACTTGCAAGTTTAGCTACATGGCTTTTCCCCTATTTATTATCCTACATGATCGACAATGGTGTCTCCAAAAAAGATATTAACATTGTATTTTGGGTATTATTGGCACAAGTAGTTTTGTTTGTCAGTCAGTTAGTTGCTGATTGGTTGCGGGGTATGGTATCGGTTCATCTGAGTACCCAGTTAAGTATGGATATTATTTTAGACTTTGTTAAAAAGTTGGTAAAACTACCCATCAACTTTTTCGATAACAGACTCTATACCGACATCATACAAAGGTTAGACGACCACAATCGCATAGAAGAATTTTTAAGTTATATGGTAGTACAGTTTATTTTTTCTTTATTCACGTTTGTATTCCTATCCTATACACTTGCTTCCTACAATATCTATGCTTTTGGTCTTTTTATGCTACTTAGTGTTATGTCTACGGCTTGGGTATGGCTATTTTTAGGCAAACGCCAAATTATTGATTATGCTCGGTTTCATATAAAAGCCGAAAATCGCAATGTTATTACAGAAACCATCATGGGCATGACAGAAATAAAAATCAACAATGCTCAAGCAGGCAAAATACAGCAACTTAGCAATTTCCAGCAAAAGTTATATTATCTGAATGTTGCAGCAACGCGTTTGTATTATCATCAACAAGTGGGTGCGTATGGCATTAATCAACTAAAAGGCATTATTATTACAGGTCTTTGTGCCTATTGGGTTATTGAAGGCCAGCTAACATTAGGAGCAATGATGAGCATCAGCTATATTATGGGACAACTTAGTCAACCGTTACAAAGTTTTATCGACTTTTTTCGTTCTGCTCAAGATGCCAAAATTGCTTTCTCTCGTTTAGATGAAATTCAACGCAAAGAAAACGAAAACGTTGATCGAAAAATAAATGTACTGACCAACTTAGAAAAAGGCATACAATTCGACAATGTTTCTTTTAAGTATGACGGAAGCCATGCTCCATTTGTTTTACAGAATATATCTTTAAACATTCCAGCAGGTAAAGTAACGGCTATTGTGGGCGAAAGCGGTAGCGGAAAAACTACTTTATTAAAACTTTTACTCAATTTTTATGCTCCACAAAATGGTACAATAATCATCGATGACACTAATATTTGCGAAATTAACCCTGATAAATGGCGCGACATCTGCGGCATTGTACTACAAGAAGGTCACATCTTTAGTGGTACTATTGCAGAAAATATTGCATTAGGAAAACAAACCATTGATTACCAATATCTGGAAAAGGTTTGTCAAATGGCATGTCTAAGTTCATTTATTGATGGACTACCGTTGGGCGTACATACCAAAATAGGTAAGGCAGGAATTGAGTTAAGTGGCGGACAAAAACAACGTATTCTTATCGCAAGAGCCGTTTATAAAAATCCAGAATGTCTTTTCTTCGATGAAGCAACAAGTTCCTTAGATGCCAACAATGAAAGAGTCATAACCGAAAATCTTCAACAATTTTATAAAGGGAAAACAGTTGTTGTTATTGCACACCGCCTAAGTACTGTTAAAAATGCCGACCAAATTATTACCCTACATCAAGGGAAAATAGTAGAAATTGGTAGTCATACACAATTAGCTCAACAAAAAGGTTACTATTATCAACTAATTAAAAATCAGTTGGAATTAAGTGCCTAAATTTCATTTTCCAAACATCATCATCATCAAATCAAAATACCCATAACCCTAAAATTCGCTCTTTCCTTTTTCTACTCATCGCTTTTGTAACTCTATTTATACATCTACTAATTATTTACCGATGAAAAAAACTTTTTTTGGGTTCTTGCTATGTATATTGACCCTTTTTTATAGTCTCAACATATTTTCACAAAATAACCACCAAATTGTTATTGCGTTTTCTCCTACCACCCCTCAACAATATATCGATTCTGTAAAAAGCGCCCTACATGCGACAGAAGTAGGCATTTCATATCCCTCTCGGTCGCGTTTATGGGAATCTCCCTTATTTGATGCTGCCAACAATTCTTTACATGGCATTGAAGAAGATCATCAAAATACCGGCACTGCTAAAACCAAAATACAAAGTTTTGGATTGAATGATACATTATTTGTAGGAAACAACGATTATTCTACTACAACCTACAATTGCTATAGCATTTGCGATTATCCTACGAATCAGGGGACAAACATAAAAATAGCGTTGGTGGATACAGGCATTGATACTACACATCAGGGTTTATCAGATGCGCGTTTCTGGGCTAATACAAACGAAATCAGTAATGGCATTGATGATGATGCAAATGGTTTTGTTGATGATACTAATGGTTGGAATTTTGTTGATGATAATCCCCATAACCTCGACCCCAATAGTCATGGCACGCATTTGGCAGGTATTATGTATCAGGTATTTTCTCAGTATCAAATAGCTAATAATGTTGCTATTATGAATCTCAAAACACAAGATAGTACTGGATATGGCACACTCTGGAATACTATCAGAGCTATTGACTATGCCAATAGTAATGGAGCAAAGGTTATCAATCTTAGTTTGGGAACCTATTATATAATGCCTGCTATGAATGGCATAGCACATCCTCTACAATATGCTATTGACATAGCTGCGAGTAATCAAGTTTTAGTAGTTGCCTCAGCAGGAAACGATATGACCAATACCGATATAGTACCTCATTATCCTTCTAGTTTTAATAGTGCCAATTTGCTTTCTGTTATGTCTGTTGATTGCAACAATAATCAATCATGGTTCACCAATTATGGAAGCAATACTACACACATTGCCGCTCCTGGTGATAATATAAAAAGCACCATTCCCAACAATATGTATGCCTATAAAAGCGGCACATCAATGGCTACTGCCTATATAACGGCTATTGCGGCTTTATTATATACTTATCAAAATACTTTTGACGCAATAACAGTCAAAGATGCCATTCTTCAAACGGCTTCATTTGCCAATCTTCCCAATAGCTCTCATGGTGTTGTCAATCCCTGTGGAGCAATACACTACCTAATAAATGGAGCTAATAAACAAGAGCAATTACAAACAATAGTAATGTACTCACCCAACACCACAACACTATACAATCTAAATGGGCAAGCAATATGGCAATCTTCTGATTTGGTAACGGCTGAACATCTTTTTGAAATCCAAGGACTACAGAATCTTCCAACTGGAATGTATATACTACATTCTCAAAACAACCTAACAAATCAGATTCAAAAGATTGTTAAACCATAAACTTTTTGTTAAAAAATTAATCATTATGCTACATCAATGTACTTATAAATCCATAATAGTTAAATCAAGTTTTGTTACTTCAAAGCTAACATGCTACAACTTAGCACTTTCGAACTAAATCATCAATAAAATACATCGCATCTCGTTGAAAACACCGTTGAGGCATTCCATGCCTTCAACGGTGTTTATTCTTTTAATATACTATTGATAAAAGCATATCAAAAACAAATTTACAAGTAGTATTTATCTCCAAAAATCAAAAATTAGCCTCCATAAGTAGATAATTATCAAAAAAAAGCTAAAATGCTATAGTTTTTTAAAAAACCTTCTTACCTTCGCAACAAAAAACCTTCCTTATAAATTTGACAAAAAGTTCAAGCATTTTTAGGTGAGTTTTAAAAAAAAATATCTTTTTTGTTTTTCTACAAAATTTATAATAACATTTTTCGTTTAACAAGTTAATTGCTTACAAGATACTAAAAATTTTACCCCATGAAATTCCATGCCCCATCATTTCTTATTTTACTGTTGCTATCTCATTTTGCATTAGCTCAAAAAGGCGAACAAGAAATTTTTTGCGCCATAGAAAAAGCCGACTCGCTCTTTGACAAAAATCGCAATTTAGAAGGATTAGAGGTCTTACTACGTTGCAAACAACGCCAACAGCAAGACTCTTTATCTTTGACATTTGCACAACTATATTACAAAATAGGGAAAGGCTATTACTATGCCGACTTCAATGACTCGGCATTGTATTATTTTAACAAAACATTGCAAAGACAAAAACTATTATTGGGCAATGATCACAAAGACACACAATATACTCGCTATGTTATTGTACTTGCTCACGAAAGTATGCGAAACTATCGCACTGCCATGCCTCTTATCGAGGATTTGATAAACATTGAAGAACACAAAAAAACGCCTAATGACACCACCTTAGCTAACTATTATTTACTGCTAAGTGGAATAGCTTGTGGATTGGGTGATGCTGAAAAAACAGAACGATATGCCAACAAATCGTTGCGTTTTTATGAATGTTATAGTCAGTACTTAGCGGCTAATTGCTATGTTGCCAAAGGACTTGCTCATGCCCAAACCGAAACGCATGAAAAAGCTCTACCCAATTATTTAATTGCTCAAGAAATGTACAAACAATGCCATGATATACCTGCTTACATGCATTGTGTTAGTCTTTTAGGTATTACATACCGCAAACTAAAACAACCTTACATAGCCTTACAATATCTACAAGAAGCTATCAAATATAACCAAAGCAACCCTAACTTTAGTTTTAATTTAGCAGGTGACTGGGCTAATGTAGCTATTGTAAAAAAAGACTTAGGGCTATATGACGAAGCTATTGCTGCCTTAAATACTTCTAAACAAATTTACCAAATCCACCATCTAAGCAATAATATGAACAATGCTTCGTATTATGACAATATAGGAGATGTTTTTTTCTTGCAAGGCAAAGATACAGCCAGCCTCGAAGCCTATCAAAAATCAATGAACTATTTACTTACATTTAATTATCAAAAACTCGATGACAATCCTTCAATACACAATGCCTCCATCGAAAATCCTCTCTTGCTTTTCAACATTATGTTTTCCAAAGCTCAAACATTCTATCATATTGCAAAACAACACAATAATGAACAAGCCTTAGATGCCGCCTACAATACTTGTCTAAGCATTGATACCCTCATTACACACATACAACAAAATATCCAAAGTGACGAATCTGTCATTGCGTTTAACCAAAAAATAGCTAAATTTTATGAATTAGCTATAAAAGTAACCATTATCCAAAAACCCGAACAAGCATTTTTATTTGCAGAAAAAGGAAAAGCTTTTGTTTTAAGAAAATTTTTACAAAATATCCAAGCCTTACAACTTGCAAATATCCCTAATAGCATTATTTCCGAAGACCAGAATTTTATTAATCGTATTGCTCACATAGAAAATCTTATAGCACAACACCCACACAACACATCTCTGCAAGACTCTTTATTTAAATTGTATAACCAAAGACAAGATTTTTTAATTCAATTAGAAAATAATTATCCCAATTATTTTCAACTCAAATATGCCAACCAAATACCTTCTGTCGATAAAATAAAACAACTGTTAGTTCCTCATCAAGCATTGGTCAGTTATTATATAGGCAACGAATCTTACTATATATTTGTGCTAACCCAAAATTCATTTAAATACTATGAATTTCCCAAAGAAAATGACTTTAGTAGCTGTTTAAATGATTTTTTAATAGCAACTCAACAAATGCTTCCTACTAATGAGTATCCTATTCTAGCCCATTATTGGTATGAACGTTTATTGAAAAAAGTAATAAGCACCTTACCTACCGACGTTAATAGATTAATTATTATTCCAGATGCAGAATTAGGTTACATACCTTTTGACATCTTAGTAGAACACCCCCCAGAGCAATGGCATAATAACACTAAAATCCCAGCATGGCAAAATATAGCCATGCCATTGGTTCTCAAACGTTTTGCTGTTTCATACAATTATACCATTATGCAGCTAATTGATGCCCAAGACAGCATACAAGTAGCTAATTTCAAAACAGTTAGTTTTGGTTTGGATTATAAAGACCCACAATTACTCGCCGAGCTGAACAATGATTTGCAAACAGAAACCTCAACAACCAGATCTAGTTTAGGACAATTGCCTCATGCTCCCGTAGAAGCACTAAATATTGCTGATTTAATGAAAGGAGAAGCATACCTCAACAAGCAAGCCACCCTTAGCAACTTTTGGAAAGTCTCCCAAAAATATAGTATCATACACTTGGCAATGCACGGAATTATTGATGACGACAATCCCTTAAACTCCAAATTAGCTTTTAACAAAGATATTAATAAGGCACCCTGTTATCTTACCGCAGCAGACCTCTATGGACAACAACTCAAAGCAACAATGGTAGTCCTAAGCGCTTGTAATAGCGGCAATGGCACTTTAAAACGAAGCGAAGGCATTATGAGCCTTGCACGTGCTTTTGCTTTTGCGGGTTGCCATAGCCTTGTGATGAGTCTGTGGAACTTATCTGATGAACCTACTTCTGTTATTATGCAAAACTTTTATCATCATCTAAAACTTGGAAAACCCAAAGATATAGCACTACAAAATGCCAAAATCGATTATTTTACTCAACAAAAATTCAATACAAGATATCCTGTCAATTGGGGAAGTTTTGTGCTTGTGGGAAATATCCATGCCATTGAAGAAAAAAACAACTGGGGTTTTGATGCTGTTCTCATTGTGGCTGTATTAGTTTTGCCTACTATCTTGTATATACACAAACAAAGAAAATAAGTATTGGTATTCTTTAATCCAACAAAACCAAATGTTTCTTCTTTTGGGTAAAAAATTAAGTTATTGCCATTATCAACATCATTTTGAAAGTCTTGAACGGCTTTAAACAATACAGCTACCGCCATATCATCTATAAATAACCATCAAACAAAAAAACCTCCCCAAACTTTTGGGATATGTCCGACACCTTATTAACAAAGTACAACCTGAATAGGTATAGCATTACTTTTTATACACAAAAAAAACGTTTTTTATGAACAGAATAAACACTAATCTGCCCGAATGGGAACAAAATAAACCACAAGAGGCAGCTCCTGTGGTCATACAACTTAATCATGCGAATATCAACCAACGACAAACAGCGGTGTTGCATGATGTTCAGTTACAGGTACGCAAAGGAGAATTTGTGTACTTAGTTGGCAGAACAGGATCAGGCAAAAGTAGCTTATTGAAAACCTTATATGGCGAATTACCTTTGCAAAAAGGAGAAGGAACAGTAGCCGGTTTTAACCTGAAAATGTTAGATTGGCGGACAGTGCCTTATCTTCGTCGAAAGTTGGGCATTATTTTTCAAGATTTTCAGCTATTGATGGACAGAAATGTAGAAGATAATTTGCGCTTTGCCCTCGAATCGACCGACTGGCGCGATAATAATGAAATTAATAAGCGAATTGGGAATGTGCTGGCGGCAGTTAATATCACACACAAACGCTATACTATGCCTTATCTTCTTTCGGGAGGCGAGCAACAACGTGTAGTCATTGCGCGGGCTTTGCTCAACGACCCTCCTATCATTCTGGCAGACGAACCAACAGGTAATTTAGACCCACAAACATCTTATGAAATCTTTAATTTACTACATCAAATTTGTAAGGAGACTGCCACGACTATTGTGGTGGGAACACATGATTTTTATACCATTAAACATTTTCCTGCCCGCATGATGACCTGCCAAGACCAACAATTGTTGGAAGGCAATTTTATGGATTTGAAAATGGAGCGATAAACATTTACAACACTGACAGGTGCTTTGCTAAACAAACATTTTTTTTGGAATTGTATACTACAAAAACGGCTATTCCTTTGGCAGGAATAGCCGTTTTTTTGTGTTTTTTGTTCCAAGCAATAGCCAATAATACCAACACTAAAGCATTATTGGTCTATGGACAAGGCAGTTTTGACAAAAGTTTAGTGGTATTGCGGATATGATTTTCCTGTAATTCCTTGAGCAAAGGACATGCAGCAACTTCTTTAGCTTGTTGAATATATAGCAAAGCTAATGTCCATTTAGCATCATTCACCACAGTACCACTGTTTTTTATTACTGTTTCTAGGGTAGTAATAGCTGCTTCGTTTTGTTGTAATTGTATTTGGCACAAAGCTTTGGCATATAAATAATTGATTTGTTGCGGTTCGGAAGCCAAAAGTTTGTTACATTCTTCTAAGGCTTTTCCATATTCACCACTTTCATAATAGGCTTTTAATGCCCCTAAAGCGTTTTCTCGCGTTTGATTATCCCCCCGAACTGTTGATAATACATCGGCATTTTGCAGTTCCTGTTTAAGTAGTGCATTTGCCAAAGCGGGAGTCCTTGTTGCTGAACGGTCTCCCCATTGCCACCAAGCCACTCCCAAAGCCAATAATACCACTGCTGCTATGCGTAACCAAGCAGTGCGGGAGAGTTTAAATACTTTGGCGGTATCCGACAGAGGGGTTTCGGTATTGGAAGAAGTGGCAATTTGTTCTTCCTTTGCTTTTTTGTTTGCTACTAATTGAGCAAAATACTGTTTATCTTCGGCAGTAGCTTTTTTTCGCAATAAAAACAACATTAAAAGTTCTTGTTCTTGTGCTGTAAGTGTTTCGCCCTGTTGATATTTTTCGTATACAGTTTTCATACTATTTGCTTTTTGTTATGGGTTTTGATAGTTAATAATGGAAAACAATGAGGTAAAAAACGATGTTACAGATAGTTTTATTAACAAAGATTGGTTTGAGGGGTGTTTGGGAGATTATTTTTTATTGCCAAAGAAGTAAGCCATTAGGCGGTCAAGGCATTCTTTGTATTGTTTGTTTTTAGGTTTAATGCCATCAAATGCGGGAAAATTGGTAACTTTTCCCCCTTTAGAATAAAAATTAAGAAGCACATAACATTTGTAGTACTTTTCTTTCATTTTACTCATGGCATTATTCAATTGTTTATGATTAAGCTCATCTTCAAACGGATCGCTTGCTTCGTCTGCTATATGATGATTTAATTCAGTTTGGTTTTTGTCTTTGTTTCGTTTTTCAATATACCTTCGTTTAGCCACAGTATAGATATACCATACCAACCCTGTTTGGGGTTCAATTTCTTGTCGGACTAAACGCCACCAAACTATCAGTTCTGCATCGGATAGTGCATCTTCGCCGTCAGCTTTATTTGCTTGAGGAAACTTTTTGCAAAGCATTTTAAGTATCTCTGTCCGATATTCGCTCAATAATTGACCATACCATTTTTGAAATTGGGTTAATTCTTCTTCTATTAAAGAAGATAGTTTTAACTCAGGAAATGCCGTTATTTTTGTTTCAAACTGTATTTCTTCTTCCCCATCTAAAGACCCTATTATGGCAGCCACTTTGTTCTGCAAGGTGTCGGGTGTCAAGTCTTCTGTATTTGCAATAATACCGCGTTGAATATCTTCAGCCACATCATAAAACACCTGTGATAGTAGTTCGTGTTGTTCTTGCCCTTCGCTTTTCGCAAATTGTGGATACTGCAATATATAACAGTTCATTACAAAATCCCAGTTAGGCTCACGAATATGTTTATCGAACAATGGGAATGGATAGCCCGCTGCATTGGTATCATTATCCAATAACAGTTCGTATTGCACTTGCATAAACAATGATGAAGGCAGCAGAAGATTAGTAGGAAATTGTAGATTTCGGCTCATACGTATAAGTCATTATTTAGGTGAAACAAAAAAGAATGCCAGCAACTGTCCAGAAAACGTTCTGCTCTATAAAGTCAAAAACTATTAAAAACCTTACCAAAAAAAGCGTTTTTTTTTGCGTAAAGGTCTTTTTTTTTTTTATACAGTAGTGGCTATTAGTGGCTAAACAGCGGCTTTTTCAAACACAAAAGTACAAATTCCTGTTATAACTTGTCATCTTTACAACAAAACAAGGCTTAATTATTCCCACATTCTAAGTTTTACTATTACTTTGATACCGACATTAGAAAGTAGTTTTAGCTTGTGTTGTTCTAAAAAAATGACAAATGCCTGATATTTGATAATGACAATCTGATAACGACCTTATCAAGGTTGTTATTTGTCATTATCAAAACAACCCGATTAACTGACAAGATTACAAGCTCAAAATAATAAAAACCCCGACGGGGTGACAAGTTTATAGCCTCAAAATAATAGAATAATTAACATAAACCCCGACGGGGTGACATTATTCGACAAAACATGACACATTTCACCCTGTCGGGGTTTATGCCTTTTTTTGTTCCGTTTTTTTGCTATAAACCTATCACCCTTTCAGGGTTTATTTGAATGCTTTCTTATCGTTGCTATTTTCAGAAATACCACCTAATAATGTCGTTATTAAAATGTAGCACAAGGTTTAGGACTTGCTCCACCCAAAAACTATATACCATCTACTACTTGTGCAAAAATTTTTCAAAAAAATATCCCGCCTTTGGTAAGGTTTTTCCATGTTTTTCCCTTTATAGGTTATACATCTGAAAAATCGATTAGTCAAGTTGTCAAAGGAAAATCCCCCGAACATCCTCATAAAAAAGTAGGGGCGCGTATGCCGAAAAGCGAATAGAGTAGGCGGTGTTTTTTTACTCTTTTTATGAAAAATTTTTGCATTATTTTATTATTTCTTTTTATTGATGCTGTAGTACTTGCTCAAACAACAGAGTGTGCGTTCAATCCTACTCAAGCACAAATAGATGCCATAGATTTTATTTATCAAGATGCCCCTTATTTTGATTTGGCAGATATTGCAGCAGACCCTATAGACTATATTCCTATTACTGCTATCATTGTACGTCAAACTGATGGCACAGGCGGGCTATCTACAACAGACCTAAACAATGCTATTACGCGTTTGAATACGCTATATAGCAGTATGCATATTCAATTCTTTTTATGTAGTACAAAGTATGTTAACAATAGCACCTATTATAACTTTAATAATAGCCAAGAAAATGCTTTAGCAAGTGGCAATGAGGTAAGCAATACTATCAACATATTTTTTGTGAATACTGCTGTAGCAGGCAGTACTCCTGTTTGTGGATATGCTTATTTTCCAGGAGCGTATGACCGAATTATTATGGCTAATGCTTGTGCTACTAATGGAAGTACCTTAGCTCATGAAATGGGGCATTACTTTGGGCTTTTACATACATTCCATTTATATAATGAGAATGTTCCGCGCACTGGTACTTGTTCTAATTGTACTACTGCGGGTGATCGTTTATGTGATACTCCTGCCGATAGAGGTGTGGGTTTTACGGCTTATCCAACATGTTCCTACACTGGCACTGCTGTTGATAATTGTAGTATCGCTTTAGCAACAAATCCTCCAAGTCCGCGAAATTTAATGTCTTATGGAGACAAACCATGTAGAGATATGTTTACTCCTCAACAACAAGGAGTCATCATTAGTACTAATAATGCTTATCGTTCTTATTTGGCTTGTTCTACACCTTGCAATACTCCCACCAATTTAACAGCATCACCCACTACCAACACAGCTACACTTAGTTGGAGCGCTGTTAGTGGGGCAGTTAGTTATAATGTACAATACAAACCTAATGGTGCTACTACTTGGACTACAGTATCTGCCACAACAAGCACGCTAAGTTTAACAGGACTAAGTAGTGCTACTACTTATCAATTCCAAGTGCAGACAGTTTGTGGAGGTGGTGCTAGTGTCTATAGCACTATAGCAAACTTTACTACCAATTCTACTTGTTATGCACTTAGTTTTAATGGCAGCCAAAGAGTAACCATTCCCAACAATACAACTATTACACCCAATCCTATGGCATTAGGTACGGGTGATTTCACCGTAACAGCCTGGATTAAAGCCAGTAATGTGACTGGTAAAAGAGCCATTATTTCTAAAAGAAGTACAACAAGTAATGGTTTTATAGTTGGTATAGATGAAAACGGTAAATTGTTTGCTCGTGTAGGTGCAACTGATTTACCAGCCGTTACTAATAGCCCAAACTTAAAAGATGGAACTTGCCACCATGTTGCCCTTGCTCGTAGAAGTAATATGTATTGGTTTGTTATTGACGGAACATCTTATTTGGGTAATTATCCTACTACAGGTGCCAACGCCGATGTTTCTACCACATCTGCCTTAATCATTGGGCAAGATGCCGTAATTGGTTCGGGTATCAATGGCTTTGTAGGCACTATTGACGAAGTACAAATCTGGAAAAGAGTGCTAAATGCTACCGAAATACAAAACAATTCCATGAATGGCGTAGAATTTGCCAACCGTGCTTATCTAACTGCCTATTGGAAGTTTGATGAAACATCGGGACAAACAATCAGTGATTTGACCGGCAAAGGCAATAATGGATATTTGGGTACTTCTACCTCAGTAACAACTACCGACCCTACACGTACCAACACAGCTACTGATATTTGCCGTTGTCCTGCCCCTGCCGCCACACTCAATTGCAACCAATTGAGCCTTGGTACTATCAACGATTTTATTAAAATCAATAATCCTTTTGCAACCATTACGGGAGATTGGACTATAGAAATGTGGTTAAAAATACCTGCTGGCACTCCCAATGGTAGTGTTATCTTTACTAATCAAAATAGTGCTACATCTGCCAATACAGGCAAAGGGCTTAACTTCTATCTGTCAAATGGCAATATAAAAGTGTTCAATCCCAAAGAATATTCTTTTGGAACAAGCAGCGGAACATTAGCTACAGACCAATGTATGCACTTTTATGTTACCTACAATAGTGTTACTAAATCTCTTAATCATGCCAATGATTATGGAAACATAGGCGCTACATCAACAAGCGGTGGGTGGACTATGAATGTCGATATCAATAGTGGCAATCCTCTCTACATTGGAGGCTATGGCACTGGTCCTGCATTTACTGACATAAATGGAGTGGCACAACAGAGCATGGTTGGTTTTGTTGATGAAATTCGCATTTGGAACAAAAAATCAGCCGACATTAGTGCGCAGTTAGGCAAACCACAATTAATAGGTACAGAAACGGGTTTGATTGGCAATTGGCGATTAAACGAAGGTAGTGGACAAAATTTAACTAACTCAAAAACAGGTACTGTCGATGCTTACTTGGGTAACAGTAGTAGTGCCGAAACTGCTAATGACCCTATCTGGAGTACTAATACCTCTTGTGTTTGTAATGTTAATCCAAGCACGGGTAAATATACCAATATCTTAGACAATACCGTAGCTGCCGAAAATGGCATAAAACTATATCCTAATCCTGCAACTGATTGGATAAATGTGGAATATACTGCCACAAGTGATAATGCTACTGATATAGAAGTCCAAGTAGTTGACCTCACTGGCAAAATAGTATATAGTACTACCATGCCAATTACAGACCAAACTACTTATTTCTCCCTACCAACTAATAATTTAGTAGCGGGTATGTATTTAGTAGAAATAAAAAGCGCTACAGCTCGACATATCCAACGCATAGTCATACAACGATAAGTTGCAACACCCTATTCAGCACTACCTCAACTCTTTTGTTCCTGCCAATCCAACACAAAAAAAGCACAAAAAATCAAAAAAAATATCCCAACTTTGGTAAGGTTTTTCCATGTTTTCCCCTTTATAGGTTATACATTTGAACAATAGATTAGTCAAGTTGTCAAAGGAAAATCCCCCAAACATCCTCATAAAAAAGTAGGGGCGCGTATGCCGAAAAGCGAATAGAGTAGGCGGTGTTTTTTTAATTTTTTTTCTATGAAATTTTTATCTTACATTCGTTTTCTATTTTGTCTGGCTGCATTAGTTGGCTCATCTAAGCAAACTATCTTTGCACAATGTCCATCATTCATTGACGTTTCTCATACCATTATGCCTTATTATACGCCTCTTGATCTTAGTTATAATATACAAAATCCCAGTGCAACAGTCGTTTATGAAACCGTAAAAAGAATTTGGCCCGTTAATGGTACGGCTTATGGCAATGCAATTCCTGTCAAAATGGATATTTATCGCCCTGTGGATTTAGTTGGAGAAACAAATATCCAACGTCCTGTAGTTATCTTATGTCATGGTGCTAATCGTCGTCGTTTTTCTCCTGAATGGCAAATAAGGGCGCAAGATTTCACACGCAGGGGTTATGTCGTCGTAAGTATAGATTATAGAGCTGATGTTGCGTTTAATCTATTAGAAGCACTAACCATTGCTTCTCAATGTAACACCGCAGATTGCAAAAGAAAAAGTGTAGATAGAACAATTTATTCCAATGCGATGGATGTTCATAATGCCATTAGTTATTTGGTAGCTAATCAAACAGCTCTTAAAATTAATCCCAATAAAATTATCATCGGCGGACATAGTCTGGGAGCGGCTACTTCTTTTGTGGCGAGTTGTTTAGATAAAAATGAAGTATTAGCAGGTACTTTTCCTTCCGACTTTTTGACTAATCCTTTTTATATCAACTTAGCTACCCATCGAAGCCGTATTAAAGGAGCTATTTTGTGGGGTTCTGCTACTACTGACGTTAATTATTTGGACAGTAGCGACAATGTTCCTTTGTTTATTTTTCATGGCACGTATGACCCTGCCGCTCCTTTTTATTCAGGCAAACAATTTTGCGATAACCTCAACCCAATTTATTATGGCGGGGCACCTGTTGCAATACGAGCCGATAGTTTTATCACTCCCTACTCCTATTATTTCGTAGAAGCACGCGGAGCAGGACATATTACGGGAGTATCGTGCCAATATCTTCCTTTTGGCGACTCCAATGAAACACTTCAAATGCTATGGTCTCCCGATTTGTTGCGTTTTATGAAAACAACTATGCTCGAAGGCACTGTTAATCAAGTACATAAAATTGTTACTCCGCTCAATACAAGCCAATATGACTATTGCACAGGTGTTCAAAACACTTATTGCAATGGAAATGCCGATGAATTTATTCCTACACCAAGCGCTGCCGTAGCTTGTTTTCAGTCTCCTGCCTTTACTTTGAGTACCATGCCTTGGAACAATGGTAATAATAATTACAGTAGTTGTACCGCACCTATTGTTTGTCCTGCTCCTGATGGTGTTTGTGGTGGATATGGCAAAGTTGAGATGTCAAGTTCCTCTCCTGCCCCCACCCTCTCCCTATACCCCAACCCCACGAGCAACCACACCACCCTACAATACAACACCAACACCGACGAAACAGCCACCGTCACACTACTCGACCTTAGTGGAAAAACAGTCGCCATCAACAACGAATACGCCACCGCTGGCAGCAATGAATTTGGCATAGATACCAACCAACTACCCG